>NZ_JACBGN010000200.1 GCF_013401435.1 Streptomyces sp. BR123
GTCCCCGCCCTTGCGCCCGTCCTCGCGCCGGCCCTGGCCCTTGCCCTCGCGCTCGCCGGGGCGGCGGCCTTCGCAGGACCCGCCCGCGCCGACACGGTCACCCCCGACTCGGCCCCCGCCCTCCGCTTCGTCAGCCACAACATCTGCGGCAACATGTGCGGCGCCGACCCGTACGACAACGAGCGGCGGATCGACAGCGTCGTCACCCAGGCCGCTGCCGCCACCTGGAACGCCGACCAGGTCTTCCTCCAGGAGGTCTGCCGTCCCCAGTACGACGAGATCCTGCGCCGCCTCGCCCCGCTCGGATTCCACGGCTCCTACGGCGCCACCCTCGCGGGCAGGGCGTCCGTCTGCGGCGGGGCCGACTACGGCAACGCGGTCCTGGTGAAGGGGCCCGTCACGGACAGCGCGGAACTGGACCTCACCGTCGGCGGGGAGACCGAGCCCATCACGGTGCCGTGCGTGCGGACCCTGCTCCAGGGCCGGACCAGCTGGGCCTGCTCCGTCCACCTGTACTGGGACGACGGCACGCTCGCCGTTCCGGAGGCGGAGGAGCTGGCCTCCCGGGCCGAGGCCTGGACAGCCCAGGGCCTTCCCGTGGTGCTCGGCGGGGACTTCAACCACTCGCCCCGCACCCCCACTCTCACGCCCTTCTACGCCCCGTCGGCCGGGGAGAGCGGGCGGGGCGTCTTCGTCGAGGCGGACGAGACGGACAGCGACTTCTTCGACCCCGCCGCCTGCACGGCGGGGACGGATCCGCTCTGCCGCTCCGGCGAGCCCACCTGGAACGAGAAGAAGATCGACTACATCTTCTTCTCCGCCTGCCACTTCACGTCCCCCCGGGGCGACGCCCTGCCGCTCGACCCCTCGGTCTCCGACCACCGGATGCTGCGCGGCGCCGCCGCCCGGTCGGTCGGCTGCGGCCCCCTCGACGGCTCCTCCGCCCTCCTGCCGCGCGGCCTGCCGTCCCCGGGGCCTAGGCCACCGCGGCCGAGGTCACGGCGGTCCGCACGGGGTACGTCCGGACCGATACCTCCTCCTCGTCCAGGCAGCGGCCCGTCGCCAGGTCGAAGCGCTGCTTGAGCAGCGGCGAGGCCACGAAGGGCTTGCCCTCCACGCAGCCCACCAGCCCCCGCGACAGGACCGCCGCGCCCGTGAAGGGGTCCCGGTTGTCGATGGCGTACGTCCATCCCGAGCGGCCGAGGAACACCGCGGCCTGGCTCCCGTCGGGCAGCAGCACCGCCACCCCCCGCCCCGGGATCATGTCGGACAGCTCGCACACCGTCAGCCAGCCCTCGTCCACCTGCAGTTCCACGGTCATCGGGTGCCTCCCACGGCTTCCAGCGGCTGCCGGCCGGTCAGGATCGCCAGGTCGGGCTTGACCTGGTCGCGTTCGGGCACGAACCGGACCGTCGGGTCCGGGGCCCCGGGCGCGTTGACGAAGGAGACGAACCGGCGCAGCCGTTCCGGGTCCTCCAAGGTCTCGGCCCATTCGTCGCGGTAGTTCGCGACGTGGTCCGCCATCAGCGACTCCAGCTCCTCGCACAGCCCGAGGGAGTCGTGCACGACGACGTCCCGCAGGTGGTCCAGGCCGCCCTCCAGCCGGTCCAGCCAGGTGGAGGTCCGCTCCAGCCGGTCCGCGGTGCGGATGTAGAACATGAGGAACCGGTCGATGAGCCGGACCAGTTCGGCGTCGGACAGGTCCTGGGCGAGGAGGTCGGCGTGGCGCGGGGCGGCCCCGCCGTTCCCGCCGACGTACAGGTTCCAGCCGTTCGCGGTCGCGATCACGCCGAAGTCCTTGCTCTGCGCCTCCGCGCACTCGCGGGTGCAGCCGGAGACCGCCGACTTGAGCTTGTGCGGGGCGCGCAGCCCCCGGTAGCGCAGCTCCAGTTCGATGGCCATCCGCACGCTGTCCTGGACCCCGTAGCGGCACCAGGTCTGCCCCACGCAGGACTTCACGGTCCGCAGCGCCTTGCCGTAGGCGTGCCCGGACTCGAAGCCGGCGTCGACGAGCCGGGCCCAGATCCGCGGGAGCTGGTCCACGCTCGCCCCGAAGAGGTCGATGCGCTGCCCGCCCGTGATCTTGGTGTAGAGGCCGAAGTCGCGGGCGACCTCGCCGATCACGATGAGCTTGTCCGGCGTGATCTCACCGCCGGGGATGCGCGGGACGACCGAGTACGAGCCGTTGCGCTGGAGGTTCGCGAGGAAGTGGTCGTTGGTGTCCTGCAGGGAGGCCTGCTCCCCGTCGAGGACGTAGCCGCTCGCGCCGAGGGTGGGGGCGAGCGAGGCGATGATCGAGCCGACGGCCGGCTTGCAGACCTCGCAGCCGTCGCCGCCGCGGGCCGCCTCCCGGCCGTGGCCGTCGAGGAGCTGCTGGTACGAGGTCAGCCGCCGGGTGCGGACGATCTCGTACAGCTCGGCGCGGGTGAAGGGGAAGCAGCCGCACAGTCCCTTGTCGGCGGGGGCGGGCAGCAGCTGCTCGATCACCTTGACGCAGCCGCCGCAGCCGGTGCCCGCCTTGGTGCACTTCTTGACCTCGGGCAGGGTCGTGCAGGCGGTGATCGCCTTCTTGGTGACGTTGTGGCAGGAGCAGATGACCGCCGTGTCGGGGAGCGAGGACGGGCCGAGCTGCGCGGCGGGGGACAGCCCCGCGGGCAGCACCAGCTGGTCCGGGCTGACGGGCGGGACGCTGCCGGTGAGCGGGCGCAGCAGCCCGTACGCGTCGGCGTCGCCGACCAGGACCCCGCCGAGCAGTACCCCGTCGGGGGAGACCACCAGCTTCTTGTAGACGCCCGAGCGGGAGTCGGAGTAGACGACGTCGAGGCTGTCCTCGGTGGTGCCGTGGGCGTCGCCGAAGGAGGCCACGTCCACGCCGAGCAGCTTCAGCTTGGTGGACAGGTCCGCCCCGGTGAACTCCTTCTCCCGGCCCAGCAGGTCCTCGGCGGCGGTCTCTGCCATCTCGTAGCCGGGGGCGACCAGGCCGTACACCCGGCCGTCGGCGGCCAGGGCGCACTCGCCGACGGCGTAGACGCGCGGGTCGGAGGTGCGGCAGCGGGAGTCGACGGCGATGCCGCCGCGCTCGCCGACCGTCAGGCCCGCGTCGCGGGCGAGCTGGTCTCGGGGACGGACGCCGGCGGAGAAGACGACGAGTCCGGTGTCGACGGTGGAACCGTCGGAGAGCAGCATTCCGCTGACGCGGCCGTCCTCGCCGGTGAGGATCTCCTGGGTGCCCACGCCGGTGTGGACGGTCAGGCCCATGCGCTCGATGGTGCGCAGCAGGGCCGCGCCGCCGCCCTCGTCGACCTGTACGGGCATCAGGCGCGGCGCGAACTCCACGATGCGGGTCGGGAGGCCGAGCCCCTGGAGGGCGCCGGCGGCCTCAAGACCGAGCAGGCCGCCGCCGACGACGGCCCCGGAGGTGCAGGCCGCGGCGTACTCCTCGATGGCGAGGAGGTCCTCGACGGTGCGGTACACGAAGCAGCCGGGGGCGTCCTTGCCGGGCACGGGCGGCACGAAGGGGTAGCTGCCGGTCGCCAGGACGAGGACGTCGTACGGGAACACCCGCCCGGAGCGGGAGGTGACCGTACGGGCCTCGCGGTCGATGCTCTCGGCGGGGTCGCCGAGGTGCAGCTCGATCCCGTGCTGCTCCATGAAGCCGGCAGGGGTGAGGGAGAGGTCCTCGGGGCTGCTGCCGGAGAAGTACGAGGTGAGGTGCACGCGGTCATAGGCGGGCCGGGGCTCCTCGCACAGCACGGTGATCCGGTGCGTGGCGGCGGCCCCGCGCTCGGCGAGTGCCTCCAGGTAGTGCTGGCCGACCATGCCGTGGCCGATGAGCACGATGGCGGGGGTGGGCGTGGATGCGGCCATGATCAGGAGCCTCCGTCGTCGGTGAGCAGGTGGAACAGGTCGGTCAGGACTTCCTCGTCCTCCCAGCTGCGGGCGAGGGCGCCGACGCTGGAGAGTTCGCCGAGGAGGACACCGCCGACGAGGCGGTCGCCGCGGACGACGACCTTCCGGTAGGTCCGGCGGGTGGCGTCCGAGAGGCGGACCACGTCGTCGCCGGGGAGCGGGGTGGTCTCGCCGAAGGCGGCGAGGTCGAGCGGGCCGGTGCCGCCGGCCGCGAGGGTCAGGCGGGTCAGGGCGCGGGTTCCGGTGTAGCCGGGCGCCGGGGCGGCGGCTTCGCCGCCGGTCGGAGCGCCGGCCGGGAGAGCGCCGGCCGGGTGGGCGGCGGCCGGGTGGGCGGCGGTCAGCAGGGCGGCGAGGAAGTCGGCCTGCTCCAGCGCGGCGCCGGCCAGGCCGTACACACGGCCGGCGTGCTCGGCGCAGTCGCCGATGGCATGGATGCGCGGGTCGTCGGTCCGCAGCCGGTCGTCCACCACGATGCCGGTGCGGACGGTGAGCCCGGCGGCGCGGGCCAGGCCGGTGCGCGGGCGGACGCCGCAGGCCAGGACGACGAGGTCGGCGTCGAGGCGGTAGCCGTCGGCGAGCTCGACGCCGGTGACCCGGCGGCTGGTGCCGGTGCCTTTGCCGAAACCCGTGCGGGTGCGGGTGCCTGTGCCGGTCCCCGTGCGGGTGCCTGTGCCCGGGGAGGTGCTCAGCCCGCGGACTCGGCACTCCGTGTGGATCTCGATGCCGAGCGCGGTCAGATGGGCGTGCAGCAGCGCCGAGGCCTCCGCGTCGAGCTGGCGCTCCATCAGCCGCTCGCCCTGCTGGGCCAGGACGACCTGCGCGCCCCGCTCGGCCAGCGCGCGGGCCGCGGAGACGCCGAGCAGGCCGCCGCCGATCACCACCGCGCGCACGCCCGGCCCGGCGGCCACCGCCGCCGACAGGGCCAGGCAGTCGTCCATGGTCCGGAACGCGTGGACCCCGTCCGGGAGTTCCCGGTCCCCCGGGGAGGCGGCCCCGGCGAGGCCCTTGGGCTCGAAGAGCCCGCGCAGCGGCGGCAGCACGGCATTGGAACCCGTGGCCAGGACCAGGGCGTCGTACGGCTCCGTGCTGCCGTCGTCGCAGTGCACCGTCCGGGCGGCCCGGTCGATCCGGACCGCCCGCACCCCCCGCCGCAGCGGCGGGCCGGGATCCGGAAGGGCGGCGACCTCCGGCGCGTACCGGCCGGCGAGGATCTCGGCGAGCAGCACCCGGTTGTACGGGACGTGCGACTCCTCGCCGAGGACGGTGACCCGCACGGCCGGGCCCGCACCCAGCCGCTGCGCGAGCCTGAGGCCCGCGAGGCCGCCGCCGATCACCACCACACGCTGCTGCTCCGAGGTCATGGCACGAGCGTGCGGGGAGGCTGTTTCCCCTCGGCATCGCGCTTGTTACCCGAACGGAACGCCCACCTCAGCGCGGCGGCCGGGGGCCGGTGAGGCCGCCCGGTCCCCGCTCCGGCCCCGGCCCCGGTCCCGGTCCCGGTGCCGGCTCCGGACTGTCAGTGCGTCCCCGTCAGGTGGGCGAAGACGACCACGTTGCCCCGGTATCCGGTCCTCGGCGAGAAGCTGCCGCCGCAGGTGATCACCCGGAGCTCGGCGCGCGGCGACGGCCCGTACACGCGCGTGTCCGGGAAGCGCCGCGCGTCGTACACCTCGACCGCGTGCACGGTGAACAACGCCGTGCGTCCGTCCGCGCGCCGCACCTCGATCGCCGCCCCGCGGCGCAGCGCGCCCAGCCGGAAGAAGACCGCCGGCCCGGAGGCGTGGTCGACGTGGCCGACGACGAGGGCCGTGCCCACCGCTCCCGGGGCGGTGCCGTCCCGGTACCAGCCCGCCAGGTCGCGGCGGGCCGGCGGGGGCACGTCGAGGCTTCCGTCGCGGGCCAGGCCGAGCCCGGTCAGGGGGGCGTCCACCCGGATGGACGGGATCCGGATCCGGGTCGGCGGGGATCCGGTGGGGAGCGGGTCGATGCTGTCCGGATAGCGGGCGTGCCCGGTGCCGCTCAGGGCCTCGGCGGGGGAGGGCAGCGGGGGCCCGACCGGCTCGCCGGAGCCGGTGCCGACGAGCCAGATGCCGATGCAGGCGGTGAGCGCGACGAGCCCGCCGCGGCCGGCCTGGCTGGCGCCCATGCGGTGCCCCCTTGGTGTACTGCGCCGCCGTGTACGGCGTGCTCTGCGTGTGACAGGCCGTCGCCCGGCCCCGCGAACGGGGGGACCTCGCGGGGCGGGCGACGGGGGGCGGTACCGGTCGGACCGCGGCCGTGGCCGCGGTGGGCGCCCGTCAGCTCCGCGTGCCGCTCGCCCGGCGACGCAGGAGCCAGGTACCGCCGACGGCGGCCGCGGCCAGTACTGCCGCTCCCGCCGTGATCCGGACGGGGCTCGCGGTGGTGGTCGTCCCACCGCCCACCCCGGTGCGCACGGGGCCCTGCGGGCCGCGTGCGGTGACGACCAGGTCCCCGGTGGCGTACTTTCCGTCGGCGCAGGTCGCGCCGATGCTGTACGTGCCAGGGCGGGTGTCGCGGGCGACCCGGAACTGCCCGACGGCCACCTCCTTGTGGGTGCCCGGCAGCAGCCGGAAGCGGCCGCCGCCGACCATGCTGGCGTCGCCGTCGGCGCGCCCGCCCGCTCCGCAGGCCGTGGTGTTCGCGGTGACCGTGGCCCCGGGGGCGGCCGACGTGGGCCACACCTCCAGCACGGCGAAGTCGCCGGGGGCGGAGCCGGTCCTGCCCGGGTCCGCGGCGGCGGCCCGGCCCGCGGCCCCACCCGCGACCGCACCGGCGGCCGGGCCGGCGAAGGCGGCGGCGGTCAGCGCGGTGACGGTGAGCAGATGGGCGGTGCGACGGCGCATTGCGGCTCCTGGAGACACGGGGTCGTGGAGACACGAGGTCGTGTTCCCGTGGTAACCCCTCCCGGCGCCCCCCACCTGCTGATGCCATGTCAGGCGGAGGGGTGCGGCCGGTGTTCCTGCAGGTCACGGCGGTGGATTCAGCCGTTCGGGTGATTCGGCCCGCCCGGGTGACCGGGCGCGGCACCGCACCAGGGGCCGGGTCGCAGACCGTGCCGCAGCGGTGCGTACGGTGGAGGGCCCGGGGAGGCCCGGGACAGGGTCCAGGACCGGGAGAGGGAGGGCACGGTGACACCAGCGACCGGCGGAGGTGGCGGCCGGTGACCGCCGAGCTGCCCTTCTTCGTGTACGGGACCCTGCGGCCCGGCGAGGTCAACCACGCCCAGTTCCTGCGCGGCCGCACCTCGGCCGAGGAGCCCGCCCGGCTCCCCGGCGCGCTCCTGTACGACGGCCCCGGCTACCCGTACGCCGTCCGGCGGACGGGTTCGGAGGTCGTGGGCGAGCTGATCACCGCGGCGCCGGGCGCGTACGGGCCGCTGCTGGCCGAACTGGACCGGCTGGAGGAGTACCACGGCCCCGGACTGCCGGTGAACCTGTACGACCGGGTCCGGTGCGACGCCGTCCGCTCCGACGGCACCAGCACCGCCGCGTGGGTCTACCTGGCGGCCCCGCCGCTGGCCCGCAGGCTGCGCGAGTCGGGCAGGGAGATACCCGGCGGCGACTGGCTCGGCCGCCGGTAGCCCGGCATCGGCCCCCTGCCGCCCCGGTGGCCGCCGTCGACCGCGCCGAGCGCTCCGCCCCTCCGACCGCTGCCGCCCCCTCCGACCGCTGCCGATCGCTCTGGGGACCGCTCTGGCTGCTGCCGACCGCTGCTCCGATCAGATCCGGGCCGCGGGGGCTACAGCCCTTCGGCGCCGCGGTTGCGCAGCCGCTGCCCGTACTGCTGGAGGACCCACAGCTCCTCCTGGACCGCCGCCAGCTGCTCCGGCGGCGCCTGCGACCCCAGCCGGGCCATGGTGCCGGTGATCTCGTGGACCCGGCGGTCGACCGCGCGCAGCCGGACCTGGACCAGCTGGACCCCGGCGTAGCCCTCGTCGACCGTCCGGGAGCGGATGGCCTCCACCGCCAGCTCGGTGACCAGTGCGCGCACGGTGTCGTTCGGCGCCGCGTCGCGGACCCGGGCCAGGTAGTCGCTGCCGCCGGGCGAGACGCCGCCCGCGTCCAGGATGGCCTGGCGGACCGCCGCGTACGGCGGGGCGGTGAACTCGTCCACCCCGTACGCGTCGAACGCCGGGGAGACCAGCTCGGGCCGCTGCAGGGCCAGCTTGAGCAGTTCGCGCTCCGTCACGTGGACCGGGTTGCGCAGGTTGAGCGCGGGACCGCCCGCGGGCGCGGCGGGCGCCGGCAGGGCCTCGTACGAGCGGCCCGGAGCGGCGGCCGGCGGCCGGTCCCTGTCCCCGGGGCCGGGCCTGCCGCCGCGCTCGCGCGCCCAGCGGGCCAGCTGCGCGACCCGCTTGACCACGAACTGCTCGTCGCGGATGCCGAGCATGCCCGCCAGCTGGACCGCCGACTCGTGCTGGATCGCGATGTTCTTGATGCCGGCGACGACCGGAGCGGCCTCGTCGAGCGCGGCCGCCCGGCCCGCCGGGTTCTCCAGGTTGTGCCGGGCCACGATGTGCCGCAGCGCGAACTCGAACAGCGGAGTACGCGACTCCACCAGGGTGGACACGGCCTCGTCGCCCTGGGCCAGTCGCAGGTCGCAGGGGTCCATGCCACCCGGGGTGATGGCGATCGACGTCTCGGCGGCGAACTTCTGGTCGTCCTCGAAGGCGCGCAGCGCGGCCTTCTGCCCGGCGGCGTCACCGTCGAAGGTGAAGATCACTTCGGCGGTGGCGTTGTCCATCAGCAGCCGGCGCAGGATCTTGACGTGCTCGCCGCCGAAGGCGGTGCCGCAGGTCGCGATCGCCGTGGTGACCCCGGCCAGATGGCAGGCCATCACGTCGGTGTAGCCCTCGACGACGACTGCCCGCGAGGTCCGCGCGATCTCCTTCTTCGCCAGGTCGATGCCGTAGAGAACCTGGGACTTCTTGTAGATCGCCGTCTCGGGCGTGTTCAGGTACTTCGGGCCGTTGTCGTCCTCGCGCAGCTTGCGCGCGCCGAAGCCGACCACCTCGCCGCTGATGTCGCGGATCGGCCACATGAGCCGGCCTCGGAAGCGGTCGATGGGCTTGCCGCTGCGGCTGTCCTGGGACAGGCCCGAGGTGATCAGTTCCCGGTCGGTGAAGCCCTTGCCCCGCAGGAAGCGGGTCAGGTGGTCCCAGCCTGCCGGGCTGTAGCCGACGCTGAAGTACGCGGCCGCGGCCTGGTCGAAACCCCGCTCGGCCAGGAACCTGCGGGCGATCTCCGCCTCGGGGCCGTTCAGCTGGTCGATGTAGAACCGGGCGGCGGCCTTGTGCGCCTCGACCAGCCGGATCCGCTCGCCGCGGCCGCTGGTGCCCGCGGTGTAGCCGCCCTCCTCGTAGCGCAGGGTGATGCCCGCCTGGGCGGCCAGCCGCTCGACCGCCTCCGAGAAGGACAGGTGGTCGATCTTCATGATGAAGTCGAGGGTGTCCCCGCCCGCCTGGCAGCCGAAGCAGTGGTAGAGGCCCTTGCTCGGGCTTACCTGGAAGGACGGGGACTTCTCGTCGTGGAAGGGGCACAGGCCCTTGAGGTTGCCGCCGCCGGCGTTGCGCAGCTGCAGGTAGTCGGAGACCACGGCGTCGATCGGGACCGCGTCCCGTACCGCCTTCACGTCGTCGTCGTTGATCCGTCCTGCCACCCGTGAAGTCTAAGGCCGGACGCGGGAAAACCCTCAGGCGCCCCGGCCCGCCACCAGCGAGCTCAGCGGAACCGACGGGTCCGCCAGGGCCTCGCGGTCGACCTGCTCCTGCGACCTGATCAGGGCCTGGATGTCGTCCGTGACGTCCCACACATTCACGTTCATGCCGGCCAGCACCCGCCCGTCCGACAGCCAGAAGGCGATGAACTCCCGCTTGGCCGCGTCACCGCGGATCAGGACCTGGTCGTAGCCGCCCGCCGGGGCGTATCCCGAGTACTCCAGGCCCACGTCGTACTGGTCCGAGAAGAAGTACGGAACCCGGTCGTAGCTGGTCTCCTGCCCGAGCATGGACCGCGCGGCGGCCGGTCCGCCGTTGAGCGCGTTCGCCCAGTGCTCGACGCGCAGCCGGGTCCCCAGCAGCGGGTGGTGGGCGGCGGCCACGTCCCCGACCGCGTAGATGTCCGGGTCGGAGGTGCGCAGCGAGGCGTCCACGGCGATCCCGCCGCCGTGCTCCCGGTCGACCAGGGCCAGTCCGGAGGTCTCGGCCAATGCCGTCCGCGGGGCCGCGCCGATCGCGGCGAGCACCGCGTGCGCCGGGAGTTCCTCGCCGGTGTCCGTGCGGGCGGCGAGCACCATGCCGTCGTGCCCGATGATCTCCGTGAGGCGCGTCTCGAAGTGGAAGCGGACCCCGTGCTCGGCGTGCAGGTCCGCGAAGAGCCGGCCGATCTCCGGGCCGAGCACCCCGTGCAGCGGGGTGGCCAGCGGCTCGACCACGGTGACCTCGGCCCCGTACCCGCGGGCCGCGGCGGCGACCTCCAGGCCGATCCAGCCGGCGCCCGCGATCAGCAGGTGCCCGTTGTCCCGGCCGAGGCCGGCCAGGACGGCCCGGAGCCGCTCGGCGTGCGCGAGCCGGCGCAGGTGGTGCACCCCGGCCAGGCCGGTGCCCGGGATGTTCATACGGCGCGGCTCGGCCCCCGTGGCCAGCAGCAGCTTGTCGTAGTGGAGGGCGGTGCCGTCACCGAGGACGACCTTCTTCGCCTCCCGGTCCAGGTGCACGGCGGGCTGGCCGAGGTGCAGCTCGATGTCGGCGCGGGCGTACCAGGACGCCTCGTGGACGAAGACGCTGTCGCGATCCTCCTTTCCCTGGAGGTAGCCCTTGGACAGCGGGGGCCGTTCGTACGGGTGGTCGCGCTCGTCTCCGATCAGGATCACCCGCCCCGTGAACCCCTCGGACCTCAGCGTCTCCGCCGCCTTGGCCCCGGCCAGTCCTGCGCCGACGATGACGAACGTCCGGTGTGCGTCGACCACCTGATGCCTCCTCATAACCTCACCGCCACTTGCGACCACATGCGAGCGTCCCGCACCGAGCCTGCCGCGTGAAGGGGGAGTGGCCCGATCGGATCACCCTTCGGTGCGGCGGGTGCGGCGGGTGAGCCGGGCATGCAGGGAGCGCGCCGATGCGTCCGTCAGGCACGCGATCTGGTCGATGACAGCGCGTTTGCGGGCCTTGTCGTCCGGGGCCGCATCGAAGACCGCACGGAACTGCGGGTCCAGGCCCTCGGGCGCGCGGGCGAGCAGCGCCTCGGCGAGTTCGGCCAGGACGATGCGCTGGTCGGCGCGGAGACGTTCCTGCTCGTCGCGCTGCATCACGTACAGGTCGGCGACCGATTTGAGGACCGCGCACTCGTTGCGCGTCTCGCGCGGGACGACCAGCTCGGCGGCGTACCGGGTCAGCCGGCCGGAGCCGTACGCCTCGCGCGTGGCGCCCTCCGCGGCCAGGCAGAACCGGCCGATCAGCTGACTGGTGGCGTCCTTCAGGCGGGCCTGGGCGACGGCCGAGCCGTCGTAGCCGTGCGGCCACCACTCCTGCTCCATCAGCCGGTCGAGGGCCTCGCGCAGTTCCTCCGGGTCGGTGCCGGCGGGGACGTACCTGCCGATCGCGACCTGCTGGATCGCTGCGCGCTCGGGCTCGGCGAACAGGAGGTTGGGGTCGATGTGCCCGGCGTGCAGGCCGTCCTCGAAGTCGTGGACGGAGTAGGCGACGTCATCCGACCAGTCCATGACCTGCGCCTCGAAGCACTTGCGGCCGGCGGGCGCGCCGCGCCGCAGCCATGCGAAGACGGGCAGGTCGTCCTCGTACGCGCCGAACTTGACCGAGCCGGGGTCGGTGGGGTGGCCGCCGCGGGCCCACGGGTACTTGGTGGCGGCGTCCAGGCAGGCGCGGGTGAGGTTGAGGCCGACGCTGACGGGCGCGCCGGTCGCCGGGTCGGCCGTGAACCGCTTCGGCTCCAGGCGGGTCAGCAGGCGCAGCGACTGGGCGTTGCCCTCGAAGCCGCCGCAGTCCTTGGCGAACTCGTTCAGTGCCTCCTCGCCGTTGTGTCCGAAGGGAGGGTGGCCCATGTCGTGCGAGAGGCAGGCCGCTTCGACCAGGTCGGGGTCGCAGCCGAGGGCCGCGCCGAGCTCGCGGCCGACCTGGGCGCATTCCAGCGAGTGCGTCAGCCGGGTACGGGGGCTGGCGTCCCAGTCGTACGAGCGGCTGCCCGGAGTGACGACCTGGGTCTTCCCGGCCAGGCGGCGCAGCGCGGCCGAGTGCAGCACACGGGCGCGGTCGCGCTGGAAGGCCGTCCGGCCGGGGCGTTTGTCGGGCTCGGGGGCCCAGCGCTCGGTGTCGGCAGGGGAGTAGGGGCCACCGGAGCCGGCGGCTCCGGAGCCTGCGGAGCCTGCGGCGCCGGCGGGCTCGTGGGGACGGACGGGTGCGGTGCCTGCCATGCCTTCCATGGTCCGACGGTAACCGCAGACACCGACAATCCGAGGAATCCGGACCCGCGCGCTCCTCAGGCGGTGGCGAGTTCCAGCGGGGTCCCGGCCCGCGGGGCGGCCAGCGCCTGCTCGTAGCGCCGCAGGACGAGGCGGGCCAGCGCCGGGTGGTCGCCGAGCGGGGCGGCCGCCGGGCCGGTCGCAGCCGCGGCGCACTGTGCGGCGAAGCGGCCGGGGGCGGTGAAGTACGAGGCCACGGCGACCCGGCGGTGGCCGCGGGCGCCCAGGGCCCGGACCGCGTCGGGCACGGCGGGCGCCGCGGCGGAGGCGTAGGCCGGGACGACGGCCGTCCCGCCGAGGCGCTCGGAGAGCAGGGCGGCGGTGCGCCGGGTGTCGTCCTCCGCGTCGGGGTCGCGCGAGCCGGCGGCGGCGAGCACGACGGCGGTGTGGGTGTCCGGGCTCCAGCCGGCCTCCAGGAGGCGCTCGCAGAGGGCCTCGACCAGCAGCGGGTGCGGGCCGAGCGGTGCGGCGACGCGGGCGTCGGCGTGCCGGGCAGCGGCCGCGGGGAGATCCCGCTTGACGTGGTACCCGCGGCCGAGGAGCAGGGGGACGAGCACGGCCGGGCCGGGGGTGCGCCGCAGGGTGTCGGCGAGCAGCGGTCGGTTCAGCTCGATGTGGCCGAGCCGGACGTCGAGGCGGGGGCGGAGTTCGCGGATGCGTTCGAGCAGGGCCTGAACGGCGGGGAGGGCGCGCGGGTCGCGACTGCCGTGGGCGACGGCGACGAGGGTGGGCTGCATGCGTGGACTCCGTGGGACCGGGCCCCCGGCGGGCGCAGTCCGCGCAGCTGCGTGCCGAGTTGGGCGGTGATCCGGGTCAGCAGCTCAGCGGCCGTGGCGGCGGGAAGCGGGAGGGAAGGGGACTCGGGAGGGTGCACCGGCTCCGTCATGAACCGATCCTGCGGGGTGCAGGTTGCAGGGGCGTTGCGCCCGGATGACGGGTGTTTGCAGGGTGCTCACTCGGTCGTTCGTACGGGTGAAAGAGAGGGAGGAGGGAACTCGGGCCGCGCGATTGATCGTCAATGTGTGCGAACGGTGTGCGGAGGGCGCAGGGCAGCGGGGGGATCGGACATGAAGACCACGAGGGTCACCGGGATCACCGGGATCACGGAGAAGACGAGGACGGGGACGAGGACGAGGACGGGGACGGGGACGGCGGGGGTGCGGGACCG
>NZ_JACBGN010000201.1 GCF_013401435.1 Streptomyces sp. BR123
GGGTGGGCGGGGGCTGCGGCCGCAGGCTGGAAGCACGACGCCGGGCCGCTGGAAACGGGCCGGCGAACGATCCGGTGCCCGGCAGACGGCCGACGGCCACCGGCGCCCAGCCCGACGTCCAAGGAGCAGCAGCATGAAGACCCGCACCCGCGTTCTCACCGGTACCGCCCTCGCCGTCGCGCTCGGCGCCGGCACCTTCGGTGCGGTCGGCGCGAACGCCGCGCAGGCCGAGGTGCAGTCCGCGCCGGCCGCTGCGGCCGCGAAGAAGGAGGTGGGCGAGAAGAACTTCACCACCTCGACGCACCTGACCGTCGACGCCGCCACCCGCGCCGCCCAGGGTGCGCTGGAGGCCGCCCGCAAGGAGAACCAGAAGGTGACGGTCGCGGTCGTGGACCGCAACGGCAACACCATCGTCACCCTGCGCGGCGACGGCGCGGGTCCGCAGTCCTACGAGTCGGCGCAGCGCAAGGCCTTCACCGCGGTGTCGTGGAACGCGCCGACCTCGGTGCTCGTGGGCCGCCTCGCCCAGGCCCCGAACCTGAAGGACATCCCGGGCACCCTGTTCCTCGGCGGCGGCGTCCCCGTCCAGGCGGGCGGCGCGCCGGTGGCGGGCATCGGCGTGGCCGGCGCCCCGAGCGGCGACCTGGACGAGAAGTTCGCCAAGGCCGGCGTCGAGGCCCTGGAGCAGTAGTCGGCCGGGGGCGGGCGGGGCCCGCGTCACCGGTCGTATCGGACCGTAGTGCGACAAGATGCCCCATAGGATCGGCTGCGTGGAAACCCGCGCCGTCCCCCGCCCCGCCGAGCTCTCCCGCTCCTCCCGCGTCACACGCCTCGCCGTCCCTGCCGTCGCCGCCCTGCTCGCCCTCACCACGGCGTGCACGGGCAGCACGGTGCAGGGGCGGCCGGGCGCGTCGGGCCTGCGCGACCCCTACTTCCCGAAGGCCGGCAACGGCGGCTACCAGGTCGACCACTACCGGCTGGACCTGGCGTACGACCCCGAGGACGGGGTGCTGCACGGCAAGGCGGTCATCACGGCCCGGGCCGAGCAGGGGCTCAGCTCGTTCAACCTCGACCTCAGCGGTCTGAAGGTCGAGGGCGTCACGGTGCAGGGCGCCGGGGCCCGCTTCAACCGCACCGGAAACGAGCTGACCGTACGCCCGGCCGAGGACCTGCGCACCGGGGAGGTCTTCCGCACGGAGGTCGAGTACAGCGGCGAGCCCAGGACCCTCTCCGATCCGGACGGCTCCGAGGAGGGCTGGATCCCCGTCGAGGACGGGGCCTTCGCGGTCGGCGAGCCGGTCGGGTCGATGACCTGGTTCCCCGGCAACCACCACCCCAGCGACAAGGCCGCGTACGACATCACCCTCACCGTCCCCAAGGGTTACGAGGGGGTGTCCAACGGACTGCTGCGCTCGCGCACCGAGACCGGCGACGGGCGGACCGCGTTCGCCTGGCACAGCGCGGAGCCGGTCGCGAGCTACCTGGTCACGGCGGCGGTCGGGAAGTTCAAGGTGGCGACCGGGCAGACCCCCTCCGGGGTGCCCCTGTACACGGCCGTGGCCCCCGGGGAGCCGGAGGGCGGCGGGCCCGCGCTGGCGCGGCTGCCGGAGATGGTGGAGTGGGGTGCCGCGCGGTTCGGTCCGTACCCGTTCGCGTCCGCGGGTGCGATCGTCGCGCCGTCCGAGACCCTCGGGTACGCGCTGGAGACGCAGACCCGGCCGGTCTTCTCCGGCGCCCCGGCCGATGAGCAACTGGTCCTGCACGAGTTGGCGCACCAGTGGTTCGGGAACTCGGTGTCGCCGAAGTCCTGGAAGGACATGTGGCTCAACGAGGGCTTCTCGACGTACGCGGAGTGGCTGTGGGACGAGGAGCACGGCGGGCCGTCCGCCCAGCGCCGCTTCGACGCCTTCCTGGCCGGCGACACCTCCGTCGACGAGGGCGCCGGCACCGACTGGGACGCGTTCCCGCCGGCCGCGCCGCCCGGGCCGGAGGAGATCTCCGAGGGCCCGGTGTACTACCGGGGCGCGATGGTGCTGCACCGGATCCGGCAGGAGGCCGGCGACGAGAGGTTCTTCGCGCTGTTGCGCGGCTGGGCCGCCGACCACCGGCACGGCAACGCGAGCACGGCCGACTTCACCGCCTATGCGGAGCGGAAGACCGGCATGGACCTGTCGAAGGTGTGGGACGCCTGGCTGTACGGCAGGAAGCCCGTGCGCTGACCGACACCCGCGGTCGGCGGTGCGCGCCGGCGGGCCTCGGCGGTCGGCGCTTCCGTACCCGGAGCGGTGGGCGCCGGCATTCGACGATCAGCAGGCGCAAGTCGCCGCTCGGCTCGAAGGAGGCGTGGCTCCTCGCGTGGAGGGCGGTGGCCTCGGTGGGGACGGCCGGGGCACCGGCGGAGGCCGCCACTGCGCGCGCACCGGATTCCGCGCGCCCGTCGGGGTGTGGCGAAGCCCCCTTCCCGGACGGCCGGGAGGGGGCTTCGGCCGGATGGCTCAGACGTTGACGCCGAAGTCCTGGGCGATGCCGACCAGGCCCGAGGCGTAGCCCTGGCCGACCGCGCGGAACTTCCACTCGGCGCCGTTGCGGTAGAGCTCGCCGAAGACCATGGCGGTCTCGGTGGCCGCGTCCTCGGAGAGGTCGTAGCGGGCGATCTCGGCGCCGCCGGCCTGGTTCACGACGCGGATGTAGGCGTTGCGGACCTGGCCGAAGTTCTGCTGGCGGGTGTCGGCGTCGTAGATCGAGACCGGGAAGACGATCTTGTCGACGTCGGCCGGGAGGCCGGCCAGGTTGACCTTGATGGCCTCGTCGTCGCCCGCGCCCTCGCCGGTGCGGTTGTCGCCGGTGTGCACGATGGTCTGGTCCGGGGTGGACTTGTTGTTGAAGAAGACGAAATGGCCGTCCGAGACGACCTTGCCCATCGCGTTCACCGCAATGGCGGAGGCGTCCAGGTCGAAGTCGACACCGGTCGTCGTCCGGACGTCCCAGCCGAGTCCGACCGTGACGGCGCTGAGGCCGGGGGCCTCCTTCGTGAGCGAGACGTTGCCGCCCTTGGACAGGCTTACTGCCATTGTGACTGGTGTCCCTTCCTCGTCGCTGACCGCGAGATGTGCGGTCAAGGTACCGCTGACCTTCATAACGCGGGGAGGGGCCTCGCAGGTTCCAGCCTGCCGATTTCCGCCCGGATTTCCCCCGCGGGGCCCGCAGGGCCTTTCTCGTGCGGCTTTCCCTTCCGACGGTACGGAAATACGGGTGACGGGGGCGTAAGCGGGGCGGGATCATGGGGCCATGCCTGGTCCCCATGTCATCCGCGGCTCCGTCGTGCTGCCCGAGGCGGAGCTCTCGTGGCGGTTCTCGCGTTCCTCCGGGCCGGGCGGCCAGCACGTGAACACCTCGGACTCCCGGGTGGAGTTGCTGTTCGACCTCGCGGCGACGAAGGCGCTGCCCGAGGTGTGGAAGCAGCGGGCGCTGGAGCGCCTGGCCCCGCGCCTGGTGGGCGGGGTGCTGGCCGTACGGGCCTCCGAGCACCGCTCGCAGCTGCGCAACAGGGAGATGGCGCTGGTCAGGCTGGCGTCGCTGCTCGCGGAGGCGACGGCCCCGCCGCCGAAGCCGCGCCGCGCGACGAAGATCCCGCGGGGGATCAACGAGCGGCGGCTGCGGGAGAAGAAGGCCCGCGGCGAGACCAAGCGCGGACGCTCGGGCCGCGACTGGTAGCGCCCGGCGGACCGGGCGGACGGACAGACGGGCGGGCGGCCGGCGGACGGTCGGCCCGCGCGCTACGGCGCCAGTCTGCGGTAGCGGCCGCGGAAGTATGCGAGCGGTGCGGCGTCGGGCGCCGGCAGCGACGAGGCGAGCACGCGGCCGATGACCAGGGTGTGGTCGCCGGCCGGGACGCGCTGCTCGGTGCGGCACTCCAGGGTGGCCAGCGCCCCCGCGGGCAGCGGGGCCCCGGAGACCTCGCCGCGTTCGTACGGCAGGTCGGCGAAGAGCAGCCGGTCGCTGATCCGGCCCTTCATGGAGAAGCGGCTCGCGATCTGCACCTGGTGGTCGGCCAGCAGCGAGACCGCCCACAGCGGCTGCTCGGCCAGCAGGTCGTCCATGCGCGACCCCTCCCGCAGGCTGACGAGGACCAGCGGCGGGTCGAGGGACACCGACAGGAAGGCGGTGGCCGTCATCCCGACGTCCTCCCCGCGCGGGCCGTCCTCGGCCAGCGGGGGCTCGTGTGCGGTGACCAGGCAGACGCCCGCCGCCAGTCGGGACAGGGCGGCGCGGAACTCGTCGTGGCTCACACCTTCAGGATGAAGGCTCACGGTGGTCGGGACGGGTACGGAGGTCGTTTTCGGCACACCTGGAACGCTAGTCCCGCCCTCCCCCGGCGCACATCGGGCCCGGGGCCGAGCCGTGTCCGGGACCCTTGGCCTAGGCCTCACGCGTATCGTGAGCCGCCGGAAGGGCGGGGAAGCGCTCCAGGGCGCAGGAGCCGTCAGCCGACGCTTTGATTCATCTGATGTGACTTAAGTCACAGAGGGCAAGATTTGTTGACCCTGTGTACCTGCCGCACAGCTCACTGTGATTCAGTGGACGGGACACCGCAACGAAACGCCGATGACAAAACTGGAGTTGCTGTCGAGGTCTCGGGGAGAGCGAGCGATGGAGACCGAGTCAGAGCCGTACGTCCGTCTTGCGACCCTGCGGCAGCTGCACCGGGTGGTGGCCGAGCTCAACACGGCCAGGAGCCTGGCCGACACCCTGCAGACCGTCGTGGACGGCATCGTCACCGGCCTGGGCTACGAGCTCGCCTGCGTCAACCTCGTACGCCCTGACGGCGACCTCGTCGTCGCCGCCTTCGCCGGCGACCCCGCCGCGGAAGCCCTGATCACCGGCCGCGTCGGCTCCCGCGCCTCCTGGGAGCGCCGCCTGACCATGGGCGAGAACTGGGACGGCCTGCGGTTCATCCCGCACACCGAGGGCTGGGTCCTGCTGGAGGACGACGTGCCGCAGTGGCACACCGACGGCCCCGACCCGCGCTTCGAGGACGAGTGGCACCCCGAGGACCGGCTCTACGCGCCCATGTACGCGTCCGGCGGGGAACTCCTCGGCGTCATCTCCGTCGACCGGCCGCGCAACGGGCGCCGCCCCGGTGCCTGGGGGCGCGAGGCGCTCCAGATGTACGCCTTCCAGGCGGCGATAGCGATCAGCAATGCCCGGCTCCGCGCGAACATGCAGCGCGCCCTGGTCCGCCTCGAACGGGAGCAGCAGGCCCTGCGCGCCAGCGAGGAATCCTTCCGGCAGGCCTTCGAGTACGCGCCCAGCGGCATGGCCATCGCCGAGATGGGCGGGGACCAGCACGGCCGGCTGCTGCGGACCAACGACGCCCTGTGCCGGCTGCTGGGCCGCCCCGCCTCCGTCCTGCGCCGGTACTCGTTCTCCGACCTGGTCCACCCCGAGGACATCGGCACCCTGCTGCGCACCTCCGCCGAGGGCGGTCGCGCCGAACTGCGCCTCGGGCGGCGCGACGGCACCTACGTGTGGGTCTCGCTGCGCAACTCCGTCGTCGCGGACGCCGCCGACGGCCCCCGGTTCCTGCTCACCCACGTCGAGGACATCGAGGAGCGCAAGCGGCACGAGCTCCAGCTCGCCCACCGCGCCAGCCACGACTCCCTCACCGGCCTGCCCAACAGCGCCGAACTGCGTGCCCGGCTCTCGGCCCGGCTGTGCCGCATGCCGCAGCAGTCCGTGCGCTCCGCCGCCGTGGAGGCGCTCGACGCCGCGTACGAGGGCCGGGGCGCCGACCCCGCGGCCGCCGCCGCGGGCGTCCCGGGCGGCCCGGCGGGCTCCGGCGACCCGGGCGACACGGGCTTCCGGTACGACGTCTTCCCCGAGCCCTTCGACCTGTCCGGCGGGGTGGACCCGTACGACCACCACGTGCACGCGGTCGCGCCCGCCTCCGAGGTGGACGACGGGACGAAGGGGCTCGCGGTGCTCTTCTGCGACCTCGACGGCTTCAAGTCGATCAACGACCGGTTCGGGCACCACACCGGCGACGCGGTGCTGATAGAGGTCGCCCGCCGGCTGACGACGGGCGTCCGCGACGGTGACACCGTCGCCCGGCTGGGTGGTGACGAGTTCGTCGTCCTCGCCGACGGTCTGGGCGCCGCCGATGCCGCCGACCTCGCCGTCCGGCTGCGCAACGCGATCATCCCGCCGATACGGGTGGACGGCCGCGCCGTGCGGGTCGGCGCCAGTTTCGGCATCGGCTGGGCAGGCTGCGGCATGTCGGCGGACGAGGTGCTGCGCTCTGCCGACCAGCGGATGTACATCGAGAAACGGTCTCGTTCCAAAGCACATCGCAGGGCCGGCTGAGGCCGTCGGCCGCCCGGGGGCGCACGTGTTCGGGGTAGGCTCCCCGGGATGGAAAGGAGTGACCTGCGATGACGACGCCCGCGAACAACGGCCCGAACAGCGGGGCGAACAAGCCCGAGGACGACGATCCGTTCGGCTACCTCTACGCGGACGGTCAGGCTGCGGAAACCGGGCCCGGAGCGGCGCGCGGTGTACCCCGCACGTCGTACAACCAGGTGCGCACGGTCGGCGAGCGGACGTACGGCGGCCAGCGCGGCCAGGTTCCGCCCCAGCAGCAGCCCGGCTACCAGGCCCATTACCAGGCCCCGGAGGCGCTGCAGGCGGGTGGCTACGGCGTGCCCCAGCAGCAGTCCCACACGGCGTCGATGCAGGCGCAGAACGGCGGTTCGGGCGGCCGCGCCGCGCGCGGCGGACGCGGCGCCGGCAGCAGCAGCTCCAGCCGGCGCGGCATGCTCATCGCGGCCGTCGCCGTCGTCGCCGCCGTCGCGATCGGCATCGGTGCGGCCCTGGCCTTCGGCGACAAGGACGCGGGCAAGAACAACACCGCCGACAAGGGCCAGACGCAGACCCAGCAGCAGCAGCCGCAGCCGCAGAACTCCGGCGGCTCGGAGGCCCCGAGCCCCGTGGCCTCCCCCGAAGTGCCGCTGCCGAAGGGCGACGCCGCGGGCGCGGGCATGGCATTGACCGGCGGCGCCATCCTGCAGAACGCGGTGCCCGGCGGGAAGGGGGCCGGCGGCCAGTACGTCGGCAACTTCAACCAGGGCGGTGCGGCGCTGACCTGGACCGCCGACATCCCGAGCGGCGGCGACTACACGCTCTTCGTGAACTACTCGGTGCCCGGCAAGGACGCGAAGGTCACCCTCACCGTCAACGGCCAGAACCCGACGCAGTCCCTGAATCTGGCGAACTTCGCCAAGGCCGAAGCCGGTGCCTGGGACAAGGGGTGGACGCGCACGTACGCGTTCATCAACCTGAAGAAGGGCACCAACACGATGAAGATCTCGTGCGAGGCCGGCAACCAGTGCGAGGCGATCTTCGACCAGCTCTCGCTGGGCCAGGGGTGGGTCAAGCGCTGATCCGCCGACAGCGCCGACCGCAATGAGTCCGGCCCCCGCCGCACCCGCGGCAGGGGCCGGCGGTGTTTCTCCGGCCGAGGCAGGCTGACGGTGTTTCGGCCGGGCCCGGCCGGCCGTGCCGGCGGGAACGTCAGGTGCGGCCGGTGACCGAGACCGTCCCGCACAGCTCCTCGTAGGTGCGGGGGTCGAACTCCCCCGCCGCCGGGGCGAGTACCGTGGCCGCGGACAGGGCGACCGCGCGGGCCAGGCGACCCGGCCAGTCCACGCCCTCGACCAGGCCGGCCAGCAGGCCCGCCACAGCGGAATCACCCGCTCCGGTCGGGTTGCCGGCCAGGGTCCGCGGCGGGGCCGCCTGCCAGGTTCCCTCCGCGGTGGCGGCCAGCAGGCCCTCCGGGCCGAGCGAGGTGACCACGGCGTGCGCGCCCCGGCGCCGGGCGTCGCGGCTGGCCTGCACCGGCTCGCGGGAGCCGGTGAGTTCGGCGAGTTCGGCGGCGTTCGGCTTGACCATCTCGGGGCGGGCGGCGATCCCGCGGCGCAGGGCCTCGCCGCTGGTGTCCAGGAGCGCCGGCACACCGGCCGCGCGCGCGGCGCGGACGAGGACGGCGTACGCGCCCACCGGCACGCCCGGCGGCAGGCTGCCGCACAGGGCCACCGCCTCGGCACCGGCGAGCAGGTCCTCGTACCGCTCCAGGAACTCCGCCCACTCGCCGGAACCGATGAGCGGGCCCGGCTCGTTGAACTGCGTGGTGTCGCCCGAGGACTCGTCGACCACGGCCAGGGTGCGGCGCGTGGTCCCCGCGCAGGAGACCAGGGCGTCGGTCACACCGGGACAGTCGGCGAGCAGTTCGCGCACGACCGCGCCCGTGCGGCCGCCCGCGAAGCCGGTCGCCGTCACCGGCCGGCCCAGCGCGGCCAGCACGCGGGCCACGTTGAGGCCCTTGCCCCCGGGCCGCTCGGTCACGGCGGTGACCCGGTGCGTGGTGTGCGGAGTCAGCCTCGGTACGCGGTGGGTGACGTCGAGTGCGGTGTTGAGCGTCACGGTCAGGATCATGGTTTTTTCGGGTCCCGGTCTCGGTGTGTGCCGGGATCATGTCAAAGACGGGGCGGGCGGCCCAGTCCTGCGGGCCGTCCGCCCCCGCCTCCGTCTCCGGGTACCCCCGATCGGCGGCTCGCCTCCGCACCGCACCGGCCGCTAGAGCGGGCTGACGATCCATTCGCCGCGCCGCATGACGCCCTTCAGGTCGAACGCGGTGTCGAGGACGACCAGGTCGGCGTACTTGCCCGGCTCCAGCGAGCCCACCCGGTCGTACAGGCCGAGCAGTTTGGCCGGATTGGCGGAGATCGCCTGCACCACGGACTCGACGGGCAGCCGGTCCAGGGTCACCGAACGCTTGAACGCCGTGTCCAGGGTGAGGGTGGAGCCCGCGATCGAACCTCCCTCGGCGAGCCGGGCCACGCCCTGCTTCACCTGCACCTCCAGCGGCCCGAGGTGGTAGGTCCCGTCGCCGAAGCCGGCCGCGTCCATCGCGTCGGTGATCAGGGCGACGCGGTGGGCGCCGGCGTGGTGGAAGGCCAGCTCCAGCATCGCCGGGTGCAGGTGGGTGCCGTCGTTGATCAGTTCGACGGTGACCCGCTCGTCCTCCAGCAGCGCGGCGATCGGGCCCGGTGCCCGGTGCTCCATGGCGGGCATCGCGTTGTACAGGTGGGTGGCCACGGTGGCGCCCGCGTCGATGGCCTGGCGGGTCTGGTCGTACGTGGAGTCGGTGTGCCCGATCGCGGCGATCACCCCGTGATCGGCCAGCAGCCGTACGGAGTCCAGCCCGCCCGGCAGCTCGGTGGCGAGGGTGAACATGCGGGCGGCGCCGTGTGCGGCGTCGACCAGCTTGCGGACCTCGGCCGGGTCGGGGTCGCGCAGCAACTCCTCCTTGTGCGCGCCCTTGCGGCAGGGGTTGATGAACGGGCCCTCGAAGTGGATGCCGGCGATCTCGCCCTGCTGGGTCAGCTCGGCGAGCAGCCCGGCGCGGCGGGCGAGTTCGTCCAGGTCGCCGGTGACGGTGGAGGCGACCAGGGTGGTGGTGCCGTGCTCGCGGTGCGTCCGTACGCCCCTCAGCACCTCCTCGGCGGTGCCGGAGGTGAAGGAGGCGCCGCCGCCCCCGTGGTTGTGCATGTCCACGAAGCCGGGGACGAGCCAGTGCCCGGACAGGTCGACGACGGTCGCGTTCTCGTGGGCGCTGCCGGCGATCCGGTCGCCCTCGACGATGACGCGCCCGCCTGCCGCGATGCCGGTGGGCAGCACCACCCGGGCGCCGGAGAGAACGGTGCTGTGTGCGCTTCCGGCCATCAGGCAGGTACCTCCGTGGCGAGTAGGTCCCAGGCGAGCAGCCCTGCGCCCAGGCATCCGGCGGTGTCCCCGAGGGCCGCCGGGACGATGTCGGGAAGCCGCTGGAACGTCACCCGCTCCTCCACGGCCGCCCGGAGCGGTCTGAACAAGGTTTCTCCCGCCTCGGCGAGCCCGCCACCGATGATCAGCGTGCCCGGGTCCAGCAGGGTGATCGCCGTGACCAGGCCGTCGGCGAGCGCGCCGACGGCCGTGAGCCACACCTCCCGGGCCGCCGCGTCGCCGGACGCGACGGCCTCGGCGCAGTCCGCGGCGTCCGCGTCCGGGGCGCCGCTGGCGGCCGCCCAGGCGCGGCTCACGGCGGAAGCGGAGGCCAGGGTCTCCAGGCAGCCGCGCTGCCCGCAGCCGCAGGGCGGGCCGCCGGGGCGGACCACGATGTGGCCGATCTCGCCGGCGCACCCGTGGGCGCCGGCCTCGATGCGGCCGGCGATGCCGACGGCTCCGGCGATGCCGGTGCCGAGCGGGACGAACAGGAAGCGGTCGGCGCCCCGGCCGGCCCCGATGCGGCCCTCGGCGAGTCCGCCCGTGCGGACGTCGTGGCCCAGGGCCACGGGGAGGGAGCCGAGGCGGCTGCTCATCAGCGCGCGCATCGGCACGTCGCGCCAGCCGAGGTTGGCCGCGTAGACGGCGGTACCGCCCTCGGCGTCGACGATGCCGGGCACGGCGACGCCGGCCGCGGAGGCAGCCGTTCCGAAGCGCTCGCGGCCGAGCGCGTGCAGTTCGGCGGCGAAGTCCAGGATCGTCTCGACGACGGCGTCGGGGCCCCGGTCGCGGCCGGTGGCGCGGCGCGCTTCGTGGAGCAGGGAGCAGTCCTCGGCGATGAGGGCGGCCTTGATCCCGGTGCCGCCCACATCGAGGGCGATGACGTGTTTCACGGGTTTCACAGTCGACAGTCTCGCTCGCTCGGTCGGGAAAGGTCTAGTCCATTGGAGGGGATTGTTGAGCTGCCATACAAATCCGGCCCCGAGGCGGCTCCGAATGTGGAGGAGAGGCCAAAGTGGTGTAGACCTTACGTGGATCGTACGTACAACCTTGGGTGGATCGAGAACTGTGAAAGGCCGTTACCTGCGTCTGGCCGCAACCGGAACCGCACTGAGCCTGGCCGCGGCGGCACTGACCGGATGCGGAAGCGTCACCGAGGACAACGAGGTGACCCTCCGGGTCGTGGCGGCCGACTACGGGGACAACCCACAGAACTCCTCGGCGTCCTGGTGGAAGGACCTCGCGGCCGGCTTCGAGAAGGACCACCCCGAGGTCAAGGTCGAGGTCAGCGTCTACAACTGGTCCGAGGTCGACGCCAAGGTCGCCGAGATGGTCAAGGCCGGCAAGGCCCCCGACATCGCCCAGATCGGCGCCTACGCCGACTACGCGGCCGCGGGCAAGCTGTACACGGCCGAGGAGCTGCTGTCGGTGAAGACCGAGGCCGACTTCCTCGCACCGCTCGCGGACGCCGGCAAGATCCGCCGCACCCAGTACGGCATGCCGTTCGTCGCCAGCACCCGCCTGCTCTTCTACAACGAGAAGCTGTTCGCCGACGCCGGGATCATCCCCAAGGACGCCAAGGCCGGCTGGCAGCCGAAGACCTGGGCCGACCTTGAGGCCGCCGCGAAGAAGCTCAAGACCGCGGGCGTCCCCACCCCGTTCGCCCTGCCGCTGGGCCGCGAGGAAGCGCAGGCCGAGACGATGCAGTGGCTCCTCGCGGGCGGTGGCGGCTACACCGACAACGAGGAGGAGTACGCGATCGATGCCCAGGCAAACGTCAAGACCTTCGAGTTCCTCCGCGACAAGCTGGTCGGCCAGGGCCTGACCGGGCCGACCGAGCCCGGCAAGACCGACCGGCAGGCCGCCTTCGACGCCTTCACCCGCGGCGAGGTCGGCATGCTCAACGGCCACCCCACCCTGATGAAGCAGGCCGCGGCCAAGGGCGTGAAGGTCGGCATGGTGCCGCTGCCGACGGCCGACGGCACCGACCAGCCGGCGATGGGCGTCGCGGACTGGGTGATGGCCTTCAAGAGCGGGCACCGCGCGCAGACCGGCAAGTTCCTCGACTACCTCTACGAGTCGAAGAACCAGACCGCCTTCACGCAGAAGTACGACCTGCTGCCGGTCACCACCAGCGGCTACCGGGCCGTGGAGGCGAGCAGCGGCGGTTCGGCGGCGCAGATGAAGACCTTCCTCACGGCCCTGCCGAACTCACGGCTGTACCCGGCCGGCAAGAAGTCCTGGGCCGGGGTGAGCGAGAACATCAAGCAGAACATCGGCCGGGCCGTGCAGCCGAACGGCCAGCCCAAGCGGGTCTTGGAGGAGATCGCCGCCAAGGCCCGATCGGCGGACACCCGCTGACCGGCGCCCGCTGACCCGACAGCCCCTGACCCCCGCCCACCGACACCCACCCGAGCTTGGCGGCCCCGTGGGTGTCGGTGGGCGGCGTTAACCTGGCCGTATGACGGACGACGGGCAGCTGACGGCCACCGAGGCCGCGGTGCTCGCGTACGAAGGACGCACCTGGCCCGGGCCCGGGGCCAAGGAGCGGGCGATACGCGAAGGGCTGGGGATGACCCCGGTCCGCTACTACCAGCTGCTCAACGCACTGATGGACGATCCGCGGGCCCTCGCCCACGCCCCCGGCACCGTCAACCGGCTCCGCCGCATCCGCGAGGCACAGCGCGCCCGCCGCTGAGGGCCACCGCTGAGGGCCGCCGCTGACGCCCGGCGTGCGAGTACCCGTGCGCCGTAGCCGTGGCCCGCCCGGGCCGTTAGGGTCGTGCCATGGGGAGCCGTCCGCACGACCTGCCGATGCCCGTCACCGCCGCCGGCCGCGAGGGGCTCGCGGCCCTGCTCCGCGCACCGCGCCGCAGCGTGGTCGCCCTCGACTTCGACGGCACCCTCGCCGAGATCGTCCCCGACCCCGACCAGGCGCGCGCGCACCCCGCCGCCGTCCCCGCCCTCGCGGCCCTCGCCCCCGAGGTCGCCTCGGTGGCCGTGATCACCGGCCGGCCGGCGGGCGTCGCCGTCCGGCTGGGCGGCTTCGCCGGCATCCCCGGCCTGGAGCACCTCGTCGTGCTCGGCCACTACGGCGCCGAACGCTGGGACGCCGTCACCGGCATCGTCCACGCGCCCGCCGAACACCCCGGAGTGGCGGCCGTACGGGCCGAGCTGCCCGGATTCCTGGACTCCATCGGCGCCTGGCACGGCACCTGGATCGAGGAGAAGGGCCGCGCCCTCGCCGTCCACACCCGCCGCGCCGAGGACCCCGCCGCCGCCTTCGCCGCGCTGCGCGAGCCCCTGGCCGCGCTGGCCGCCCGGCACGGGCTGATCGTGGAGCCGGGACGGGCCGTACTGGAGCTGCGGCCGCCCGGCATGGACAAGGGCCTAGCCCTGACCGAGTACCTGGACGAGACGGGCGCCGAAGCCGTGGTCTACGCCGGGGACGACCTCGGCGATCTCGCGGCGTACGCGGCCGTGGAGAAGCGGAGGGCCGAGGGCCTGCCGGGCCTCCTGGTGTGCAGCGGCTCGGAGGAAGTACCGGAACTGGCATCCCGAGCCGACCTGGTCCTCCCGGGTCCCGCCGCCGTCACCGCGTTCATGTCCGACCTGGCCGCCGCCCTCCGCAGCTGACCCCGGGCGCCCGCCGCCCCTTTCCCCCCGGCCGAGCCTTTGCGTCGCC
>NZ_JACBGN010000202.1 GCF_013401435.1 Streptomyces sp. BR123
GCAGGGACTGGAAGGTGACGGGCAGTCCGCCGCGCTGCTCGGCGGCGTCGCGGGCCATCCTGCGGGCCACCGCGCGGATCCGTGCCGCCGCCGACGGCCGCGGCGGCACCGCCCTGCCCGTGCTCACCGGAGAGGGGCCGCTCGCGCTGCGCCGCACCCGGGGCACCGGAGCCGAGGCCGGCGTCATGCTGGTCGGCGCCATGAGCGCCCCGCTGGGCGGTGACCACCTCACGGTGGAGGCCGACGTCGGCCCCTGGGCGCGGCTCGCCCTGGCCTCGGCCGCCGCCACCCTGGCGCTGCCCGGCCGCGGTGGCGAGCCCGCCCGGTACGACGTACGCATCACCGCGGCCGAGGACGCGGCGGTGCGCTGGCTGCCGGAGCCGCTCGTCTCGGTGCGCGGCAGTGACCTGCGGGTGCGGACCCGGGCCGAACTCGCCCCCGGCGCCCGGCTGCTGCTGCGGGAGGAGCAGGTGCTGGGCCGTACGGGGGAGGAGCCGGGCCTGCTGCGCAGCCGGCTCACGGTGGTCCTGGACGGCCGTCCGCTGCTGGACCAGGAGCTCGCCTGCGGCCCGGGCGCGCCCGGCGGCTGGGACGGCCCGGCGGGGCTCGCGGGGCACCGGGCGGTCGGTCAGCTCCTGGTCGTGGAGCCGCGGTTCGCCCGGGAGGCACCGACCGCCGCGGTGCTGGGGGAGTTCGCCGCGGTCACCCCGTTGGCCGGACCCGCCGTGCTGGTCACGGCGCTTGCGCCGGACGCGCTGCGGCTGCGGGGCCTCCTCGACACGGCGTGTCGCACGTACGGCTGGTGACCGCGGGGCGAAGCTGGGACGAACCAGACACCGCTGAGCGGTACATGCCGTGCCGGTTATCGGGTTGGCAAAGAACATGACCTTGACCTGTTGTCAGGTGTAGGTCAGGCGAAAAGATCCCCTGTACATGCGCACGACCTACGCACGACCAACCCGACGTGACCCGGCCGCTTCCGGCCGGACCTGATCCAGGGGGAACGACCACGTGATACGCAAAGCAGCGCTGGGGAGCGCTGCCACTCTGATCACCGGAGCACTCGCCGGCGGCCTGCTGCTGGCCCCGCCGGCCGCCGCGGCGACCACGGGCAACAGCTCGCTCCCGGAGGCGCTCGGCGTCCAGATCGCCGCCGCGCGGGCCGCCCGTGCCGGCATCGAGTGGAAGGACTGTCCTGCCGACTGGGGCCTCGCCGCCCCCATCCAGTGCGGCTGGGTCAAGGTTCCGCTCGACTACGCGAAGCCGTTCGGCAAGACCATCGACATCGCGGTGGACCGTGCCGTCAGCACCGGCACCAAGGAGGAGCGCCAGGGCGCGCTCATCTACAACCCCGGCGGCCCCGGCGGTTCCGGCATGCGCTTCCCGCGCCGGTCCACCACGGGCTCCGCGCTGTGGGTGAACACCGCCAAGGCGTACGACTTCGTGGGCTTCGACCCCCGCGGTGTGGGCCACTCGACGCCCATCTCGTGCGTCGACCCGCAGGAGTTCGTCAAGGTTCCGAAGGCCGACCCGGTCCCGGACACCGAGGCCGACAAGACCGCCCAGCGCAAGCTCGCCGCGGAGTACGCGGACGGCTGCAAGGAGCGCAGCGGCGAGATGCTGCCGCACATGACCACGCCGAACACCGCGCGCGACCTGGACGTCATCCGCGCCGCGCTCGGCGAGAAGAAGCTGAACTACCTCGGCGTGTCGTACGGCACGTACCTCGGCGGGGTCTACGCGACCCTGTTCCCGACCCACGTGCGCCGCATGATCGTCGACAGCGTCGTCGACCCGTCGACGGACAACATCTGGTACGAGGCCAACCTCGGCCAGGACGTCGCCTTCCAGATGCGCTGGAACGACTGGCAGGAGTGGGTCGCCAAGAACGACGCGAGCTTCCACCTCGGCGACACCCCCGCCAAGGTCGAGGCGAAGTGGCAGCAGCTGCGCGCCCAGGCCAAGGCCAAGCCGCTCGGCGGCGTCGCCGGCCCGGCCGAGCTGATCGGTTTCTTCCAGAGCGCCCCGTACTACGACTCCTCGTGGGTCCCGGTCGCGCAGGCCTTCAGTGCCTGGGCCGCCGGTGACGAGAAGCCGCTGATCGAGGCCGTCACCCCGGACCTGACCGACACCGCCGGCAACGCCGCCTCGGAGAACGGCAACGCGGTGTACACCGCGGTCGAGTGCGCCGATGCCAAGTGGCCGACCAGCTGGTCGAAGTGGAACCGGGACAACACGGAGCTGCACAAGAAGTACCCGTTCCTGACCTGGTCGAACGCGTGGATGAACCTGCCCTGCGCTACCTGGAAGTCCAAGCAGCACACCCCGATCGAGGTCGGTGCCAAGCGCGGTCTGCCGCCGGTGCTGATCGTCCAGGCCGAGCGTGACGCCGCCACCCCGTACAAGGGCGGTGTCGAGCTGCACCGCCGGCTCGCCGGCTCGCGCCTGATCACCGAGAAGGCCGCCGGCTCGCACGGTGTCACCAGCCTGGTGAACCCCTGCATCAACACGCGGGTGGACGCCTACCTGCTGCAGGGCAAGGTCGACGCCAAGGACGTCGTGTGCGATCCGCACGCCGCCCCGGTCGCGCCGGCCCCGGCCGCCGCGAAGTCGCACGCGGTGGCCCCGGCGTCGGACTTCCCGGCGCGCGAGGAGCTGCCGGCCGTCCGCTGACCCCGGCGGACGGCACTGCGGCCCGCGGCGGCGGTGCCCCGCCGCCGCGGGGTGCAACAGGTGTGACGGGAGAAGGCTCAGCGCGTTCTGCGCCGGGCCTTCTTCCGTGCTTCCTCCTCCTCGGCCTTGACCTCGGCGGCGTACCGGTCGACGTACTCCTGGCCGGACAGGTCGAGGATGGCGTACATGATCTCGTCGGTGACCGCCCGCAGCACCGCCCGCTCGCCCTCCAACCCGGCGTACCGCGAGAAGTCCATGGGCCGGCCGAAGCGGATGGTGACCCGGCGGATCTTCGGGATCTTCTTCCCCGGCGGCTGGATCTCGAAGGTGCCGAGCATCGCGCACGGGACGACCGGCACCCCGGCGCCCAGCGCCATCGCCGCCACCCCCACCTTGCCCTTGTACAGCCGCCCGTCGTGCGAGCGGGTGCCCTCCGGGTAGATGCCGAGCAGTTCGCCCCGGGCCAGCACGCCCAGCCCCTCGCGGAGCGCGGCCCGCCCGGCGTCCCGGCCCGACCGGTCCACCGGGATCTGCCCGGCGCTGCGGAAGAAGAACGCGGTCAGCCGGCCCTTCAGCCCCGGCCCGGTGAAGTACTCCGCCTTGGCGAGGAAGGTGATCCGCCGCTTCAGGATCGCGGGCATCAGGAAGTGGTCGGAGAAGGAGAGGTGGTTGCCGGCGACGATCGCGGCCCCCTCGGCCGGGACGTTCTCCAGCCCCTCGATCCGCGGCCGGAACAGCAGCCGCAGCAGCGGGCCGAGGAACACGTACTTGAGCAAGTGGTAGAACACCAGGCCGCTCCCGTCGCTGTCCCGTTGTCACCGCCATCGTACGGACAGCAGCCGCCGGACCGGAGGGGCCGCGCGCGGGTGCGGATGCCGCGCGGACCGCGTCGCGCGGCGTCCGGTGAGGCCGGGCCCGTCGGCCGGGCCCGGCCGACGGGCCCGGGAGCTCAGACCGGGCGGGCGGCGCCGCGGCCGGTCAGTTGTTGCCGGAGGCGGCCATTGCGGCGGTGAGGACGGCCAGCACCAGCCAGCCGAACCACAGCCAGCCATTGCTGCCGAGCGCCACGGAGTACGTCGCGACGGCCACCAGGGCGGCGAAGGTCATCACGGCCATCGCCTTGACGGAACCGGTCATGCCCCATGGTGGCCCCGAAAGCGGGTCGGGCGCTACTGGCCACGCGCGCGCAGCGAGGCGAGATAGGCGTTGTACGCCTCCAGCTCCCGGTCGCCGTCGCGCTCCGCCGCACGGTCGGCGCGCTTCGCCGCCCGCTGCTCGGAGTGGTACCACTGGTACATCAGGGCGATCAGCACCAGCACCGAGGGGATCTCGCTGAAGGCCCACGCGATGCCGCCGCCCCACTGCTGGTCGAGCAGCGGGTCGATGCCCAGGGAGGCCGGCGGGTTCCGGTACGTCCCGATCAACGGCTCGCTCGCCATCATGAGCGCGATGCCGAAGAAGGCGTGGAAGGGCATGCCGGCGAAGAGCTCCAGCATCCGCATCACGTAGCCGGGGCGGTGCGGGCCCGGGTCGACGCCCATGATCGGCCAGAAGAAGACCAGGCCGACGGCCAGGAAGTGCACCATCATCCCGATGTGCCCGGGCTTGGTCTCCATCAGGAAGTCGAACAGCGGGGTGAAGTACAGGGCGTAGAGGCTGGCGATGAACATGGGGATGGTGAACGCCGGGTGGGTGATGATCCGCATGTAGCGGCTGTGGAGCAGCATCAGCAGCAGCTCGCGGGGCCCCTTGCGGCCGCGCCCGGCCGGCGGCAGCGCGCGCAGGGCGAGCGTCACCGGTGCGCCGAGCAGCAGCAGGATGGGGGAGAGCATGCTGATCACCATGTGCTGGACCATGTGCACGCTGAACATGACCATGCCGTAGTCGTTCAGCTTGGTGCACATCACCAGGGCCACGCTCAGCACACCGGCGGTGAAGGCCACGGTCCGGCCCACCGGCCATGCGTCCCCGCGCTTCCGCAGCCGCACCACGCCCCACAGGTACAGGCCGAGGCCCACCAGCGAGCCGATCAGGAAGAACGCGTCGAAGGAGAACTCCAGGCCGCGCCCGAGGGTGAACGGCGGCAGGTCCATGTCGTGCATGTCCATGCCGTGACCGCTGTGATCCATCTGTCCACTCCTCTTGACCTGTGGTGCCCCACCACAGTAGTGCCGCCCCCGGACGCGCCTGCGTCCGGGGGCGGTTCCACAAGAGGGGAAAAGGTCACAGAACGGTCTGCGCCTCGTCGTACCGCTGCGCCGGCACGGTCTTGAGGGTGGACGTGGCCTCGGCGAGGGGCACCATCACGATGTCGGTGCCGCGCAGCGCGGTCAGCATCCCGAACTCGCCGCGGTGTGCCGCCTCCACCGCGTGCCAGCCGAAGCGGGTGGCGAGGACCCGGTCGTACGCGGTCGGGGTGCCGCCGCGCTGGACGTGGCCCAGGATGACCGGGCGGGCTTCCTTGCCCAGGCGCCGCTCCAGCTCGACGGCGAGCAGGTTGCCGATGCCGGCGAAGCGCTCGTGGCCGTACTGGTCGGTGCCGCCCTCGGTGAACTCCATGCTGCCGGGGCGCGGCTTGGCGCCCTCGGCGACCACGACGATCGCGAAGCGCTTGCCCGCGGAGAACCGCTCGCCGACGATCCGCGTCAGCTCCTCGATGTCGAAGGGGCGCTCCGGCACGACGATGGCGTGGGCGCCGGCGGCCATGCCCGAGTGCAGGGCGATCCAGCCGGTGTGGCGGCCCATGACCTCCACGACCATCACGCGCTGGTGGGACTCGGCGGTGGTCTTCAGCCGGTCCAGGGCCTCGGTGGCGACGCCGACGGCCGTGTCGAAGCCGAAGGTGACGTCGGTCGAGGCGATGTCGTTGTCGATGGTCTTCGGGACGCCGACGATCGGCAGCCCGGCCTGCGACAGCAGGTTCGCGGCCTTCAGGGTGCCTTCGCCGCCGATCGGGATGATCGCGTCGAGGCCGAGGTCGGCCACGTGGCCGCGGGCCCGCTCCACGCCGTCCCGCAGGTGGGCGGGCTGGACGCGGGAGGAGCCGAGGACGGTGCCACCACGGGCCAGGATGCCCGCGACCGAGTCGAGGTCGAGCTTGCGGTAGTCGCCCTCCAGCAGGCCCTTCCAGCCGTCGTGGAAGCCGATCACCTCGTCGTCGTGGTCGACGACGGCGCGGTGGACGACGGAACGGATGACGGCATTGAGGCCGGGGCAGTCGCCGCCGGAGGTGAGCACGCCGATGCGCATGGCAAGGAACCTTTGCAACGTGGGCCGACGACCGGACCACGTCGTCCGGTTGGAACTACCCGTCACCCTACTAGCGGATCGGCACCCCGCTGAACCATCCTCCACATGCTGGTCATGATCGTCGTACGAACGCACCTCGGCCCGGACCCCCCAAGGGGAATCCGGGCCGAACGCAGGCCCCCGCGCGGTCGCGCGGGCCGCGGAGGGGGCTATGCGGGCTGCGTGGCCGCCGCGATGCGCTCCGCGCGGAGCGCGTCGTACCACCGGTCGTCGATGGGCGGCAGCGCGTTGACGTCGAGGGCCAGCTTCAGCAGCAGGTCCGCGATCAGCGGGTTGCGGGCCATGACGGGGCCGTGCATGTACGTGCCGAACACCGTGTCGTTGTACGCGCCCTCGGTGCCGTCGCCGGTGCCGTTCCCGCGGCCCAGCCGGGTGCGGGCGAACGGCTTGGCCGACGGGCCGAGGTGGGTGACGCCCTGGTGGTTCTCGAAGCCGGTCAGCTGCGGCAGGCCGAGCTGCGGGTCGATGTCGGCGAGCACGTCGCCGACGCACCGCTCGCCCTCGCCGCGGACGGTGACGACGTCCAGCAGGCCGAGGCCCTGCTGGCGCTCGCCCATGTCGTTGACGAACTCGTTGCCCAGGATCTGGTACCCGGCGCAGACGGAGAAGACGATCGCCCCGTTCGAGACGGCCCGCTCCAGACCGCCGTCGCGCACCAGGCGCTCCGCGGCCAGGCGCTGCGGGCGGTCCTCACCGCCGCCGATCAGGTAGATGTCGCCGGACGTCGGGATGGGCTGGTCGCTGCGCACGTCCACGCGCTGCACGTCCAGGCCGCGCTGGCGCGCCCGGCGCTCCACGACGAGAACGTTGCCCTGGTCTCCGTACGTGCTGAGCAGGTCGGGGTAGACCCACACCAGACGCAGGCTGTTGTCGCTCATGCTCATGTCCTCTGCGGTTCCGATCCCGTTGCTAGTTGCCGACCCGACGGCGGACGTCCTGGAAGGCGGTGTAGTTGGCGATCAGCTCGATCTGCCCGGGCGGCGCCAGCTGCACGGCCTCGTCGAGGGTGTCGCAGACCCGGAAGTCCAGGCCCGCGACCTCCAGCCGGACCGCCAGGTCCAGCCTGCGGTCGCCGATCACGAAGATCGGGTGGCCGGCGAGGCGCGGGTAGTCCACGTCCCACAGCCAGGAGGTGTCGGTGCCGTCGGCGCCGCGCGCGTTCACCGACAGGATCACCGGTGCCGGGGGCTGGTCGATCAGCGAAAACGTTTCGAGCCAGCCCGCCGGGTTCTTCGCGAGCAGCAGCCGCAGCTCGCGGCCCTGGAAGGTGACCACGTCGTAGCGCCCGGCGACGGCCTGCACCTGGTACATCCGCTCCAGCGCGACCTGCGGCGGCACGCCGAAGACGGCGGCCACGGCGGCCGAGGTGGCCGCGTTCGCCTTGTTGGCGCGGCCCGGCAGCTGGAGGTGGATCGGCCAGGCCGAGCCGTGCGGGTCCAGCACGTGGTCGCCGGAGAGCACCCAGGTCGGGGTGGGGCGGCGGAAGCCGCACTCGCCGCAGAACCAGTCGTCGCCGGGGCGCTGCATCACACCGCCGCAGGAGGGGCACGACCAGGCGTCGTCCTTCCACTCCTGGCCGGCGGCGACCCAGACCACGTTCTGCGAGGACGAGGCCGCCCACACGATCAGCGGGTCGTCGCAGTTCGCGACGATGACCGCCTTGGAGCCGGTGAGGCCCTCGCGCCACTTCTCCGCGAGCATGCGGGTCTCGGCGGCGCGGTCCAGCTGGTCGCGGGAGAGGTTCAGCAGGGCGATCACCTTGGGGGTGACGTCCCGGGCCACTCCGGCCAGGTACTTCTCGTCGACCTCGATGACGCCGTACTTGGCGTCCGAGCCGCCCGCGAGGGCGGAGGTGATGCCCGCCGGCATGTTCGCGCCGAGGGCGTTGGAGACCACCGGGCCGCTGGCCCGCAGGGCCTCGGCGATCAGACGGGTCGTCGTGGTCTTGCCGTTGGTGGCGGAGACGAGGACGACGTCGAGATGCTGCGCGAGCGCTCCGAGGAGATCGGGGTCGAGTTTGAGTGCGACCTTGCCGCCGATCACCGATCCGCTTCCGCGTCCCGCGGCCCGCGACACCGCCGCTGCGGCCCTGCCTGCCGTCACGGCCAGTTTGGCCCGCGGCGAAAGCGGCTCTGTGTTGCCTGCCATCGTCCCTTGTCCTCCTTGCGTCGACCGGCCCCAGCCTATCCAGTGCCGGACGGGGCCCTGACCGCGGCGCCCCAGGTCGCCGCGGATCTCCTCATATCTTCGCCCGTCGTACCCTTACCGCCATGCGACAGCGCGTCATCCCCGGGACCACCGGCACCGTCCGCACCATGAGCCTCCTGGGCGAGCCGGTGCTCCATGCGGCCTGCGCGGAGGTCACCGAGTTCGGCCCGGCCCTCGACCGGCTGATCGAGGACATGTTCGCCACGATGTACGCGGCCCAGGGCGTCGGCCTCGCCGCGAACCAGGTCGGGGTCGGGCAACGGGTCTTCGTCTACGACTGCCCCGACGACGAGGACGTCCGGCACGTCGGCCACATCGTCAACCCCCGCCTCGTGGAGGCCGACGGGGACGAGTTCCTCGGTCCCGAGGGCTGCCTGTCGCTGCCCGGCCTGGAGGCGGGCACGGCCCGGTTCGACCGCGCCGTCGTCGAGGGCGTCACCTCGGACGGCGCGCCGGTGCGGATCACCGGAACCGGGTTCTTCGCCCGCTGCCTCCAGCACGAGTGCGACCACCTCGACGGCACGGTCTACGCGGAGCGGGTCACCGGGCTGCGGGCCCGGCGGCTGCGCCGCGCGATCCGCAGGACGCCGTGGGGTGCGCGGGGCGCGCACGCCCTGGACGCCTGACCCGCTCCGTCCTGCTCCGGTCCGTCCCAGGTCGGCCGACGGTCGGCCGACCGACCGTCGGCCGGTCGGCCGCGGCGGCCAGAGTGCTGGAAGCGCTAGAAGCCGGGCCCGTCGGCCCGGTCGCCCGCCGTGGCCAGCCGGCCCCACAGCAGGTCGGTCAGGCCGGACACCAACTCGGCGCGGCCGCAGGGGCGTTCGCCGAGCCACCAGTCCCCGGCCGCGTGCATCATGCCGACGATCCCGTGCCCCCAGATGCGGGCCAGCCGCTCCCCGTCGGGCCCGAGGTCCACGCGCTCGCTGATCACCTCGGCCAGCTCCTCGCCGAGCCGCCGCAGCAGCGGAGCCGAGTGTTGGCCGACCTCGAAGCCGTGCTCGGCGCTGTGCGAGTCCTCGGTGGGGTGCATCAGGAACCGGTAGACCTGCGGCCGGGCCTCGATGGCCGCGAGGTAGGTGTCGAGGGTGGACTCGACCCGGCGCCGGCGCTCCGCGGGTGCGTCGAGCGCGGCCCGCAGCGAGTCGAGCAGGCCGTCCGTGTGCCGGACGGCAAGGGCCTGGTAGAGCCCGGCCTTGTCGCCGAAGTGCCGGTAGAGGATCGGCTTGGTGATGCCGGCCTCCGCCGCGATGGCATTCATGGATGCCTTGGGACCGTCCCTGAGGACGACCCGGTCGGCCGCTTCGAGCAGCTCCCGCCGGCGGCGCTCGGCCGTTCCCGGTTCGCCGGCCTGCTGCGTGGTCTCCATGACGTGTTCTCTCCCCGCCCTTGCGATGGTGCGTGACGCCCACGCAACGTAACACCCCGCGCACCTCGGCCACCGAATCGGCCGCGCCGCGGGCCACCTCGCTTGACAGTCGCTACTCGCCGGTAACAGACTGTCGCCACCGTTGAGGTTACCGCCAGTAACGCACTGGTGGGTGCACAGTTGGAGGGGACATGGCGGAGTTCACGATGGAGCTCAACGACGACCAGAAGCAGGTCCGGGACTGGATCCACGGCTTCGCCGCCGACGTCATCCGGCCCGCGGCCGCGGAGTGGGACGAGCGCGAGGAGACCCCGTGGCCCGTCATCCAGGAGGCCGCCAAGGTCGGCATCTACTCCCTCGACTTCTACGCCCAGCAGTTCTTCGACCCGACCGGCCTCGGCGTCCCCATGGCGATGGAGGAGCTGTTCTGGGGCGACGCGGGAATCGCCCTGTCGATCGTCGGCACCGGCCTCGCCGCCATCGGCGTCCTCGCCAACGGCACCGAGGAGCAGATCGGCACCTGGATCCCCCAGATGTACGGCACCCCGGACGACGTGAAGGTCGCCGCCTTCTGCTCCTCCGAGCCGGACGCCGGCTCCGACGTCGGCGCGATGCGCACCCGGGCCGTCTACGACCAGGCCACGGACGAGTGGGTCCTGCGCGGCACCAAGACCTGGGCGACCAACGGCGGCATCGCGAACGTCCACATCGTCGTCGCCGTCGTCGACCCGGAGCTCGGCTCCAAGGGCCACGCCTCCTTCATCGTCCCGCCGAACACCCCCGGCCTCTCCCAGGGCCAGAAGTTCAAGAAGCACGGCATCCGCGCCTCGCACACCGCCGAGGTGGTGCTGGAGGACGTACGGATCCCCGGATCCTGCCTGCTCGGCGGCAAGGAGAAGCTGGACGAGCGCCTCGCCCGGGCCCGCGAGAAGGCGCAGGCGGGCGGCGACCGGGTGAAGAACGCGGCCATGGCCACCTTCGAGGCCTCCCGACCGGCGGTCGGCGCGATGGCGGTGGGCACGGCCCGCGCCGCCTACGAGGTGGCCCTCGACTACGCACGGACCCGGACCCAGTTCGGCCGCCCGATCATCGACAACCAGGGCGTGGCCTTCCAACTCGCCGACATGCGCACGCAGATCGACGCGGCCCGGCTGCTGGTGTGGCGGGCCTCCTGGATGGCCGTCGCGGGCAAGCCGTTCACCTCGGCCGAGGGCTCGATGTCGAAGCTGTTCGCGAGCGAGGTGGCCAAGAAGGTCACGGCGCAGGCCGTCCAGATCCTCGGCGGCAACGGCTTCACCCGCGAGTACCCGGTGGAGCGCATGCACCGCGACGCGGCGATCTACACGATCTTCGAAGGGACGAGCGAGATCCAGCGGCTGGTGATCGCCCGCACCCTCTCCGGCATGCCGATCCGCTAGCGCTCCGCCGGAAGTCCGGTCCTGGAACCGCGGGCCGTGGAGGCTGGTCGTGCGGTACCGCACCGGACTTCGACACCGGCCGCCGACACACTGCGCTCGGCGGCCGGCCGCCGATCAGCCGACTGTCACCAGCGTCATGGCCGAGTGCATCTAGCGCAGCGGCGTCAGGCAGTGCAGCTTGGTGCCGTCCGCGCTGTACTCCGGCATGGCGAGGAAGTCCCGCGGGCCGCACCAGTCCTGGTCCGTGGGCTGCTTGCTGACGCGGTACTGGGCGTTGGGCGAGCCGCAGTCCGTCACCAGCAGCTTCTGCTTGCTCAGGTCGCCCCCTTCGTTGCGGACACAGCTGCCGACGATCAGCGGCGCCGGCTTGTCGTCCCCCTCCCCGGCCAGGATGCCGAGCAGCACCAGGGTCGGGAACGCGAAGGAGATCAGCACGGCCGCGGCGATCAGGAGCAGCGCCGGCGGCCGCCGCCACAGCGGCCGGCCCGGGTCGAGCGGGCGCAGGATGGCCCCCGCCGGGGGAGCCAGGCGGTAGTAGGCCGCCCGCGGGCCGAGGTTCATCAGCAGCGTCACAGGGGTGATGAACAGCGACAGCGGCCCCCACCAGCCCTGCCACAGGGTGTCCGACTGCATCCGCCGGTAGGTGGCGAGCCCGCAGTCGCGGCACAGCGGACCCTCCGTCCGCAGGAACCGCATCAGGACGACCATCCCCTGGTGCCCGCGGACCGTGCCCGGGGCGGCGGGCACCGACCCGCAGATCCGGCAGTCGTGGACCACGGGCTGCCCGTGGTGCGGGCCGTACGGGCCCGGCCGCGCAACCGCGTACGGGCCCGGCTGCTGCGGCACCGCGTACGGTCCGCCGGCGGGACCGGGCGGGCCGAAGGGGGAGCCCTGCTGCGGGCCGTACGGGGGGTACGGGCCTGCGCCGTGCTGCGGGGGCGGAGTGGCCACGGGGTTCTCCTCGGACTGGCGGCGACACGATGTCGGTGATCACGGAACCCTAGCCGGGAACGTCAGGTGCGCAGCAGGCGCGCCACCACCCGCGCGAACAGCAGCCGGGCCGCCGCCGCGACCAGCGGGTCGAACGCCCGGCCCAGCCCCCGCACCCGCAGTTCCTCCCGCCAGCGGACCTCCGTACCGCCCGAGGTCAGCGGGCGCACCTCGATCTCCGCCCAGCCCAGGACCCTGCGCCCGTGTTTGACCAGCCGGGCCCGTCCCGCGGCCTTGCCGGCCGGGGGCTGCCAGACCACGACCTCCATGGGGTCGTCGAATGTGATCCCGCCCACTCCCGTCCGGGCCGTGAAGCGCGTTCCGACGTGCGTGGGCGGCGCCGTTTGCATGATCGTCCGAGTGAGCGGGACCTGTGCGCCGTGCCGTTCCCAGTCCGTCAGCCGCCGCCAGGCCTCAGGGGCCGGCAAACACGTACGGTGAATGATCCGGATACCGGGCATGAGCGCATGGTAGCCGGGCATACACACCCTGAACCGGACCGCCGATATGGGTTCCGTCCGGGGGTGGCGATCAGTAATACTCACGGCCACCGTGGATCGCGGAATCGACCGGGTGACCACCGGCCCTCCCGCACCACACAGCGAGGAGGTGCGCCATGTGCTCCCACCAGCCCCCCTGCCCGTCCGCCGACAGTCCGGACCACAACGCCGCCCGCATTGTGGCCTCCCATCCCGAACAGGGCTGGAGCCTGCTCTGCAACGGCCTGGTGATCTTCGACGATACCGGCGAACTGCTCCCCGACGGCCGCGTGGTGGAACCCCGCCGCCCGGCCCTGGTCTGAGCGAGGAGGCCGCATGCGCCAACAGCTGATCCGCAAGCCCGTCCCCAAGCCCGCACCCCGAGACCTGGACCTGCGCACACCGTCGGGCAGAACCCTCCCGTACTGACGGGAGCCCACGACAGCAGGAGCACGGGACGTCCGCGGCCCGCCGGCTGCCGGTCAGCCGGTGGGAGCCGCCGCGCCACCCCGGAAGGCGCTCTCGAAGGCCGCATCGCCGATCGCCGCGCGGGCCTGCCGCTCGCCCAGCTCCCGCACGGCCGTGAGCGAGGGTGAGCCCATCTGGGGCCGCCCCACCGTGCGCCACCAGGCGTGGCCCGTGCCCAGCAGCCGGGCCGCCAGCTCCCCGTCGCCCAGCGCCGCGACCGCCGCCGCGAGCAGGTCCAGGCCGAGCGCGATCCCGATGCGGTCGCCGAGCAGCCGCTTCCCCGACAGCATGGCCCGTACGTGCCGGGACGCCTCCTCGTGGTGGCCCAGCCCGAGCGCCGCGACGGCCAGCACGTAGTCCGCGTACGCACGCAGCCACCGCTCGTCGAGGTCCGCGCACGCCTCGCGCAGCCCCCGGGCCTCCTCGGCCGCCTCCTCGTACCGCTGCAGGTCGCACAGGGCGTAGCAGGACACGAGCCGGCACATCAGCAGGCCGGGGCTGTCCTCCCGCCCCCCGATCCGGGCC
>NZ_JACBGN010000203.1 GCF_013401435.1 Streptomyces sp. BR123
GCCCCCACCCGTGCACCAGTGCGCCCCGTATGCAGGATCGATGCAGCGCCCACCGGCCGGTTCGCCCCCGTAACCCCGCCTGAGCGCGGGAGTTGTGATGGTCGTGGAAGAGACCATCACAGTCACGGAGACCGCATCCATCCCCAAGCAGCGCTCCGAGCTGCTGTTGGACCATGCCGTGCGGTACACGGAAGAACGGCACTGGGACGTCTTCGCCGGCACCTGGCTGGAGCACGCGGACGGGCGGGAGTTCTGCTCCTGCGGAGCGGCGGACTGCCCGGCTCCGGGAGCGCACCCCGCGGTGCAGGAGTGGGCGACGCTCGCCACGGGCAGCGCGGTCCGGGTCCGGCAGGTGTGGGGGAAGCGGCCCGAGGCGTCGATCCTGCTGCCGACGGGCCGCACCTTCGACGCACTGGACGTCCCGGACACCGCCGGCTTCCTGGCCCTCGCCCGACTGGAGCGCATGGAGCGCACCCTCGGGCCGGTCATGCTGACGCCCGACCACCGGATGCTTTTCTTCGTCCTGCCCGGCGCCTCGGCGAAGGTGCCGGACATGGTCCGCAGGTACGGCTGGTCGCCTGCCGCGATCGACCTGCGGGTGCGCGGTGAGGGCGAGTACGTCGCCGCCCCGCCGACCCGCTTCGGCGGCCGGGGCTCGGTCCAGTGGGCACGCCGTCCCACGCCCGCGAACCGGTGGCTGCCGGACGCCGAGGAGCTGATCGACGCCCTGGCGTACGCGTGCGGCCGCGAGGCGGCGGCGGAACGGGCCGCCCGCCGCCCCTGACGAACACCCCTGCCGAACACCCCTGGCGAACAGCCCCGGCGAACACCCTGACGAACACGCGCCTGACGAACACGCCCTGGACCAGGTGTGTTTCGCGGGCGAAAGTCATGACATACGTAACTGCCGCGCCTCTTGGGGCCGCCCTATGGTGAGCACGTAGGACCACGGGGACGAGAACGGGAGGCAGACGCATGCCGAACCAGGGTGATGCGACGGGCGGAACGTCCGGGGCGGGTGGCGCGCGACCGGCGCCGTCCACCGAGCGGGCAGCGGTACGGGTGGAAGGCCTGTGGAAGCGCTTCGGCGACCAGGTCGCGGTCGCGGGCGTCGACCTGGAGCTGCCGGCGGGGAAGTTCATCGGCCTGGTCGGCCCGAACGGCGCGGGCAAGACGACGACGCTGTCGATGGTGACCGGGCTGCTGCGCCCCGACATGGGGCGGGTCGTCGTGGCCGGCCACGACGTGTGGGCGGACCCGGTCGAGGTGAAGTCCCGGATCGGCGTGCTGCCCGAGGGCCTGCGGATGTTCGAGCGGCTGTCCGGCCGTGAACTGCTCGGCTACATGGGCCGGCTGCGCGGCCTGCCCGGCGAGGAGACCGACAAGCGCGCCACACAGCTGCTGGACGTGCTCGACCTCGCGGGCTCGCAGCACAAGCTGGTCGTCGACTACTCGACGGGCATGCGCAAGAAGATCGGCCTGGCGGCGGCCCTGCTCCACAACCCGGAAGTGCTGTTCCTGGACGAGCCGTTCGAGGGCGTGGACCCGGTGTCGGCGCAGACCATCCGCGGGGTACTGGAGCGGTACACCACCTCGGGCGCCACGGTCGTCTTCTCCTCCCACGTGATGGAGCTGGTCGAGTCGCTGTGCGACTGGGTCGCCGTCATGGCCGGCGGCCGGATCCGCGCCGCGGGTCCGCTCGCCGACGTACGGGGCGAAGCGCCCTCGCTGCAGGCCGCGTTCCTGGAGCTGGTCGGCGCCGGCGGGCGCTCCGCGGGTGACTCGCTGGACTGGCTGGGCGGGCAGGCCGCCCGATGAGCACCACCGCATCCGCCTCCGCTTCCGCGCCCCTGCCGAAGCCGGAGCCCGCTCCCGCGGCCGCCGGCCCGGCCTCCGCCGCGCTGGACCCGACCGCCGTGTTCGTCCGGCTGAAGCTCTCCCTGATACGCAACGGCCTCAAGGGGTCGTCGAAGCGCAAGGCCGCCTACCTCTCGTCGCTGGCGTTCTCGCTGGTGGTGGCCTGCTTCGTGATGCTGGGCCTGGCCATGCTGCACGGGCACGCGCGGGCCGGCACCGCCGTCGTCCTGCTGGCCGCGATCCTGGCGCTCGGCTGGACGGTCATGCCGCTGTTCTTCCCCACCGGGGACGAGACGCTCGACCCGAGCCGGCTGGTCATGCTGCCGCTGCGGCCGCGCCCGCTGGTGCGGGCCCTGCTGGCCTCCTCTCTCATCGGCATCGGGCCGCTGTTCACGCTGTGCGTGGCGGTCGGCTCGGTGGTGGCCGTCGCACGGGGGTCGGCGGGCATCGTGGCCGGAGTGGTGGCCGTACCGCTGCTGGTGCTCGGCTGTGTCGCACTGGCCCGCACCGTCGCCACGGCCAACTCCGGGCTGCTGAGCAGCCGCAAGGGCCGCGACCTCGCGGTGTTCAGCGGCCTGGTCGTCGCAGTGGGTGCGCAGGTCGCCAGTTTCGGGAGCCAGCGCCTGACGGAAGCCGGGGGCCTGGCCGCGCTGGAGCCGGCCGCGGAGGTCGTGCAGTGGCTGCCGCCCGCCACGGCCATCGGCATGGTGGACTCGGCGAGCAGGGGCGCGTACGGGACCGCGGTCGCCCAGCTGGCGCTGACCGTCCTCGCGGTGGCGCTGCTGATGTGGCTGTGGGAGCGCAGCCTGACCCGGCTGATGGTCACCCCGGACGGCTCGACGATCGCCGCAGCCGGTTCGAAGGAGAAGCGGGAGTCGGCGGGCGGCGGCATCTGGTCGTGGCTGCCGGCGGGGCGTACGGGCGCGACCCTGCAGCGCACCCTGCGCTACGCGGTGCGGGACCCGAAGACCAAGATGTCGTGGGTGTCGGCCCTGGCGGTCGGCCTGATCATCCCGGTGTTCAACGCGCTGCAGGGCACGGGCTCGGTGTACCTGGTCTGCTTCGGCGCGAGCATGCTCGGCGTGCAGATGTACAACCAGTTCGGGCAGGACACCTCGGCGTTCTGGATGGTCGCGCAGACCATCGGGGGCACGCGGGACGCGTTCCTGGAGCTGCGCGCCCGTGCCTACGCCCTGGCCCTGGTCACGGTGCCTTACACGGTCGTGGTCACGGCGGTCACGACCGCGATGCTGAACGACTGGCGGGCTTTCCCGGCCGGCCTGGGCATGGCGCTGGCCCTGCTGGGGTCGATGCTGTGCACGGGCGCGCTGGCCTCGGCGTACTACCCGTACTCCATCCCGTCGGACGGCGCCTTCAAGAACGTCGCCCCGGGCCAGGGCGGTCTGGCGTGGACGGGCATCCTCGGCGGCCTGCTGACGTCGGCGGTGATCTGCTCGCCGGTGATCGCGCTGGCGATCTGGTTCAAGCTGGACGACGGGGTGCGGTCCCTGTCCTGGACCCTGCTCCCGCTGGGCGTGGTCTGGGGCGCGGTGGCGGCCTGGGCGGGTGTCCGGCTGGCGGCTCCGGTCGTGGCCCGGAAGCTGCCGGAGATCCTTGCGGCGGTCAGCAAGGGCTGAGCGCCGGGAGTGCGGGAAAGGGGGTGACGCGGCCGGGAGCCGCGTCACCCCCTTTCCCGTGTCCGGGTTCCCGGGTCCGGGGTTCTCGGGCCGGAGTTCTCCGGCCGGGTTCTCGGCCCGCGGTCAGTGGGGCACTTGGGGGCGGAGGCTGTCCAGGAACGGCTCCAGGACGGCGCGCCAGGCGGCCGGCTGGTCGTAGTGGAGGTAGTGGCCGGCGTCGGGGATCTCGGCGTACCGGCCTTCGGGCAGGACGCGGACCATCTCCTGGGCCTCCGCGCGGCCGAGCTCGCCGTCGAGGCCCCGGACGACCAGGGTGGGGCAGGCGACCTGGGCCAGCTCCTCCCAGTGCGCGTCGTGGACCCAGGTTTCACGGGCCGTCAGCATGTCGCTGCGGGAGAACAGGGGCCGCCAGCCGTCGGGGGTGCGGTGCATGACCTCGGCGAAGAAGGCGCCGCGGCCGGGTTCGGGCTCCTCGACGCGGGGGTCGTCCTCGCCGAACCAGCGGCGGGCGGCGTCCTGCGTGGGGAACGGCAGGGGCCAGTGGCGGAACCACTCCGCCCATTCGCGCTGGGAGGCTTCGCCGAGGGCCGAGGCACGCATGTCGCAGATGACCAGGGCCTCCACGAGGTCCGGGCGGCGGGCTGCCAGCTGCCAGCCGGTGAGGGCGCCCATGGAGTGGCCCACGAGGGTGACGGGGGCGAGGCCGAGCTGCTCGACGGCCGTCTCGGCGTCGGCGACGAAGGCCTCGCGGCCCAGGGAGACGGGGACGTCCGGACCGGTGGCCGGGTGGTCGCTCTCACCGTGCCCACGCTGGTCGAGGGCCACGACGCGGCGGCCGCGGGCGAGCCAGCGGGCCGTGCCGGCCCAGTGCAGGGCGCGGCCCATCAGGCCGTGGAGCAACAGCACCCGGGGCGCCGGGAGGTCCGGCCGGGCGGCGTCCGGTTCCCCGAACTCCCAGGCGGCCAGGCGTACACCGTCGACCGCTGTCACATCGATGCGCCGTACCACCGAGGAGGCACCCCCTTCGCTTCGCCGCCACACTATCGAACCCGCATTCGAAAATCGGTTTCTCGCGGTCAACACCGCTCTTTCGAGTGACCTTGCTCAAGGATTGGCGGCCCCTGCCGATGGAGATCCTTTGATCAGGGAGGCGGGCCGCTCGGGGAAGACGGTCCGAAGGGGATGACCTTGAGAGCTCGGGGCTCCAGGTCAGCACAGGGGAGGAAGGTCCCGGCGCCGCAAGGCGCCGGGACCACTTGCTTCTCCGGCCTCCGGCCTCCGGTCAGGCCTTCGCGACGAACACGTGCGAGGCGATCTCCGCCTCCAGCTCCGCGGCCTCGCCACCGCTGCCGACCAGCACACCGCCGGGCGACTCGGTCACGCTCACCACCGAACCGGGCTGCACCCCCGCCCGCCGCAGCGTGTACATCAGCTGGGCGTCCGTCTGGATGGGCTCGCCGATCCGGCGCACGACCACGGTCTTGCCCTCGGTGCCCGGCTCCAGGTCCGACAGGCTGACCATGCCGTCCTCGATGAACGGGTCGGCCTCGGCCTTCTCGCCCAACTCCTCCAGGCCCGGGATCGGGTTCCCGTACGGCGACTCGGTGGGGTGGCGCAGCAGCTCCAGCACGCGCCGCTCCACCGCCTCGCTCATCACGTGCTCCCAGCGGCAGGCCTCCGCGTGCACCTGCTCCCACTCCAGGCCGATGACGTCGACCAGCAGGCACTCCGCGAGGCGGTGCTTGCGCATCACACGCGTGGCCAGCCGGCGGCCCTCGTCCGTCAACTCGAGGTGCCGGTCGCTGGCCACGGCCACCAGACCGTCGCGCTCCATCCGCGCCACCGTCTGGCTCACCGTCGGCCCGCTCTGGTCCAGCCGTTCGGCGATCCGGGCGCGCATGGGGACCACGCCTTCCTCTTCCAGCTCGAGGATGGTGCGGAGATACATCTCCGTGGTGTCGATCAGTCCGGACATTCGTGCCCCTCGGATATCGTGCGCTGGCCCTGTCCCCAATTCTGACGCATCGCACGGGCAACCGTCCCGTGCCTTCGCCAAGCCCCGGGCCCGCAGGGCGGCCACCGGGCCCGGGTTGACGCCCGTATTGACACGCGCTCGGTCCGGACCGCACGGTGAGCGGCGGACCCGGACGCCCCCGTCCCACCGCCTCTCTGGAAGGGCCTCGGCAATGAGCGAGAGCAAGCTGGCCGGCCAGTTCTTCGACGCTGCGATCGGCCTGCTGCAGCGGGTGCGGGACGAGGAGGGCGAGCGCATCGCCGAGGCCGCAACGGCGGTCGCCGACGCCGTCGCCGCCGGGAACCGGCTCTTCGCCTTCGGCGCCGGCCACTCCTCGCTCCCCGCCCAGGACGTGGTCTACCGGGCCGGCGGGCTCGCCCTGATGAACTTCCTCGCCGTCCCCGGCACCGCCGGCGTCGACGTCATGCCCGCCACCCTCGGCAGCGCCCTGGAACGGGTCGGCGGGCTCGCCGGGGCCGTCCTGGACAGCAGCCCCGCCACCGCCGGCGACGTCCTGGTGATCGTCTCCCTGTCCGGACGGAACGCGCTGCCGGTGGAGATGGCCGTCAACGCCCGCGCCCTCGGCCTCACCGTCATCGGGGTGACCTCCGTGGCGTACGCGCGGGAGACCCGGTCGCTGCACGTCTCCGGCACCTTCCTCAAGGACCACTGCGACATCGTCCTCGACAGCAAGATCGGCGTCGGGGACGCCGAGCTGACCCTCGACGGTATCGCCGCCCCCTTCGCGCCCGCCTCCACGGTGGTGACCAGCGCGATCATGCAGGCGGTGATGGCGGCGGCGGCCGGCGAGCTCGCCGGCCGCGGCATCGAGCCGCCGCTGCTGCGCTCGGGCAACGTCGACGGCGGCCACGACTGGAACGGCCGCGTCATGCAGGAGTACGGCGACCGCATCTTCTACCGCCACTGAGCCCGCTGCAGTACCGCGCCCCGCAGGGGCGCGGGGAACTGCGCGGGCTCGCGTCCCGTAAGGGGCGCGGGGAACTGCGCGATCAACCCCCACCGGCCCGCGGTTTCATCACCGGTCCCCCAGCGGAGCGCTACGGCTTGGCGTGCGCGGACCGGGCGAGGTCGAGGTCGGCGGCGACGCGGGCCGCGACCTCCTCCGCGTACTCCGCGTCCGCCCGCTCGAACACGGCCCGGGAGGACGCCCGCACGAAGGTCAGCACGCCCAGGGTCCGACCCCTGCTCCGCAGCACCGTGCACAGCACGTGCGCCGCGTCCTCGGGCCACTGCCGGTCCCGCGCCCACACCTCGGCCGCGATCCCGCGCGGGGCGGTCGCCCGCACCGAGCCGATCCGGTCCAGGGCCTGCAGCGCCGGATGCCCCGGCTCGTAGCGCGCCGGGATCACGCCCTGCCCCGACAGGGGCGGCGGCGACACGGCCTGCCGGACGAGCCGCGGCGGCCGGTCCGGGTCCACCGACGGCTCCAGTACGTCGAGCAGGGCGTGGTCGGCGAAGCCGGCGAGGGCGAAGTCGAGCCGTACGGCGGCCGCCTCGTCCGGGTCCTCGCACTCGGCGGCGGACCGCCCGGCCCGGTACAGCTGGCCGGCGCGGAACCGCAGCTGCGCCGTGTCGAGCGCAGTCCGGCGGGCCTCGGTGATGTCCTGGAAGAGCCAGCCGACCCCGAGCGGGACGGGCTCCTCGGCGAGCGGGGAGCCCAGTCTCAGGAACCCGCACCGCCAGCAGCGCCGCCGCGCCCCCTCCGGGGTGCGGACGGACACCCACAGCTCCAGCGGCGCCCGCGGGGAGCCCTCGGCCAGCACGTGCTGGAGGGCACCTTCCAGTTCCTCGGCGCCCTGGGTCAGCAGGTCGCCGAGCGGGCGGCCGAGCAGGGCGGTGCGGGCGGAGCCGAAGGCTCGGGCCGCGTGCGCGTTGACCACGGCGGGACGCAGGTCCACGTCGACGAGGACCACGCCCCAGGAGGCGTCGTCCATGAGCGCCTCGCTCAGCGCGATGGACCGCTCCAGGTCGATCTGGGCGTGGACCTCGCTGAAGGCGCAGTACACGCCGGCGGGCCTGCCGTCCGCGCCCGGCACCCCGGCGGACTGGGTGCGCACCAGTACGCGGCCGCCGTCCTTGGTGAGCAGGGCGAACTCGTGCACCTGCCGGCCGGGCACGTCCTGGGCACCCATGAGCCGGTCCTCGACGTCCTGGGCGTCCGCGGCCCGGGCCGCCCACCCGGCGAAGCCCTTGCGGCCCACGGCTTCGGCGGCGGTCCAGCCCAGGATCCGCTCGGCCTCGCGGTTCCAGTGGGTGACCACCCCGTCGGAGTCGAACGCGCACAGGGCGGCGTCCATCCCGTCCAGCAGCGCTGCGAGCAGATCGTCGGTGGGCTGTCCACGTCCGGAAGCACTCACCTGGCACCCCCTGCAGGTGTTCGCGTGTGCGGCACGTCAGATCATTGAACTGGAACGTGACGCAGCCCACACCGCATTCCCCGAATCGTCCCGAAACAAATAACTTGAGACGGCCGCGGAAGGGTCCTAATGTCTGCGGTACACGAGAAGGGAGGTGGTTCCGGAAATGTACGACTACCGGACGCGTGAGGTGACTGCGGGCTAAGGGCCCGTCGTCGCAACGCACCCAGTGCGGTGCCCGGCGGAAGACGCCCGGCGCCAATCCCAAGCAGTCACCCGACCCGCGGGCTCGCCGGCACGTCCGGCCGGCTTCTCTTACCTGCAGGAGAGAAACCGAGCCCGCGGGTCGCCTGCTGTCCGGAGCTACGGGCACAGGCGCTCGACGCGCCACTCCTCCCCGTCGCGGACGTAGTGCAGCCGGTCGTGGAGCCGGTTCTCGTGGCCCTGCCAGAACTCCACCTCGTGCGGGACGACGCGGATGCCGCCCCACTCCGGCGGCACCGGGACCTGCTCGCCCTCCGGATGCCGCGCCGCGAGCTCCGCGTACCGCCGGTCGAGCTCGGCCCGCGAGCCGATCACCCGGGACTGCTCGCTCGCCCAGGCGCCCAGCTGCGAGCCGTGCGGGCGGGAGCGGAAGTACGCGGCCGTCTCGTCGCGGCCGGTCCGCTCGGCCGTACCGGTGACGATGACCTGGCGGGCGATCGGGTGCCAGGGGAACAGCAGGGCGATGTGCGGGTTGGCGTCGAGCTCGCGGCCCTTGCGGGAGCCGTAGTTCGTGTAGAAGACGAAGCCCCGCTCGTCGAAGGCCTTCAGCAGCACCGTGCGGGAGCTGGGCCGTCCGTCGGGCGTCGCGGTGGACACGACCATCGCATTGGGCTCGAAGAGGTGCGAGTCGGCGGCCTGCCCGAACCACACGGCGAACTGCCGCATGGGGTCCGCGTCGAGATCGTCCTCGAGGACGATCTCCGAGCGGTACTGCTTGCGCATGGTGGAGGGATCAAGATCCATGTCGGTCACGCGTGCCATCCTGCCGCAGGAGTGCTCCTGCGAGTGTGCCGTATGTCACGCTTCCGCCTGGCATCCCGAGCCGCCAAAATCTTGGGGCCGGTCAGGAGCCCCCGCACGGGTGGCCTCCGGCCGTACCGGGCATCAACGGGGATGACCGCGCCGGACCGCCGCGAGTCACGCCGGGAACCGCGCGTGTTCGCACAATCTGAGGGAGCCGCCTGATGTCCGACTTCGTACCCGGGCTCGAGGGAGTCGTCGCGTTCGAGACCGAGATCGCCGAACCCGACAAGGAAGGCGGAGCGCTCCGCTACCGCGGAGTCGACATCGAGGACCTGGTCGGCAACGTCTCGTTCGGGAACGTATGGGGCCTGCTGGTCGACGGGGCGTTCAACCCCGGCCTGCCCGCCGCCGAGCCCTTCCCGATCCCCGTCCACTCCGGTGACATCCGGGTCGACGTCCAGTCCGCCCTCGCCATGCTCGCCCCTGTGTGGGGCCTGAAACCGCTGCTCGACATCGACGAGCGGACCGCCCGCGACGACCTGGCGCGCGCGGCCGTGATGGCACTGTCGTACGTCGCCCAGTCCGCGCGCGGGCAGGGCCTGCCGATGGTCCCGCAGCGGGAGATCGACAAGGCCGAGTCCGTCGTCGAGCGGTTCATGATCCGCTGGCGGGGCGAGCCGGACCCCAAGCACGTCAAGGCCGTCGACGCGTACTGGACCTCGGCCGCCGAGCACGGCATGAACGCCTCCACCTTCACCGCGCGCGTGATCGCCTCCACCGGCGCCGACGTCGCCGCCGCCCTGTCGGGCGCGGTGGGCGCCATGTCGGGGCCGCTGCACGGCGGGGCTCCGTCCCGCGTCCTCGGCATGATCGAGGAGATCGAGCGCACCGGCGACGCCGTGGCCTACGTGAAGAACGCCCTGGACCGGGGCGAGCGGCTGATGGGCTTCGGACACCGCGTCTACCGGGCCGAGGACCCGCGCGCCCGCGTGCTGCGCCGCACCGCCAAGGAGCTGGACGCGCCGCGCTACGAGGTGGCCGCCGCGCTGGAGAAGGCCGCGCTGGAGGAGTTGCACGCGCGCCGCCCCGACCGGGTTCTCGCCACCAACGTGGAGTTCTGGGCCGCGATCATGCTGGACTTCGCGGAGGTCCCGGCGCACATGTTCACCTCCATGTTCACCTGTGCGCGCACCGCCGGCTGGTCGGCGCACATCCTGGAGCAGAAGCGCACCGGCCGCCTGGTGCGCCCCTCCGCCCGCTACATCGGGCCGGGCAAGCGCAACCCGCAGGAGATCGAGGGGTACGCGGACATCGCCAGGACGGCCTGACCGGCCGACCGTCGAGGACCCTGACGGCCGAGGGCGCCGCATCCGGACACGTGATGCGGCGCCCTCGGCGCGTGTACGGCGGCCCCGTCGGCTTGCGGGTCAGCCCAGGGTGGCGTCGAGGATGCGGGTCCACTGGGCGACCACCCGGGCCCGGCGGGCCGTGTCGTCGGTCAGGACGTTGGCCAGGCCCAGTCCGCGTGCCATGTCGAGGAAGCCCTGTACGGTCTCCCGCACCCCGGGCACCGACTCGTCCGCGCCCAGCAGCTGTACGGCCATCCGGTGCGTCTCGCGGCCGAGGCGGGCCTCCAGCCCGGCGACGCGGGCGCGCAGCTGCTCCTCGTGGGAGGCGGCGACCCAGAGCTGGAGCGCGGCCCGGAACATCGGCCCGGTGTACAGGTCGACCAGGGCCTCGACGACGGCGGCGCGGCCGCTGCCGGCTGCACCGCCCGCGCCGGTGCTCTCGCGCAGGAGTGCGGGCAGGGCGGCGGAGCGCTCCTCGGCCATGAACTCCACGGCCGCGGTGAACAGGTCCTCGCGGGTGGGGAAGTGGTGCTGGGCGGCGCCCCGGGAGACCCCGGCGCGTTCGGCGACGACGGCGACGGTGGAACCGGCCCAGCCGTGTTCGGCGAGGCAGGTGATGGCGGCGTCCAGGAGGTGGCGGCGGGTGACGCGGCTGCGGGCCTGCTTGGGCAGGTTCCCCGGCCGGCTCTCGGCCGCCGTGCCGTCCGCCGCCGTGCCGTCCGCCGCGGGGGCCGCTGCCGTGATCGCCGCCGCGGCCGGGCCGGTCACAGCTCCCCCGGCGCCCATGACGGGTTTCGGCGTTCGAAGCGGGCGGTGATGCCCTCGCGGGCCTCGGCCGAGCCGAAGTGGTGGGCCGAGAGCCGGGTCAGGGCCTCGCCGTCCTGTTCCAGGGCGGCCCGCACGGGGGCGGTGACCAGCCGCTTGGTGGCTGCGAGGGACTCCGGGCCGGCCTTGCGCAGCCCGGCCAGAACCGGGGCCAAGGCCTGGTCGACGTCCTCGCCGTGCAGCGTGAGCAGGCCGATCCGGGCGGCCTCGGCGGCGTCGAAGGCCTCCGCGGTCAGCAGGTAGCGGGCCGCCGCGCGCGGGTCCAGGCGGGGCAGCAGCGGGGCGGAGATCACGGCGGGAACCACGCCGAGGTGGGTCTCGGTGAAGGCGTACGTGGACTGCGGCCCGCCGGCGGCGATGTCGCAGACGCCGAGCAGGCCCAGGCCGCCCGCCCGGACATGGCCGGTGACCCGGGCCACGACCGGCCGGGGCAGTCCGGCGATCTCGTGCAGCAGGGCGAGGAAGTCGGCCGGTTCGAAGGGGTTCTTCAGATCGGCCCCGGCGCAGAAGGTGCCGCCGGTGTGGGTGATCAGCACGGCCCGGACCGCGGGGTCGGCGCCCGCGACGGCGAGGGCCGCGCGCAGCTCGCCGACGAGGGCCGCGGAGAGCGCGTTGCGGTTGGCCGGGGAGTCGAGCGTGAGGGTGGCGATGCCGCGCGTGTGCTCGGCTTTGACGAGGTGCTCCATCAGTCTCCTAGCGGGGGGACCCTCGGCTGCCCGAGGGGGAATCACTTCCAGGGCCGTAGCAGTCTCGCCGCATCCCGTAGGTCGGTTAGGCCGGACCCCAACCCTCCGGTCGGAAGCCCGCCGCTTCAGCGGTGGGTGGAGCACGCCGCTCCCCCTCGGCGGGGCGGGGCGGACGCACCCGGTGCGGTCGCCGTACGGACCCGGCCGGCTGTGCGGCTAGTACGACTTGGGCAGGCCCAGCGTCTGGTGCGAGACGTAGTTGAGGATCATTTCGCGGCTGACGGGGGCGATGCGGGACACCCTGGAGGCGGTGATCAGGGAGGCCAGTCCGTACTCGCGGGTGAGGCCGTTGCCGCCCAGGGTGTGGACCGCCTGGTCCACCGCCTTCACGCAGGCCTCCGCAGCAGCGTACTTGGCCATGTTGGCGGCCTCCCCGGCGGCCGCGTCGTCGCCCAGGTCGTAGAGGCGGGCGGCCTTCTGCATCATCAGGCGGGCCAGTTCCAGGTCGATGTGCGCCGCGGCGAGGGGGTGCGCGATGGCCTGGTGCGCGCCGATCGGCTCCTTCCAGACCTGCCGGGTCCGGGCGTAGTCGACGGCGCGGGCGAGGGCGAAGCGGCCCATGCCGATCGCGAAGGCGGCGGTCATGATGCGCTCGGGGTTGAGGCCGGCGAACAGCTGGAGCAGGCCCGCGTCCTCGTCGCCGACCAGCGCGTCGGCCGGCAGCCGTACGTCGTCCAGGACCAGCTCGAACTGTTTCTCGGCCGCCTGGAGTTCCATGTCGAGGGGCGAGCGGGTGAAGCCGGGGGTGTCGCGGGGGACGATGAACAGGCAGGGCTTGAGCGTGCCGGTGCGGGCGTCCTCGGTGCGGCCGACGATCAGGGTCGCGTCGGCGATGTCCACACCGGAGATGAAGACCTTGCGGCCCGTCAGGACCCAGGTGTCGCCGTCGCGGCGGGCCGTGGTGGTGATGCGGTGGGAGTTGGATCCGGCGTCGGGCTCGGTGATGCCGAAGGCCATCGTGCGGGTGCCGTCGGCGAGGCCGGGGAGCCAGGCACGCTTCTGGGCTTCGGTGCCGAAGCGGGCGATGACGGTGCCGCAGATGGCGGGCGAGACGACCATCATCAGGAGCGGGCAGCCGGCGGCGCCGAGTTCCTCCAGGACGATGGAGAGTTCGGCGATGCCGCCGCCTCCGCCGCCGTACTCCTCGGGGAGGCTGACGCCGAGGTAGCCGAGTTTGGCGGCGTCGGCCCACAGTTCGTCGGGGTGGCCGCCCTCGCGGGTGACACGGGCGTAGTAGTCGCGGCCGTAGCGCTGCCCGAGGGCGGCGACGGCGGTGCGCAGGGCCTGGTGTTCCTCGATTTCGAGGGGGGCGGTGGTTGCGGGGCTCATGACTGCGGTTCCTCCTGGACTACGGCGAGCAGGGCGCCGAATTCGACCTGGTGGCCGAGGCCGGCGTGGAGCGCGGTGAGCGTGCCGGAGGCGGGCGAGACGATGCGGTGCTCCATCTTCATGGCCTCCAGCCAGAGCAGGGGCTGCCCGGCGGTGACGGTGCTGCCGGGGGCGAGGCCCTCGGCGATGCGGACGACGGTGCCGGGCATGGGGGCGAGCAGGGAGCCGGGCAGGGCGCGGTCCTGGGGGTCGGTGAACCGTGGGACCGGGACGAGGGTGTGGGCG
>NZ_JACBGN010000204.1 GCF_013401435.1 Streptomyces sp. BR123
GGTGGGCCGGGAGCAGCGCGGCGATGCTGTACGCGTCGGGGCCGGTGGTCACCCCCAGGTCCTCGTCGAGTCCGTCCACGACCAGGACGAGGCGCGACCCCTGTTCCCGGCAGGCGGTGGCCGCGTCGTCGAGCAGCGCGAGCAGGTGCGCGGCGCGGGTCGCCCCGGTCAGGTGCGGGGGCACGGGCCTGCCCAGCAGCGCCGCGAGCTGTTCCATGACGACGTCGATGAACGCCTCGCGGTCGCTCTGCCCGGCGAAGCGCGCGGTGACGAAGAACGAGACGACGTGCACGCCTTCCGGCGGGTGGAGCACGAACCAGGACAGCAGGGCCGACTTGCCCGCCCACGCCTTCGCCCGCCACCAGCGGTAGGCGCTCCCGCCGGGGCGGGTGCAGAACTCGTCCAGCTCGGCGAGTTCCGCCTCCCGGCCGTGGAGCCTGGCCGGTGCGATCGAGCGCACCTGGTAGAGGTAGGCCGACCGGGCCGGCCCGGGGACACCAGCCAGCAGGTTGATCTGCAGGTTCCCGCCCCCGACCTGCAGCCCGGACACCCCTCGGGCGTCGATCCGCGGAGGTCGGCCGTCGTGGCTGTCCACCGGCTGCGGCCCTCAGTGGAACGTGTTGGTCTGGGTGGAGTGGTCGCCGACCTGCACGCCTTTGGCACCGCGCGCGTCGACCTGGTACGTGCTTCCCGGGCGAACCAGCACCCAGAGGTTCTCGGCCGCCGCCAGCAGTTCCCGGTCCCGGTCGACGCCGGACGCGGTCAGCTCCTCCCGCAGCCGCGCCTCCCGGACATCCGGCTCCGCCTCTTCGTCGTCCAGCACCTCCACGCCACGTGCGGACAGCCGATGGCGCACCGCCTCGCGGAGCGCGCCGTACGCGTCCCGCACGGCGCTGCTCGCCGTGTCGGTCAGCCCCGCCGACGCCCCGGCGGCCAGCGCCGCCACCACCAGTTCCACCCCGGTCATCAGGCCCCCCTGTCGCAGTCGACGCCCAGCTTTCCACGACGTCGCCGGCCACGAAGAGGACTTGACCGAAACTCAGGTCGACGGGACGGCACGGTCGCGGAGCGTGCCAAGGGTGAGGCCGTGGCGGCGCAACGGGGGGCGCGGAGGGGCGGACGCCGAAGACCGCCTGGGTACCGACCGGGTCGGTCCACCGGTTCTGGCACACCAGCCAGGTGTTCCACGGCGCCCCGCGCCCCGCCGCCAACATTTGGTCCCCAAGCCCACGGAGCTTCCGAGCGCCGGCCCTCAGGGGCTGGGGTTCACGGACTCGTCCCTGGCGCTTCTCCGTCCGCATCCGGGCGGCTCCGGCTGTGATCGCGCGGTCGTCGACACCGGACGATGACGCGCATAACAGCAGGTCAGGCGGGCTAGCCGGGGCAGGCCGGCTCTCCACGCCATGCGGCCTGCCCCAGCGCCGAGATTTTGCCATCTCGTTACCAGATGCTTACGATCACTTTCGAACAGTCCATCGGGGGAGAGTGACTGCTTTGCACACCATGGAGCCCCGCCACCCGTCCATCGCCGTCCGAATGCCCGACCAGCATGCGGAGTCGGCCGTACTGGACGCGCGCAGCGCGGGAACCTTCGGCTGATCCGGTAGTAGGCCGGTCTCGGCCGATCCGAGGGGTCCCGGGCGCGGGCGAGGCGCCCGGGCACCGCCCGTTCTTTCGCGATGAGCAGCAGCATCTCGGTTCTCCTGCCCTTCGTTCCGACCCGTACGAAACAGGCCGCGCCGTGGCCGCCTCCGTGCCGTGGCGGGGAGCGCAGGCATGCCCCCCCCCCCCCACCCAGGCGGAAGGCTCCACCATGCACCACCCTCCCGAAGGCAGCACGGTCCCCGCGGCCGTGGAAGCGCGCGGGCTCCGCAAGGAGTTCGACGACAAGGTCGCCGTCGACGGAGTCGACCTCACCGTCCCCCGGGGCAGCTTCTACGGCCTGGTCGGCCCCAACGGCGCCGGCAAGACCACCAGCCTGTCGATGATCACCGGACTGCTCCGGCCCGACGCGGGCACGGTGCGGGTCGCCGGCCACGACGTCTGGCAGGACCCGTACGAGGCCAAGCACCGCATCGGCATCCTGCCGGACGGCCTGCGCCTGTTCGAGCGGCTGTCGGGGCGCGAACTGCTGCGCTACACCGGACGGCTGCGGGAGCTGCCGTCCGCCGACACCGAGGCGCGCGCCGAGGAACTGCTCGACGTGCTCGGCCTCACCGAGGCCGGCGACAAGCTGGTCGTCGACTACTCCACCGGCATGCGCAAGAAGATCGGCCTGGCGGCCGCACTGTTGCACAACCCGCCGGTCCTCTTCCTCGACGAACCCTTCGAGAGCGTCGACCCGGTGTCGGCCGAGACGATCCGCGAGGTGCTGCGCCAGTACACCGCGACCGGCTCGACGGTGGTCTTCTCCAGCCACGTCATGGAGCTCGTGGCCGCCCTGTGCACCCACGTCGCCGTCCTGGCCAAGGGCCGCGTGGTCGCCGACGGCACGCTCGACGAGGTGCGGGCCGGCCGCAGCCTGAACGAGCGCTTCATGGAACTGGTCGGCGCCCCGGCCGGGAAGGCGAAGGGAGGGAGCCTCGCATGGTTGGGGTCTTCGTCGGGCTGAAACTCGCCCTCCTGCGCAGCAGTCTGCGCCGCAGTACCGCCCGTGCCGTGGGCTTCGTGGCCGGCTCCGGCATCAGTGTGGCCGCGGCCTGCTATGCGGCGGTGGGCCTGGCCGCGGGCCGGGGCGAGCCGGGGGCGGCCGACCTCGCGGTGCTGGCCTTCGCCGGGCTGGCCGTCGCCTGGCTGGCGCTGCCGCTGTCCTTCGGGGCGGGCGGCGACGAGAGCTCCGATCCGACACGGCTCGCCGTGCTGCCCGTCCGGCCCCGCCGGCTGATCGCCGGCGCCACCGCCTCCGCGCTCATCGGACCGGGGCCGCTGTGCACCCTCGTCATCATCACCGGTGCGGTCGCCGGCGCCGCCGAGGGCGCGTTCGACACCCTTCCCGGCGCGGCCGTCACCGTCCTCGCCGTACCGCTCGCACTGCTGCTGTGCGTGGTCGCCTCCCGGGCCGTACTGGCCTCCTTCGCGCGGGCGCTGACCGGCCGGCGCGGGAAGGACGCCGCCGCCCTCGGCGGCCTGCTGACCGCGGTCGGCGGCTACGCCGCCTATCTGCTGCTGACCACCGCCGGCTCGGGCCTCGCCCTGCCGCCGGTCGTCGTAAGGGTCCTGCGCTGGACCCCGGCGGGCTGGCCCGCCGACGCCGTCCGGGCCGCCGCCGACGGCAGGACCGGCACCGCCCTGCTCGAACTGGCGGGAACCGCCGCCCTGATCGGGCTGCTGATGGTGTGGTGGCACGGTTCCCTGGCCCGGCTGATGACCACGACGGACTCCTCCACGGCCCAGGCCGTCGAGGTCCGGGGCGGGCGGACGGCGGGCCTGCGGGCCCGTCTGCTCACCTCCAGCCGGGCCCTGCTGGTCGCCCACCACCAGTTCAGCGCCTTCGCGCGGGCGCCGCGGCACCGGATGACGATGATCGCCGCACTGGCGTACGCGCTGCTGTTCCCGGTCGTCATGGTGCCGGTCGGCATGCGGACCCCGTACGTCGTCGTCGGTGGCGCCTGGGTCTTCGGGCTGACCGTCCCCGGTGTGCTGTTCGCCCTCGACGGCTCCGCGATCTGGACCAACGTCGCCACGCTGCGCACCGTCGCGCAGGCCCGCGCCGAACTCGTGGGGCGGCTGCTCCCCCAACTGGTGGTCATCGTGCCCTGGCTCACCGCCGTCGGCACCGGTGTCGCCCTCGCCACCGGCCGCACCGGCCGGCTCGCCGCGGCGCTCGGGGTCGCCTTCGCGCTGCTCGGAGTGACGTTCGCGATGGGCATGGTCATCAGCGTGTTCCACCCGTACCCCTACCCCGAGGACCCCTGGAGCGTGAGCGCGCCAGGCCAGAGCGGCGGCTACCACCTGGCGAACTTCTGCAGCTCCGTGCTCGGCGCGGTGGTGATCGCCCCGGTGATCGCGGCCGCGGTCGCGCTGGACGGCTCCGCGTTCTCGTGGCTGCTGCTGCCGCTGGGAACGGCGTACGGCCTTCTGGCCGTCCTGCTCACCCTGCGGACCATGGGACGGCGTCTGTTCGACAGGGCACCCGAAATCCTCACGACCCTGCGGATGTCCTGACCCACCGACCGGACGAAGGAAAGAAGGACCACGACGATGAAGGACTCGGCCATCCGCTCCCTGCTCGGGCACGCCCGGCCGCACCGCGCGGCCCTCGCCGCAGGCGCGGCACTGAGCGCGCTGGGCGGGGTCGCGGGCCTCGCCCAGCCACTGGTGGCCAAGTCGTTCGTCGAGGCGCTGGCCGTCGACGAGCCGGTCTCCCGGCAGGTGCTGCTCCTCGGCCTGCTGATCGTGGGCGGCGCACTGGCCGGTGCGTTCGGCGGGTACGCCGTCGAACGGGCCGCCGAGAGCGTGGTGCTGGGCGCCCGCAGGCGACTGATATCGCGGCTGCCCCGGCTGCGGGTCGCGGACCTGGACCGGCGCCCGCCCGGCGATCTCATCTCCCGGGTGACGGCCGACACCACCCTGCTGCGCGAGGCGGCGACCAACAACCTCGTCGACACGCTCATAGGCTCCGTCACGCTGTCGGGCATGCTCGTCCTGATGGCCTGGCTCGACATGGTCCTCTTCCTCGCCGTGCTCGGCGTCGTCCTCGCCATCGGCGTGTGCATCGCCCTGGTCATGCCCCGCATCGCCCGGGCGAGCAAGGAGGCGCAGGAGGCCCTCGGCGAGCTGGGCTCGGGGCTGGAGCGGCTGCTCGGAGCGATCCGTACGGTCAAGGCGAGCGGCGCCGAACAGCGGGAGAGCGCCGCCCTGGAGGATTCGGCGCAGGGTGCCTGGCGGGCGGGCCTACGGGCGGCCCGCTGGGGTGCGGTGGCCGGGACTTCCAGCGGCCTGGTGGTGCAGCTGGCGTTCCTGACCGTGCTCGGTCTGGGCGGGGCACGGGTCGCGAACGGATCGATGAGCGTCGCCTCGCTGATCGGCTTCCTGCTGTACCTGTTCTACCTGGTGGGGCCGATCGCGCAGCTGGCGAGCGGGATCAGCGGCCTCCAGGTGGGCACCGCCGCCATCGGGCGCATCCACGAGGTGCTGGAACTCGCCACCGAGGAGGGGGAGGAACCGACCGGGAAGCCCGGCAGCACGGCGGGAAAGCCCGGCAGCACGGGCGGGTCCGCGGACGACCGGGGCGCCGGAATCGTCTTCCGCGACGTCGTCTTCCGCTACCGCGAGGACGGCCCGCCCGTCCTGGACGGAGCCGGCTTCGAGATCAGCCCCGGCGGTCTGACCGCCGTCGTCGGGCCTTCCGGCACCGGCAAGAGCACGTTGTTCGCCCTGCTGGAGCGGTTCTACGACATCGACGGCGGCAGCATCGCCGTCGACGGGCGCGACCTGCGCGACTGGAACCCGGCCGAACTGCGCCGGACCATCGGCTACGTCGAGCAGGACGCCCCCGTGCTGGCCGGCACCCTGCGCGACAACCTGATGTTCGCCGCCCCCGGCGCGAGCCCCGCCGACCTGGACCGGGTACTGGAGCAGGTCCGGCTGACCGAGCTGGTCGACGGCCTGCCGCAGGGACTCGACACGGAGGTCGGCCACCGCGGCGCGGCCCTGTCCGGCGGCCAGCGCCAGCGCATCGCCATCGCCCGCGCGCTGCTGCGGCGACCCAGGCTGCTGCTGCTCGACGAGGCCACCTCGCAGCTCGACGCCCTCAACGAGAACGAGCTGCGCGAGGTCGTCGCGGAGATCGCGCGCACCACCACCGTCCTGGTGATCGCCCACCGCCTGTCCACGGTGACCGGCGCCCGGCGGATCCTCGTCCTGGAGGACGGCCGGGTGCGGGCTGCCGGCACCCACGCCGAACTCCTGCGGGAGGGCGGCCTGTACGCGAGGCTGGCGGCGACCCAGATGCTCGGCACCGCGCAGCCGGAGCACGCCGTGACCGGTCAGGACCCGGCGCCGGCCACCGGTTCCTGACCGGCGCCGCGCGGACGTTTCCGTCCTCGACGTGGGGCAACCGGATGCGGACGGAGTACGGGGCGCCGCGTCACTCAGCCGGACGCTGCCGGACTGCCACACCGGTGCTCATCGCGGAGAGCGGCCGGTCCAGACGGCCGGAGCAGTGCCTGTCCGCTGGCGCGCGAGGGTCGTGCCGAAGTCCGCCTCCGCGGAACGGCTCGTGGCGGCGATCCACATCGTGCACTCCGCCGGCCGGTAGCCGGTACGTCACCCGAACTCGTCGCGGACGCCCTTTGCGCAGCGCCCGGTCCGTCACCCCTGCGTACGGCCCGGGCGGCGGCCGCTCACCGTCCAGGCGCGGGCGGTGAGGGCGACGGTGCCGTCCGCGTTCCGGGGGACGGCCGCCCGGAGCTCGTCGCGCAGCCGGGCACGGGCGGCCGGGGCCAGGGCGGCCGTGTAGGCGGGGGCCGGGCCCTGTCCGGCGAGGAAGGGCTCCCACAGGTCGGCGAAGCCGGTGAACACGGTCGGCACCTCGATCGCGGCCACGGACACGTCGGCGAGCCCCGCTCCGGCCCAGGCCGCGCGGAGCGGCTCCGGACGGCAGAGCGGGAACCGCCGGCCCTCGTCCAGCGCGGCGGCGGAAGGGTCCGCCCGCCGGGCGGCATCCCAGAAACGGCGCAGAAAGGACATGCCCTCGGCGTAGTCCCACACGTACGCCGCGACGAGTCCGCCGGGCCGGACCACCCGGGCCATCTCCGCGACCGCCGCGGAGGGGTCGGGGAAGAAGTTGAGCGCCAGGCCGCTGACGGCCGCGTCGAACACGGCGTCGCGGGTCGGCAGGCACGTCGCGTCGGCCACGACGAAGTGCTCCGGCCCCGAGGGCGGCGCGGCTGCGCGGGCCGTGGCGACGAAGCCCGCGGACCGGTCGGCTCCCACCACGAGCCGGGGGTGCCGCCGGGCGGCCACCGCCGCGGACAGCGCCCCGGTGCCGCATCCCACGTCGAGCCAGCGCAGCCCGTCCGCGACGTCCGCCGACCGCTGTGCGAACTGCTCCGCCACGAGCCTGCTCCACCGGCCCATGTACCGCTCGTAGGCGGCACCTGTCGCCCACACGTCGGACCGCGGCCCGTCCGGCTCGCCCATGCGTCCTGGTCCGCCGGGCTCAGGAGGCCCAGGGCAGGGAGCGGGCGCCCTCGGCGCCGGGGACGCAGACCACGCCGTCCGTGCGCATGGCGACGTGCGCCTCGGCCGCCTGCGGGGCGTGGACCCGGCGTATCCGGTCCGGCGGGAGGACGAGGGTCTGCCCGGCCACGACCGTCTCGGTGCGGCCGCCGCAGGTGATCTCCAGGGATCCGGCGGTCACCGTCCAGACCTGTTCGCGGCTGACGGAGTGCTCGGGGCCGGTGCGGCCGGCTTCCATGGCCACGGCCCAAGTGCTGATCTCGGTGCTGCCCCGGCTGGGTGCGGCCAGGCCGGTCATACGGGCGTTCGGGGTTTCGGTGACGTTCCCCGCGGCGGGGGTGATCACGTGCACGGCGCCTCCCTCAGGACACTGAACCTCTCAGGCGATTTTTACCTCGGATGTAAATTTACTCTGAGGGCATCGCGGCTGGCAAGGGGGAATTTTGCTACGGGGGTAATATTTCGCGCATGGGTACCGAGCTGGGGCTCCGTGAGTCCAAGAAGCAGGAGACCAGGCAGCTGATCTCCGACTGCGCCACCCGGCTCTTCATCGAGCAGGGCTTCGAGCAGACGACCATCGCCGAGATCGCCGCCGCCGCGCGCGTCGCGAAGAAGACGGTCACCAACTACTTCCCGCGCAAGGAGGACCTGGCCCTCGACCACCACGAGGTGTTCACGCAGCTCCTTGCGCGGACGGTCGCCGAGCGCGCCCCCGGCGAGGCACCGCTCGTCGCCCTCGGACGGGCCTTCCGCGCCACGCTCGTCGAGCACAGCCCGGTCGCCGGGTTCACCGGCCTCGCCTTCGCCCGCATGGTCGCCGACAGCCCCACGCTCTGCGCACGCCTGCGCGAGCTGCACGACCTGCGCGAGGAGGCGCTCGCCAAGGCCCTCGCCGCCGCCACACCGCGGACGGCCCCGGCCATCGCCCCCCGAACCGCCGCGGCCCTGATAGCCGCCGCGGACCGGCTGCTGTTCCGGCGCGTCCAGGAACTCACCCTGGCCGGGCGGACCGACGACGAGATCGAGGCCGAGCTGACCCCGGAGGCGGACCACGCGTACGTCCTCCTCGTCGCCGCCCTGGGCGACCAGCCCGCGACCGCCCCGTCCTGACCCGGTTCTGACCCGGTTCTGACCCCGATCCGGACCCCGATCCGGACCCCGATCCTGGTCCCGGCCCGGCCCGGCCGGTCAGTCGAGGGCCAGGGCGACCTCCGTCGACTTGATCAGCGCGATGACCGGCGCCCCGGCGGCCAGGCCGAGCGCCTCCACGGCGTCCCTGGTGACGGCGGCGGTGAGCACGCTGTCGTTGACGACGACCGTGACCGTGGCCATGGCGGCGCCCACGGAGATGCCGGCGACGGTGCCGGCCAGCTGGTTGCGGATGCTGATGTTGTCGACGGCTTCGTTGGCCAAGGCCACCTCGGTGGCCTTCACCAGGGCCCTGACCGCCGAGCCGGCCGCCAGGCCGAGCTCCCGGGCAGCGTCGCTGGTGATGGCGGCGACGATGTCCTGACCGCCCTCCAGCCGGACCTTCACCGTGGTCATGGCCTCGCCGGCGGCGACGTCGGTGACGGTGCCGGCCAGCCGGTTGCGGATGCTCAGGCTCATGGAAGGTGTCCCCACTCGTGACTCGTGCGGGTGGTGGCATACGGATGGGGCTGCGAGTGCGGCGTACGGGTGTGGTGCGTTGCGTCGTACGGGTGTGTACGGGTGTGTCGCACGCGTACGGGTGTGTGTCGTACGGCGGCGGCCGGTCGGCCACCCGCTGCGGGTGGCCGGCCGAAACCGCGGTCCTCGGTTCCCGGCGGCCGGTCAGACGTCCGTCATCTGCGGCATCTCGCCGGACGTCGTCGACATGTCGATGACCGCGAACGCGGCGCCCTGCTGGTCCGTCAGCGCGGCGAACCGGCCGAACGGGGTGTCCATCGGGCCGAAGTGGAGCGCGCCGCCCAGCTTCTTCGCCTTCGCCACCGCCTCGTCGCAGTCCGCGACCCCGAAGTAGACCTGGATGTACGAGGGGATCTCGGGCGGGAAGTCCCCACCCATCAGCATCCGGCCGAGCACGGGCTTGTCGGGGCCGCCCGCGTTGAAGACCCGGAAGTCCATCCCGGCCGCCTCGGGGCTGTCGCCCGGTTCCATCTGCCGGGCGCCGTACGGGAAGACCTGCGGGAGGAAGGAATCGACCTTGTTTGTGTCCCGGGTGAAGACCTCCGCCCACGCGTAGGAGCCCGGCTCGCCCATCTTCTCGAAGCCCTTGTGGTCGCCGGGCTGCCAGACGCCGAAGACCGCGCCGCTCGGCTCCTGCGCGATGACCATCGTGCCGAAGCTGCCGACCTGCATCGGGCCCATCATCACCGTGCCGCCGGCCGCCTTGATCTTCTCGGCGGTGGCCGCCGCGTCGGGCGAGGCGAAGTACAGACACCACTGCGAGGGGGCGTCCGCGCCCGGCATCGGCGGGACGACGGCCGCGACCGCCTTGCCGTCCGAATAAGCCTGCGTGTAGTTGCCGTACTCGCTGGACGCCTCGCCGAAGGTCCACCCCAGCACCTCGCCGTAGAAGGTCTTCGCGCCCTCCACGTCCTTGAACATCGCGTCCACCCAGCAGGGCGCACCTTCCGAGAACTCAGCCATGATCGATCGACTCCTGTGTCGTGCTCGTTCCTGGTCGTGGCGTTTTTCCGGTTACTCACGCTAGGCGCGCGGTGCGCCAAGCGCGCGGGGAACACGGCCACGCGGGAGGCTGGGTCCATGGACATCACGATGCGGCTCGCCCAGCAGCCGGAGGCCGACGAGCTGCTCGGCCGCAGTCCCCTCGCCGCGCTGGTCGGCATGCTGCTGGACCAGCAGGTGCCGATGGAGTGGGCGTTCTCCGGCCCGTACACCATTGCCCGGCGGATGGGGGCGGACGACCTGGATGCCCACGCGATCGCGGCCTGCGACCCCGAGGCCTTCGCCGCGCTGCTCTCCGCGAAACCGGCAGTGCACCGCTATCCCGGGGCGATGGCGAAGCGGGTCCAGCAGCTGTGCGCGTACCTCGTGGAGCACTACGGCGGGGACGCGGCGGCCCTGTGGGCCGACGCCGGCACCGGCGCCGAGCTGCTGGAGCGGCTCAGGGACCTGCCGGGGTTCGGGGACCAGAAGGCCCGGATCTTCCTGGCGCTGCTGGGCAAGCAGCTCGGCGTACGCCCCCAGGGGTGGCGCGAGGCGGCCGGGAGTTACGGCGAGGCGGGCGTCTACCGGTCGGCGGCCGACATCACCGGCCCGGAGTCCCTGGCCAGGGTGCGGGCCTACAAGCAGGAGACGAAGGCCGCCGCAAAGGCGAAGCCGAAACCGGAGCCGAACCCGAAGCCGGGAAAGGCGGAGCCGAAAGGGTGAGACCGGCCGCGGGGCCCGGGCACCGAACGGAATCGACCGGGGAAAGCGCGCCCCGATTGACCCCTGCCACCGGTCAAACGGGGCCGTAGCTTCGTGGTCATGAACAGCGAAGCGACGACGGCGAAGACGGTCCTCACCCGCGCCACCACAGCCGAGACCATCACCGACGGCCCCGGCAGCACCATCACCCTGCTCACTGACACCGCAGAACTCACCTGCAACACGGCCTCCTTCGAGGCGGACGCGGCCGGCGCCCCGGTGCACTTCCACACCAAGGCGACCGAGTTCTTCCACGTCCTCTCCGGGCGGCTGGACGTCCTCGTCGGCGACGAGGTCCGGACCCTCGCCGCCGGCGACTTCCTCTCCGTTCCGCCCGGCGTGAAGCACGCTTTCGCGCCCCACCCCGGCCATACCGCCGAGGTCTTCGTCGGCTTCACCCCCGGCATGGGCCGCTTCGACTACTACCGGCTGCTCGGCCGGGTCCGCGCCGGCGAGGCCACCGTCCGGGACGTCCTGGACAGCCAGCCGGTGTACGACAACCACTATGCGGAGAGCGACGCCTGGGCCGACCGCCCGCGCAGCGCCGACGCGTAGCCCTCGTCCGCGGCCGGCCGCCGCAACTCCCGGCCTGCCGCGGTTCACCCGTACGCCGCTCGCTCCCGATATGGCCGTGGATGCCACCTTTGCGCCGCCGCCGCGAGGCTGCGCCCGCTGCCACCGGCCCGGTAGGCTTTCCGTGTGATCTTCAAGCGCATCGGAAACGGGCGGCCGTACCCCGACCACGGCAGGGAAACCACCCGGCAGTGGGCGGATGTCGCCCCGCGCCCGGTCCGGCTCGACCAGTTGGTGACGACCAAGGGGCAGCTGGACCTCGAGACGCTGCTCGCCGAGGACTCGACCTTCTACGGGGACCTCTTCGCGCACGTCGTGAAGTGGCAGGGCGACCTGTACCTGGAGGACGGCCTGCACCGCGCCGTGCGCGCGGCCCTGCAGCAGCGCCAGGTGCTGCACGCGCGCGTGCTCGAAATGGACTGACGCCTCCGGCCACCCCCGTCGCCGCACACCGGCCCGCCCGCAACCGGGGCGGCACGCCGCCCTGTCCGCGCGCCCCGCGCGCCCCCGCGCGGCTCCACGCGGCCCCCCACGACCCCGCACGGCCCGGACACTCCCACCCCGGGCCTCTTTTGCGCGAATTGCGCCTTTCGGGTCGGTCTTGCCCTATCAACAGATCATTTGGTGGGCATCCACCCCGGCCGGTATTACGCTGCGCCCATGAGCATGCTCACTCCCCCCGGCATGGGCGGAAAGTACCGCGTCACGGGGACGGCCTACCCCCGTCTGAGCCGGCCTCGGCGCCGCCGCAGGATCGTCTTCACCCTGCTCGGCGCAGTCCTCGGCCTCGCCGTGCTGGCCTACGGATCGCTGCAGCTCATCCACGTGTTCCGCGGCGACGGCGACGGCCGGGGCAAGCGCGGCACCGCCGCGGAGAACTGCCCGAGCGCCAAGCCCAAGCCGGGCGCGGTCCCGGCCGGCGCGCCCTCCGCCGGCGCGGCTCCGGCAGTCGTGCTCCCGAAGCCCGGCGACATCACGGTCAACGTGTACAACGCCACGCAGCGCGCCGGACTCGCCAAGGCAGTCGGCGACGAGCTGAAGAAGCGCGGCTTCACCGTCGGCCAGGTCGGCAACGCCCCCGCCGACTTCGACAAGAAGGTCCCCGGGACCGGGATACTGCTCGGCTCCGCGAAGACGGACAAGGCGGTCTACTCCGTCCTGGGCACCCAGATCGACGGCGACACCCTGCAGAACGACGCCCGCGAGGGCGGCGACGTCGATCTGATCCTCGGCGACGCCTTCACCCAGCTCAGCCCTCAGGAAGCCGCGGACAAGGAACTGGCCCTGCTGGCCAACCCCCAGCCCGCGCCCGCCGCCACCTGCTGACGCCGACCGGGACGCACCTGCCGACGCCGACCGGGACGCCCCTGCCGACGCCGACCGGGGCGCGGAGCCGCCCTCGCGCCCCACGCCCCGGTTCCCGCGGCGCCCGGACCGCCGTCCCGCCCTGCTGCGGTGCGGCTACTCCGCCGAGCCGTACATGCGGTCGCCCGCGTCGCCCAGCCCCGGCACGATGTAGCCGTGCTCGTTGAGCCGCTCGTCCACGGCGGCCGTCACCACCGTCACCGGCGTGCCCGCGAGTTCGCGCTCCATGACCTCGACGCCCTCCGGCGCGGCCAGCAGCACCACGGCCGTGACGTCGTCGGCGCCGCGCTTGATCAGCTCCTGGATCGCCGCGACCAGGGTGCCGCCCGTGGCCAGCATCGGGTCGACCACGTAGACCTGGCGCCCGGAGAGGTCCTCCGGCATGCGCGTCGCGTACGTGGAGGCCTCCAGGGTCTCCTCGTTGCGGACCATGCCCAGGAAGCCCACCTCGGCGGTCGGCAGCAGCCGCACCATGCCGTCCAGCATGCCCAGGCCGGCGCGCAGGATCGGCACGACCAGCGGGCGCGGGTGCGACAGCTTCACACCGGTGGTCGCGGCGACCGGGGTCTCGATGTCCGACTGCTCGGTGCGCACGTCCCGGGTGGCCTCGTACGCGAGGAGCGTCACCAGCTCGTCGGCGAGACGGCGGAAGGTGGGGGAGTCGGTGCGCTTGTCGCGCAGAGTGGTCAGCTTGTGCGCCACCAACGGGTGATCGACGACCTGCAAACGCACTGCATCCTCCAAGGCTCAAGAGTCGGGTTTCGACCTGCGACCTGCAAAAAACGGCCGCAACGTTTTGCGCGACCCACACCCGAAAGGCTACGCGGTGCACGCACCCCCGTGCGCCCGAACGGCCCGCCGCGCCCCGCAGCCCTTCCGGTGGTTCCCC
>NZ_JACBGN010000205.1 GCF_013401435.1 Streptomyces sp. BR123
GCTGCGGTCGGCGGACCCGGCGCGCCGGCTGTCCCTCCCGCCGGCCGGGGGCGAGCTCCTCGCCGCCGGCCCGCACGTCACGGCCGCGGCCCGGGAGGCGGCCGGCTGGGCGCGGCTGCTGACGGCGGCCCAGTGCCTCGGCGTGGGCGGGGAACTGCTGGCCCGCACGGTGGAGTACGCCCGGCAGCGCACCCAGTTCGGCATGCCGATCGGGGGCTTCCAGGCGGTCAAGCACCGGCTGGCGGACACGCTCCTGGCCCTGGAGTTCGCCCGACCGCTGCTGTGGGCGGCGGCCCTGTCCCTCGCCCCCGGCGAGGTCGCGGCGGCGAAGCTCGCGGCGGGCGAGGCGGCGTACGGGGCGGCCCTGACGGCGCTGCAGGTGCACGGCGCAGTCGGCTACACCGAGGAACTGGACCTGTCGCTGTGGCTGCGCAAGGCCCGCCCGCTGCGGGACGCCTGGGGCAGCCCCCGGGCCTGCCGGGCGGCGGTCGTGGCGGAGGCGGTCGTGGCGGAGGCGGTCGTCAGGACGGCAGGTTGAGCTGCCAGGAGACCCCGAAGCGGTCGTTGACCCAGCCGAAGCGGGCGCTGAAGCCGTAGTCGCCGACGGGCATCAACTCGGCGCCCTGCTCGGCGAGGGCCGCGTAGAGGCGGTCGAGTTCGGCCTCGGAGTCGCACCGGACGAAGAGGGAGACCGCCGGGGTGAAGCCGAACTCGTGTTTGACGTAACTGTCGATGCACATGAACCGCTGCCCGGCGAGCGAGAACGTGGCGTGCTGCACGCTGCCCTCCGGGCCGGGCCCCTCGGCGCCGTAGCGGGTGACGTCGACGACCTCGGCGTCGTCGAAAAGGGAGGTGTAGAAGGCCATGGCCTCCTCCGCCCTGCCCTCGAACATCAGGAACGTGGTGATCTTCTGGGGTGCCGAGGCCATCGTCGCGCCTGCCTTCCCGCAGCGGGTGGGAGCCTTCTGGTGCCGAGGTTAGGGCCGGGTCACAGTTCGGCGCAGGGCGGCAGCGGCTCCGGCGGCGCGCCCGCGGCCTCGTTCATCCGTACGCGCCAGCCGTCCTCGCCGCCGATGCCGTCGAGCCGGACGTGCAGGACCTTGGTCTGGCCCGTGCCGGGGAAGCGCAGTACCACCGCCTGGTGGACCTCGCCGGGTTCGCAGAAGACCGCCGTGGCCTTCCCCCCGGCCCCCTCGCGGAACTCGGTGGTCCAGCGGCGAGCCGTGCCCGCCCGCTCCTGCGGCGAGGCGTCGCTGCCGGAAAGGTCCTCCAGCCGGTCCGGGTCGCCGTCAGCGATCCGCCAGACGACCTGCTGGACGAGGCGCAGCGATCCGTCCGTCGGGTAGCCCTGCACCAGCAGCGGCTCGTGGCTGTTGAAGTCCTCCGCGTAGCGGACGTCGGCCTCGGCGGAGCCGTCGAACGGCGCGCACGCGGCCAGGCCGGCGCAGCACAGCACCGGCAGGGCGAGCAGCGGTATCCGTCTCATACGCGGGCCAGGCTGAGGGTGGTGACGTAGCGCTCCTCGACCGTACCGTCCGGGAAGAGCGGGTCGAGCAGGGCCCGTTCGGCGTCCACGAACTCCCGGGTGCGGTCGGGGCCGACGACGAGGAACGGGGAGTGGCTGGCGAGGTTGGCGAGGTGCGCTTCGAGGGGGATCCGGCGCGACCACCGCACCGCGCGGGTGGCGAACGCGAGCTCGGCGGGCAGCGCCCGGGACAGGGCCACGTCGGCGTGGAAGAAGCCGCGGATCCGGGCTTCCTGCCCGGCGATCCAGTCGACGGCGGTGTCCGGGTCGTTCCACCAGAGCGCGAGCGCGCCGCCGGGGCGGAGTACGCGCCGGGCCTCGGGGACGGCACGGACGGGGTCGGTCCAGTGCCAGGCCTGGGCGTAGGTGAGCAGGTCGAACGCGGAGCCGGCGAGCGGCAGGCGGTTGCCGTCCCCGCTGACGAGCGGGATGTGCGGGTGGGCCCGCCGGAACTCGGCGGCCATGCCTCCGCCCGGTTCGACGGCGAGGACGCGGGCTCCGCGGGTGTGCAGCAGGGCGGTGCCGACGCCGGTCCCGGCGCCGATGTCGGCCACGCGGGCCCCGCGCAGCGGGCGCCCGGCGAGTTCCTCGACGGCGTCGAAGAGCCCGCCCGGATAGCCGGGCCGGTACGCGGCGTACAGCGCGGCGGCACCGTCGAAGGCCCGGGCCCGGGAGCGCGGGTCCGGCCCGGTCCCGGCGCCGGGCTCGGCGCCGGGCTCGGCGCCGGCCTCGGGCGCGGCCGGGGAACCGGCGCCGGACTCGGGCGCGGTCGGGGACCCAGGTGCGGGCACGGGCGGGGGTGCGGGCGTCATGCGGGCATTCTGTTCGATCTCCCCGGCCCTCTGCCAGGGCGGCCCGGTCGGGCCGGCCTCAGGCGCGGCGCCGCCGCGGGCGCGGGCGCGGCCGCCGCGCGTATCGGACCACGAGGGCCGTCTGGACGACGAGCAGCACCGCGACCCCCAGCCCGGCCGCCGTCGCCCGCGGGTCCGGCAGCCCCCACGCCCGGACGGCGAGTTCGGCAACCCCCACGGCGGCGAGCGCGACCGCGAAGCGCGGGGTGAACTCGGCGTCGGTTCCGTGCAGTACGCCCGAACCGACGACGAAGACGGCCAGCAGGACCGGAATCCACGGCACCGGCTCGCGCAGCAGCAGCACGGCGCCGCACTCCACCACCAGGAGCAGCAGGTTGCGCAGCAGCATCGACATGCACACATCATGCCCGCGGCCCGCCTCACGGGCACGAGCCCCGGCACGCGTACGGGCATGCGCCCCGGCATTCGAGACCGGCACCGCGGTGCCCGCGCCCTGCCGTACCCTCGGCCCATGACGGCCAGCGCGATCGACCTCCGCAAGATCGAACAGACCGCTCCGGCCCTGGTGAGCCTCTACAAGACCGCCGGGACCGCACTGCGCGAGCACGGGCTGCAGGGCGGCCGCGCCTCCGTCTACCTGGTCCTCGACCACTCGGGGTCGATGCGCCCGTACTACCGGGACGGCACCGTGCAGGCGCTCGCGGACCGGGTGCTCGGCCTGTCGGCGCACCTGGACGACGACGGCCGCGTCCCGGTGGTGTTCTTCTCCACCGACGTCGACGCGGTCGAGGAGATACCGCTCTCCCGGCACGCCGGGCGCGTGGCCGAGATCGCCTCCCGCCTCGGCCACATGGGCAAGACCTCGTACCACGCGGCGATGGACGCGGTCATCGACCACTACCTGGACTCGGGATCGGCCGTACCCGCCCTGGTCGTCTTCCAGACCGACGGCGGCCCGGTCAGCCGGCTCGCCGCGGAGAAGTACCTGTGCAAGGCGGCCAGGCTGCCGCTCTTCTGGCAGTTCGTCGGCTTCGGCGACACCCACAGCAAGCAGTTCGACTTCCTGCGCCGCCTCGACGATCTGCCCGTGCCGTCCCGTCGGGTCGTCGACAACGCGGGCTACTTCCACGCGGGCCCCGACCCCCGCGCGATGCCGGACCGGGAGTTGTACGACCGGCTGGTCGGGGAGTTCCCGGCCTGGCTGGCGGCGGCCCGTGCGGCGGGCATCGTGCGCGCCTGACCGGCGGCCGCCGCTGCCGCGCGCTTTGATGGACGCATGACGACGAACAACTGGGCAGCGTTCGAAAAACAGGAACCGGCATTCGCGGCCACCGTCCGGGCCCGCTTCGCGCAGTACCCCCACCACGTCCTCGGCACCCTCCGCAAGGACGGCTCTCCGCGGCTGACCGGTATGAACGTCGACATCCGCGGCGGGGAGCTGTGGCTCGGCATGATGCAGGGCTCCATGAAGGCCCGCGACCTCCAGCGCGACCCGCGCTTCGCCCTGCACAGCAACCCGGGCGAGGGCGAGACCATGCCCGACGGGGACGTACGGATCTCCGGGCGGGCGATCGAGCAGGTGGACCCGCCCGAGCTGCACCGGTACGCGGAGGAGACGCAGACCCCGCACCCGTTCCACCTGTTCCACGCCGACCTGACGGAGGTCGTCCACATCGGCGTCGACGGCGACGAGCTGGTGATCCGCACCTGGACCCCGCAGCGCGGGCTCCACACCCTCCGCCGGGGCGATGACGACGAACCGCCGCGCGAGGACCCGGCGCAGTAGACGCCACGCACGGGGCGGGTGGTGCGCACCCCGACGGCGCACCACCTGCCCGTGCCGTGCCCGAGCCCCGCCCGCGGGCCGGTCAGCAGGACTCGGCGTCCGGCGGCGGCAGCGGGTCAGCGTCGACGGGGAGCCCGCCGAGCTGGTGAGTTCGTACTACCCGCCGGACATCGCCCGGGGCACGGCCCTGGGCGAGCCGCGTCGGATCCGCGGCGGCACGCCGACCCTGCTGGTCGAGCTCGGCTTCCCGCCGCGCCGCAGCGTGGACCGGGTCTCCGCCCGGGTCGCCACGCAAGAGCAGTACGCAGCGCTGCGCCTCCCCGGTGAGCTGCCGGTCCTGCGTACCCTCCGCACGGTGTACGGAGACGGTGACCGGCCCGTCGAGGTCACGGTCATGGTGAAGGCCGGGCACCTCTACGAGCTCCGGTACGAGTTCGCGCCCGAGGCCTGACACCCCGCGCGCCACGGCGCCCGCCGTCCCTGGTCGGGGAAGGTGGCGGGCGCCGTGTCGAGTCCCGTACGCCGTTGTACGGACCGTGTGAGGGGTCCTCCCGTTCAGGGAGGGGTCCTGGCCGAAGCCGGGGTTACTGCAGGGCGCCGGCGCCGAGCCGACGGCCGGAGGCCGGCGCAGCCGGACGAAGCCCGGGAGGCCGCCTGCGGCCGAGCGGTGCGAGGCCGGCGTCAGGAGGATCAGACCGCCAGCGCGCGGTCCGTCGGCTTGACCGGATACGGGAGGGTGCTGCTGCCCGTCAGGTAGCGGTCGACTCCGCGGGCCGCGGAGCGGCCCTCCGCGATGGCCCACACGATGAGGGACTGGCCCCGGCCGGCGTCGCCGGCGACGTAGACGCCGTCGACGTTGGTGGCGTAGGCGGCGTCGCGGGCGATGTTGCCGCGCTCGTCCAGCTGCAGGCCGAACTGCTCGACCAGGCCGTTGGACTTGTCGGTGCCGGTGAAGCCCATCGCGAGGGTGACCAGCTGGGCCGGGATGCGGCGCTCGGTGCCCTCCCGCTGGACGAGCTTGCCGTCGACGAATTCGACCTCGACCAGGTGCAGGGCCTGGACGTTGCCGTCCTCGTCGCCCTCGAAGTGGGTGGTGGAGACGGAGTAGACCCGCTCGCCGCCCTCCTCGTGGGCCGAGGTGACCTTGTAGAGCATGGGGAAGGTCGGCCAGGGCTGGGCGACCGGGTTCCGCTCCTCGTTGGGGCGGGGCATGATCTCCAGCTGGGTGACCGAGAGGGCGCCCTGGCGGTGGGCGGTGCCCACGCAGTCGGCGCCGGTGTCGCCGCCGCCGATGACGACGACGTGCTTGCCCTCGGCGGTGATGGGCGGGGCGACGAAGTCGCCTTCCTGGACCTTGTTGGCGAGCGGCAGGTACTCCATGGCGAAGTGGATGCCGTTCAGGTCGCGGCCGGGGACGGGCAGGTCACGGGAGACGGTGGCGCCGGCGGCGATGACGACGGCGTCGAACCGCTTGCGCAGGTCGGTGGCGGTGATGTCGCGGCCGACCTCGATGCCGGTGCGGAACTTGGTGCCCTCCGCGCGCATCTGCTCGATGCGGCGGTTGATGTGCACCTTCTCCATCTTGAACTCGGGGATGCCGTAGCGCAGCAGGCCGCCGATGCGGTCGGCGCGCTCGTACACGACGACGGTGTGGCCGGCGCGGGTGAGCTGCTGGGCGGCGGCGAGGCCGGCCGGGCCGGAGCCGATGACGGCGGCGGTCTTGCCGGAGAGGCGGTCGGGGGCCTGCGGGGCGACGCCGCCGTTGTCCCACGCCCTGTCGATGATGGAGACCTCGACGTTCTTGATGGTGACCGCCGGCTGGTTGATGCCGAGCACGCACGCCGACTCGCACGGGGCGGGGCACAGGCGGCCGGTGAACTCCGGGAAGTTGTTCGTGGCGTGCAGGCGCTCGGAGGCGGCCGCCCAGTCCTCGCGGTAGGCGTAGTCGTTCCACTCGGGAATGAGGTTCCCGAGCGGGCAGCCGTTGTGGCAGAACGGGATGCCGCAGTCCATGCAGCGTCCGGCCTGCTCACTGATGATGGGGAGCAGGGAGCCGGGGACGTAGACCTCGTTCCAGTCCTTCAGCCGCTCCTCGACGGGGCGGGAGCAGGCGGTCTGGCGGGTGGTGGTGAGGAAGCCCTTCGGGTCAGCCATGGGTCGCCGCCTCCATCATCTTCTCGGTGGTCTCGGACTCGGAGAGTCCGGCCCGCTCAGCGGCGTCCTTGGCGGCGAGCACTGCCTTGTACGTGGTCGGGATGATCTTGCTGAAGCGGGCCGCCGCGGCGTCCCAGTCAGCGAGGAGCTTCGCGGCGACGGTCGAGCCGGTCTCCTCCTCGTGGCGGCGCACCACATCGTGCAGCCACCGCTTGTCCTCGTCGGAGAGGGTCTCGACGGCCCCCGCGTTGCCGGCGTTGACCTGCCGCGGGTCGAGGTCCACGACGTACGCGACGCCGCCGGACATGCCGGCCGCGAAGTTGCGGCCGGTCCCGCCGAGGACGACGGCGGTGCCTCCGGTCATGTACTCGCAGCCGTGGTCGCCCACGCCTTCCGAGACGACCAGGGCTCCGGAGTTCCGGACGCAGAAGCGTTCGCCGGTGCGGCCGCGCAGGAACATCTCGCCGCCGGTGGCGCCGTAGCCGATGGTGTTTCCGGCGATGGTGCTGTATTCGGCGAGGTGGTCGGCGGCGCGGTCCGGGCGGACGACGATGCGGCCGCCGGAGAGGCCCTTGCCCACGTAGTCGTTGGCGTCGCCCTCCAGTCGGAGGGTGATGCCGCTCGGCAGGAAGGCGCCGAAGGACTGGCCGGCGGAGCCGGTGAAGGTGAGGTCGATGGTGTCGGCGGGCAGGCCCGCGCCGCCGAACTTCTTGGTGACCTCGTGGCCGAGCATGGTGCCGACGGTCCGGTTGATGTTGCGGATGGCGACCTGGGCGCGGACGGGCTGGGCCTCTTCGGCGGTGGCCGCGTTCAGGGCGTCGGCGGCGAGCTCGATCAGCTCGTTGTCGAGGGCCTTCTCCAAGCCGTGGTCCTGGGCGACCAGGGCGTGGCGGACGGCGCCGTCGGGCAGGTCGGGCACGTGGAAGAGCGGCTCCAGGTCGAGGCCCTGCGCCTTCCAGTGGGTGACGGCCTTGGCGGTGTCGAGCAGTTCGGCGTGGCCGACGGCCTCTGCGAGGGTGCGGAAGCCCAGCTCGGCGAGGAGTTCGCGGACCTCCTCGGCGATGAACTCGAAGAAGTTGACGACGAATTCGGGCTTGCCGGAGAAGCGGTCGCGCAGGACCGGGTTCTGGGTGGCGATGCCGACGGGGCAGGTGTCGAGGTGGCAGACGCGCATCATGACGCAGCCGGAGACGACGAGCGGGGCGGTGGCGAAGCCGAACTCCTCGGCGCCGAGCAGGGCGGCGATGACGACGTCGCGGCCGGTCTTGAGCTGGCCGTCGGTCTGGACGACGATCCGGTCGCGCAGCCCGTTGAGCAGCAGGGTCTGCTGGGTTTCGGCGAGGCCGAGCTCCCAGGGGCCGCCGGCGTGCTTGAGCGAGGTGAGCGGGGAGGCGCCGGTGCCGCCGTCGTGGCCGGAGATGAGGACGACGTCCGCGTGGGCCTTGGAGACGCCTGCCGCGACCGTGCCGACGCCGACCTCGGACACCAGCTTCACGTGGATGCGGGCGGCCGGGTTGGCGTTCTTGAGGTCGTGGATGAGCTGGGCGAGGTCCTCGATGGAGTAGATGTCGTGGTGCGGCGGCGGGGAGATGAGGCCGACGCCCGGGGTGGAGTGCCGGGTCTTGGCGACCCACGGGTAGACCTTGTGGCCGGGCAGCTGGCCGCCCTCGCCGGGCTTGGCGCCCTGGGCCATCTTGATCTGGATGTCGTCCGCGTTGACCAGGTACTCGGAGGTGACGCCGAAGCGGCCGGAGGCGACCTGCTTGATCGACGACCGGCGGGCCGGGTCGTACAGGCGGTCCGGGTCCTCGCCGCCCTCACCGGTGTTGGACTTGCCGCCCAGCTGGTTCATGGCGATGGCGAGGGTCTCGTGCGCCTCCTTGGAGATGGAGCCGTACGACATGGCGCCGGTGGAGAACCGCTTGACGATCTCGGAGACGGGCTCGACCTCGTCCACGGGGATGGCGGGGCGGTCGCTCTTGAAGGCGAAGAGGCCGCGGAGCGTCATGAGGCGCTCGGACTGCTCGTTCACCCGGTCCGTGTACTTCTTGAAGATGTCGTACCGGCGGTTGCGGGTGGCGTGCTGGAGGCGGAAGACCGTCTCCGGGTCGAACAGGTGCGGCTCTCCCTCGCGGCGCCACTGGTACTCGCCGCCGATCTCCAGCGCGCGGTGCGCGGGGGCGATCCCGGAGGCGGGGTAGGCCTTGGCGTGGCGGGCGGCGACTTCCCTGGCGATGACGTCGAGGCCGGCGCCGCCGATCTTGGTGGCGGTGCCCTGGAAGTAGGTCTCGACGAACTCCTCGTCGAGGCCGACGGCCTCGAAGACCTGGGCGCCGCGGTAGGAGGCGACGGTGGAGATGCCCATCTTGGACATGACCTTCAGGACGCCCTTGCCGAGGGCATGGATCAGGTTCCGGATGGCCTTCTCGGGCTCGATGCCCTCGATGAACGTGCCGTCGCGCAGCAGGTCCTCGACGGACTCCATGGCGAGGTACGGGTTGACGGCGGCGGCGCCGTAGCCGATGAGCAGGGCGACGTGGTGGACCTCGCGGACGTCGCCGGCCTCGACCAGCAGGCCCACCTGGGTGCGCTGCTTGGTGGCGATGAGGTGGTGGTGCACGGCGGCGGTGAGCAGCAGCGACGGGATCGGCGCGTGCTCGGCGTCGGAGTGCCGGTCCGAGAGGACGATGAGGCGGGCGCCGCCCGCGATGGCGGCGTCGGCCTCGGCGCGGATCTCGGCGATGCGGGCGGCGAGGGCGTCGGCGCCACCGGAGACCCGGTAGAGGCCCGAGAGGGTGGCGGCCTTCATGCCGGGCATGTCGCCGTCGGCGTTGATGTGGATGAGCTTGGCCAGCTCGTCGTTGTCGATCACCGGGAAGGGGAGCGTGACGCTGCGGCAGGACGCGGCGGTGGGCTCCAGCAGGTTGCCCTGCGGTCCGAGGGAGGACACGAGCGAGGTGACGAGCTCCTCGCGGATGGCGTCCAGCGGCGGGTTGGTGACCTGCGCGAAGAGCTGGGTGAAGTAGTCGAAGAGGAGCCGGGGCCGCTCGGAGAGGGCGGCGATGGGGGAGTCGGTGCCCATGGAGCCGATCGGCTCGGCGCCGGTGCGGGCCATCGGCGCGAGGATGACGCGGAGCTCTTCCTCGGTGTAGCCGAAGGTCTGCTGGCGGCGGGTGACCGAGGCGTGGGTGTGCACGACGTGCTCGCGCTCGGGCAGGTCCGTCAGCTCGATCTCGCCGGAGTCGAGCCATTCGGCGTACGGGGCGGCGGCGGCCAGCTCGGCCTTGATCTCGTCGTCCTCGATGATCCGGTTCTGGGCGGTGTCGACGAGGAACATGCGGCCGGGCTGGAGGCGGCCCTTGCGGACGACCTTGGCGGGGTCGATGTCGAGGACGCCGACCTCGGAGGAGAGCACGACGAGGCCCTCGTCGGTGACCCAGTAGCGGCCGGGGCGCAGGCCGTTGCGGTCGAGGACCGCGCCGACCTGGGTGCCGTCGGTGAAGGTGACGCAGGCCGGGCCGTCCCAGGGCTCCATCATCGTGGAGTGGTACTGGTAGAAGGCGCGGCGTGCCGGGTCCATGGAGGTGTGGTTCTCCCAGGCCTCCGGGATCATCATCAGCACGGCGTGGGGCAGGGAGCGGCCGCCGAGGTGCAGGAGCTCCAGGACCTCGTCGAAGGAGGCGGAGTCGGAGGCGTCCGGGGTGCAGATCGGGAAGATCCGGTCGAGGGCGCCCTGGCCGAAGGTGTCGGTGGCGAGCTGGGACTCGCGGGCCCGCATCCAGTTCCGGTTGCCCTTGACCGTGTTGATCTCGCCGTTGTGGGCGACGAACCGGTACGGGTGGGCGAGCGGCCAGGACGGGAAGGTGTTGGTGGAGAACCGGGAGTGGACCAGGGCGAGCGCCGAGGCGAAGCGGCGGTCGGAGAGGTCGGGGAAGAAGGGCTCCAGCTGGCCGGTGGTCAGCATGCCCTTGTAGACGATGGTGCGGGCGGACAGCGAGGGGAAATAGACGCCGGCCTCGCGTTCGGCGCGCTTGCGCAGCACGAACGCCTTGCGGTCGAGGGCGATCCCGGTGTTCTCGCCGTCGGCGACGAAGAGCTGTGAGAAGGCCGGCATGGTGGCGCGGGCGCCGTTGCCGAGCAGCTCGGGGGTGACCGGGACCTCGCGCCAGCCGAGGACGGTGAGGTTCTCCTCGGCGGCGACGGCCTCGATCTGCTCCACGGCGACGGCCCGTGCGGTGCCGTCGGCGGGGAGGAAGGCGATGCCGACGGCGTACGCGCCGGCCTCGGGGAGCTCGAATCCGGTGGCCTCGCGGAGGAAGGCGTCCGGGACCTGGCAGAGGATGCCGGCTCCGTCGCCCGAGTCCGGCTCGGAGCCGGTGGCGCCGCGGTGCTCGAGGTTCCGCAGTACGGTCAGCGCTTGCTCGACCAGCGTGTGGCCGGCCTCGCCGCTGAGGTTGGCCACAAAGCCGACGCCGCAGGCGTCGTGCTCGTTGCGCGGGTCGTACATGCCCTGTCGGGCGGGGCGACCGTCCATGGGCGACCAGGCGGTGCTGCTGGGGCCGGTCGCGGAGTGCGTGGATGCGGAACGCATCGGCTCTCCCGTCGTCGTCGTGGCATTGGTGCATGGCCGAGGGACGACGTTGGCCCTCTGCGAAATTTCGTGCAGGTTACATGATGGCTGCTATCCCGGGAAGCGGATATCGGCGTTTCAGCATGCGGACACTGCACGGGGCAGAGAAGGGGTGTTCCGGGGTCCTGCGGGCGTCCTGCGGGGTGTGTTGTGGCAGCTTGGGATGGACTGCGGCGCGTGCGGCGGCACGGCGCCGGGCGGATCCTGGCGCGAAGAAGGTGGGCATCGTTGCCCGGTGCGCCCTGCTGTGATGCCCGGCGGACACGGGATCGAAACCGCCGGGTAATCAACTACTTATGTCGTGCTCTGCATAGTGTCTCATTCGATGCGCGGTCAGCCTATGGCTGTGCCGATCCAGGTTCCCAGGATGTACGTCACACCGGCGGCCGCGCCACCCAGAAGCAGCTGCCGGAGGCCGCTGGACCACCAGGACCGCGCGGTGACCTTGGAGACGACGGCCCCGCAGGCGAAGAGTCCGGCCAGGGCGAGCAGCACCGCGGGCCACAGGGCCGTGGCGCCGAGCAGATAGGGCAGCACGGGCAGCAGCGCGCCGAGCGCGAAGGAGCCGAACGAGGACGCCGCGGCGACCAGCGGCGACGGCAGGTCGTCGGGGTCGATCCCGAGCTCCTCGCGGGCGTGGATCTCCAGGGCCTGGTCGGGGTCGCGGGACAGCTGCATGGCGACCTCGCGGGCGAGGGCCGGGGTGACGCCGCGCGAGACGTACAGCTCGGCCAGCTCCTCCATCTCGTCGACGGGGTGCCCCAGCAACTGCTGCCGTTCGACCTCGAGTTCGGCGAGGACCAGTTCACGCTGCGAGGCGACGGAGGTGTACTCGCCCGCGGCCATCGAAAAGGCGCCGGCGGCGAGACCGGCCAGCCCGGTGATGACGATGGTGTGCGGGGCGACGGCGCCGCCGGCCACGCCGGTCATCAGGGCGAGGTTGGAGACGAGCCCGTCCATGGCACCGAACACGGCCGGCCGCAGCCAGCCGCCGTTGACGTCCCGGTGGGTGTGGTTGTCCCGGTGGGCCGTGTGCAGCGGCGCTTCGGTGTCGATGATGGACATGCGGCGTATCTCCCCTTGTGTGCGTACGGGGGCACACGGGTGCCCTGGAACGCTCCGCTCCCCCTCAACACCTCGAAACTACGCACGATTTCTGTTGCCCGCCAGCAAGGAAGGCCGTACTTACCTGGGCATTTGCGGGTCGGCGACCGGGTGACGACGGTACGGGCGGGGCGTTTCGCGACAACGGGCAAACCGCATGTCATGACACAAATCCCCTAGGGGTCGCGATGGCCCCGTCCAGCCCCCTCGGATGGACCCCCTCGGATGGAGAGGCGCGCGCCATGGAGCTGACCGCCGCATGCACTCCGGGCGGCCCCTGCCCCCCGCAGGTCCTCCTCGAACGGTCCAGGGGCGCCCTCCTGGGCCTCGCGGTGGGCGACGCGCTGGGCGCCCCCGCGGAGAACACGAAGCCCTCGGAGATCCGCGCGAGATGGGGCCGGATCGAGGGCTTCGTCACCGACGACCCGTCGGGCACGGACGACACCGAGTACGCGATCTTCTCGGGGCTGCTGCTGGCCCGGCACGGGTCGGCGCTCACCGTCGCCCACGTGGAGCGTGCCTGGCACCACTGGATCGCCGACCTGGACGAGGGCCCGTTCCGCGGGGCGGGGTTCTCCGAGCGGGGCACGCTGGAGAACCTGCGGCGGGGTCTCGCGGCGCCCATCTCCGCGCAGCACCGGCACGCCTGGTCGGACGGCCTGGCGATGCGGGCGGCGCCGTTCGGGGTGTTCGCGGCGGGGCGGCCGGCGGAGGCCGCCCGGCTCGTCGCGATCGACGGCACCGTCAGCCACGACGGAGAGGGCATCTACGGCGGCCAGGCCGTCGCGGCGGGCGTCGCCGCGGCGATGGCCGGCGCCGGGCCCGCGTCGGTCGTCTCCGCCGCCCTCTCGGTCATCCCGTCCGACTCCTGGACCGCCCGCTCCCTGCGCCGGGCCGTCACCGCCGCCCCGCGCGGCGAACGGGCCGTGCGCTCCGCGGTGGTGATCGGCGGCTACCCGTGGACGGACCTGGCCCCGGAAGCCGTCGGCCTGGCCTTCGGAGCGTTCGCCGCCTGCCGGGGGGACTTCGCCGACTCGGTCCTGACCGCGGTGAACATGGGCCGCGATGCGGACACCACGGCGGCCGTGGCGGGCGCCCTCGCCGGGGCGCTGCGCGGCGTCGGCGCGATCCCGGTGACGTGGGCTTCGGCGATCGGGCCGGTGCGCGGCCGGTGCCTGCCCTCGATGCGCGGCTACCACGTCCTGGACGTCGCCGACCTCCTCACCCCGGAAACCGAGACCCCCCGGTGACCCCGCCCCAGGAC
>NZ_JACBGN010000206.1 GCF_013401435.1 Streptomyces sp. BR123
GGGGGCGGGGGCGGCGGGGCGCCGTACGGTCCGGGCTGCTGCGGCGGCTGGCCTCCGTACGGTCCCGGCTGGTTGTAACTCATGCCCACGTCCCCCTTCAGGATGTTTATGCAGTCCACACATCCTTGCTCACCGGCGACGGGTGGAAGGCCCCGGCCCCCAGGATTACCGGTTTCAGTACCGGACCGTTACGCCTCTAAACTGTGCCCGTGACCGAGAACACGCAGACACCCAGCAGCCCCAACTCCGAACTGCCGACCCAGTACGCGCCGGCCGAGGTAGAGGGGAAGCTCTACGAGCGCTGGGTAGAGCGTGGGTACTTCACCGCCGATGCCGCGAGCGAGAAGCCCGCGTACACCATCGTCATCCCGCCGCCGAACGTCACCGGCTCCCTCCACCTGGGCCACGCCTTCCAGCACACGCTGATGGACGCCCTGACCCGCCGCAAGCGCATGCAGGGCCACGAGGCCCTCTGGCTGCCCGGCATGGACCACGCCGGCATCGCCACCCAGAACAAGGTCGAGCAGCAGCTCGCCGAGGAGGGCAAGTCCCGCCACGACCTGGGCCGCGAGGAGTTCATCGACCGCGTCTGGCAGTGGAAGGAAGAGTACGGCGGCAAGATCCTCGGCCAGATGCGCCGCCTCGGCGACGGCGTCGACTGGTCGCGCGAGCGCTTCACCATGGACGAGGGCCTGTCCAGGGCCGTCCAGACCATCTTCAAGAAGCTGTACGAAGACGAGCTGATCTACCGTGCCGAGCGCATCATCAACTGGTGCCCGCGCTGCCTGACCGCCATCTCCGACATCGAGGTGGAGTACCAGGAGGACGCCGGCGAGCTCGTCTCGATCACGTACGGCGAGGGCGAGGACACCCTGGTCGTCGCCACCACCCGCGCCGAGACGATGCTCGGTGACACCGCCGTCGCCGTCCACCCGGACGACGAGCGGTACAAGCACCTGGTCGGCAAGCAGATCAAGCTGCCGCTGACCGACCGCACCATCCCGGTCGTCGCCGACACGCACGTCGACCCGGAGTTCGGCACGGGCGCCGTCAAGGTGACCCCGGCGCACGACCCGAACGACTTCGCCATCGGCCAGCGCCACGACCTGCCCGCCATGACGATCATGGACGAGCGCGGTGTGATCACCGTCCACGGCCCCTTCCTCGGCCTGGACCGCTTCGAGGCCCGTTCCGCGGTCGTCGGCGCCCTGCGCCAGCAGGGCCGGATCGTCGCAGAGAAGCGCCCGTACATGCACTCCGTGGGCCACTGCTCGCGCTGCAGCACCACCGTCGAGCCGCGCCTGTCCATGCAGTGGTGGGTCAAGGTCGGCCCGCTGGCCAAGGCCGCCGGTGACGCCGTCCGCGACGGCCGCGTCGCCATCCACCCGGCCGACCTGTCGAAGCGCTACTTCGACTGGGTCGACAACATGAACGACTGGTGCATCTCGCGCCAGCTGTGGTGGGGCCACCGGATCCCGATCTGGTACGGCCCGAACGGCGATATCGTCTGTGTCGGCCCCGACGAGCAGCCGCCGACGGGCGAGGGCTGGCACCAGGACACCGACGTCCTCGACACCTGGTTCTCCTCCGGCCTGTGGCCGTTCTCCACGCTCGGCTGGCCGGAGAAGACCCCGGACCTGGCGAAGTTCTACTCCACCGACGTCCTGCTCACCGGCCACGACATCATCTTCTTCTGGGTCGCCCGGATGATGATGTTCGGCCTGTACGCGATGGACGGCGAGGTGCCGTTCAAGACCATCGCCCTGACCGGCCTGGTCCGCGACGAGCGCGGCAAGAAGATGTCGAAGTCCTTCGGCAACGTCGTCGACCCGCTGGACTGGATGGACAAGTACGGCTCCGACGCCGTCCGCTTCACCCTGGCCAAGGGCGCCAACCCGGGCACCGACGTCCCGATCGGCGAGGACTGGGTCCAGGCCTCCCGCAACTTCGCCAACAAGATCTGGAACGCCACGCGCTTCGCGCTGATGAACGGTGCCACGGTCGAGGGCGAGCTGCCGTCGGCCGAGCAGCTGTCCGCCACCGACCGGTGGATCCTGTCCCGCCTGAACGAGACGGTCGCCCAGGTCGACGCGTACTACGAGGACTTCCAGTTCGCCAAGCTCAGCGAGGCGCTCTACCACTTCGCGTGGGACGAGGTCTTCGACTGGTACGTCGAGCTGTCGAAGACCACGTTCTTCGCGGGCGGCGAGGGCGCCAAGGCCTCCGGCCGGGTCCTCGGCGAGGTCCTGGACGTCCTGATGCGCCTCCTGCACCCGGTCGTCCCGTTCGTCACCGAGACCCTGTGGACCACCCTCACCGGCCGCGAGTCCATCGTGGTCGCCGAGTGGCCGACCGACAGCGGCTTCCGCGACGAGGCCGCCGAGGCCGAGATCGAGAACCTCCAGCAGGTCGTCACCGAGGTCCGCCGGTTCCGCGCCGACCAGGGCCTGCAGCCGGGCCAGAAGGTCCCGGCCCGGCTCGACCTGGCCGGCACGCAGCTGGCCGCGCACGAGGCGGCCATCCGCCAGCTGCTGCGCCTCCAGCCGGAGGGCGAGGGCTTCAGCGCCACCGCCACCCTGCCGGTGGCCGGGGCCACCGTCGCGCTCGACCTGTCGGGCACCATCGACGTGGCCGCCGAGCGCAAGCGCCTCTCCAAGGACCTCGCGGCCGCGGAGAAGGAGAAGGCCCAGGCCGAGGCGAAGCTCGGGAACGAGGCCTTCCTGGCCAAGGCCCCCGACAACGTCGTGGACAAGATCAAGGGCCGCCTGGCCAAGGCCGAGGCCGACATCGCGCGGATCCAGGCCCAGCTGGAGGCCCTGCCCGCCGCCTAGCAGCCGGCCCGCAGGCTGCGGGCCGCGCCACGGTCGTACGAAGGCCCCGCACCGCCGGTGCGGGGCCTTCGCCGTACCCGCCGTACCCGCCGTACCCGCCGTACCCGCGGTGCCCGCCGCCCTCCGCGCGGATTCTCGATCTTCCGCCCGGGACCGGTCTGCCGGATCCCCGGCGGCGACCGCGGACGGCCCGCCCTCGCGGAGCAGAGCGGGCGCGCCGGCTCACCCGTACGGCTCAGCCTGGACCCGCAGGTCCACGACCCGTCGCCGCTGCGGCAGGCGGCCGTCCACCGGGTGGTGCGGAATGCCCCACCGACGCCGCCCCGCCGCCCGGTCCGCGCCCCTGCTGTGGCCCGGCCGGCACGGCCGAGCGCGTCCGCAGCCCCGGCGGCGCCCGGACGGCACCCCGACGCCCACCCGGACCGGGGACGCGTACCCCGCCGTGGCGGCTCCGCCCCGGAGGGAGCGGAGCCCGGGCCCCGCACGCACCCGCCGAAGCCGAGGGCCGCGCGGCCCTCCCGGCCCCCGTCCGTAGACTGGCCCTGTGAGTGAGCAGCAGCCCGAGAGCCACGGCCCCGACGACCGCGACGACACCCTCGACATGTTCGACCGGATCGTGGCGGAGGAAGCCGACCGAGACCCCGACCTGGCGGTGATCGAGGCCGGCAGCCGGACCCTGCGCGCCCAGGCCGGACCGCCCCAGGGCGACCCGGTTCCCGAGGCGCCCCTCGACCCCGAGACGGCGCAGGCGCTGCGGGAGGTGGAGCAGGAGCTGTCCACCCGCTGGGGCGAGACCAAGCTGGAGCCCTCCGTCAGCCGGATCGCCGCGCTGATGGACGTCCTGGGGGAGCCGCAGCGCGCGTACCCCTCCATCCACGTCACCGGCACCAACGGCAAGACGAGCACGGCCCGCATGATCGAGGCCCTGCTGAACGCCTTCGAGCTGCGCACCGGCCGGTACACCAGCCCGCACGTGCAGTCGATCACCGAGCGCATCAGCCTGGACGGGGCGCCGATCACCGCGGAGCGGTTCGTCGACACGTACCGGGACGTCAAGCCGTACGTGGAGATGGTCGACGCCTCCCAGGAGTACCGGCTGTCGTTCTTCGAGGTCCTCACCGGGATGGCGTACGCGGCGTTCGCGGACGCGCCCGTGGACGTGGCCGTCGTCGAGGTCGGCATGGGCGGCAGCTGGGACGCGACCAACGTGATCGACGCCGCGGTCGCGGTGGTCACCCCGATCAGCCTGGACCACACCGACCGGCTCGGCTCCACTCCTGCCGAGATCGCCCAGGAGAAGGGCGGCATCATCAAGCAGGACGCCACCGTGATCCTGGCGCAGCAGCCGGTGGACGCGGCGCAGGTGCTGCTGAAGAAGGCAGTCGAGGTGGACGCGACCGTGGCCCGCGAGGGCATGGAGTTCGGCGTCGTCTCGCGCGAGGTGGCGGTCGGCGGGCAGATGCTGACGCTGCGCGGCGTGGGCGGCGAGTACGAGGGGATCTTCCTCCCCTTGTACGGCGCCCACATGGCGCACAACGCGGCGGTCGCGCTGGCCGCGGTGGAGGCCTTCTTCGGGGTCGGCGCGCAGCAGGCCCGGGAGTTGGACGTGGACACCGTGCGCCGGGCCTTCGCCTCGGTGACCTCGCCGGGCCGGATGGAGGTCGTCCGACGCAGCCCCACGGTGATCCTGGACGCGGCGCACAACCCGGCGGGCGCGCAGGTCACGGCGGAGGCGGTGACCGAGGCGTTCGGCTTCAGCCGGCTGGTCGGCGTCGTGGGCGTGAGCGACGACAAGGACGTGCGGGCGGTCCTGGAGGCCTTCGAACCGATCTTCGCGGAGGTCGTGGTCACGCAGAACACCAGCCACCGGGCGATGTCCGCGGACGCGCTGGCCGCCGTCGCGGTCGAGGTCTTCGGCCCGGAGCGGGTGCAGGTGGAACCGCGGCTGGACGACGCCCTGGAGGCGGCGATCACCCTGGCGGAGGAAGAGGCCGAGTACGGAGGAGCCGGCGTCCTGGTGACCGGCTCCGTGATCACGGTGGGCGAGGCCCGCCTGCTGCTGAAGAGGGGCTGAGGATGCGCACCCTGTGTGCCTCGACGCTGATCGGCGAGTTCTTCGTCATCGGTTTTGCCGGGTTGGTGGCCATGAAGGACCCGGACCTGACCCAGGCCACGGTCTGGACGGTCTGCGGGATCGCCATGCTGCTGTCGGTGCTGCTGTGCGGGATGCTCTCCCGGCCGGGCGCGGTGCAGATCGGCTGGGCCCTGCAGATCGGCCTGGTCGCGAGCGGCTTCGTGGTCCCGATGATGTTCTTCCTCGGGGCCGTGTTCGCAGGCCTGTGGTGGTGCTCCGTGCACTACGGCCGCAAGATCGACGCCGCCAAGGCCCGCTGGGCCGCGCAGAGCGAAGCCCAGGCCTGAGGCTGCGCCCTGCGGGTGCCGTCCGCTTCGATGCCCGCGGCACCCGGGCCCTCCCCGCCTCTGCGGAGGTGTTCCGCGCCGGAGGCCGTCTGTCGTGGTCCGGTGGGCGAGCGGTCCGGGTGCTGCCGAGCGGATCCCTCCCTGTAGCCTCGGAATACCGCACCCGTATGCCGCAAGGAGCCACACCATGTCCCAGCGCACGCTCGTCATCCTCAAGCCTGACGCAGTCAGGAGGGGCCTGGTCGGTGAGATCATCGGCCGTATCGAGCGGAAGGCCGGCTGGACCATCCCGGCCATGGAGCTGCGTACCCTCGACCAGGAGACCCTGGAGACCCACTACGGCGAGCACAAGGGCAAGGTCTTCTACGAGCCGCTGATGGGCTTCATGGCGAGCGGCCCGGTCGTCGTCCTCGTGGTCGAGGGCGAGCGCGCGATCGAGGGCGTGCGGCAGCTGGCCGGCCCGACCGACCCGATCGCCGCCGCGCCCGGCTCCATCCGGGGCGACTTCGGCACCGTCACCCGCGAGAACCTGATCCACGCCTCGGATTCCGAGGAGTCCGCGGAGCGCGAGCTGAAGCTGTTCTTCCCCTCCCTCTGACGGGTCCTTTGACGGGTCCTTTGACGGGTCCTCGGACGGGTCCTCCACCGGTCCTCCGCCGGGTCCTCCGCCAGGTTCTCGGCCCGTTCTCCGACGGGTCCCCCTGACGGCCGTGTCCTGATGCAACATCAGCCGAATAGCGCTCACGACCTGGGGCGACCGAAGTAATTTCGGTCGCCCTTCGGTATGGCCGGGCCCGCGCGGGAACGCATGTGCAGGACACGACGTCACCACTAAGGGGGCGGGTATCCGTTCCGGCGGGATTGCCGGAGTCCCGTCGCGCGATGTCCGTACCCTCGGCACTACGATGGGGCCTCCACCCACACACCCACCTCGCCGACCTGACAGCAGCCGCTATCAACTGGAAGGCCAGACGCTCCTCATGGGGAACAAGGGGAACAACATGTCGTTCATCGGCCGTGACATGGCGATCGACCTCGGGACCGCCAACACGCTGGTGTACGTGAGGGGCCGGGGGATCGTCCTGAACGAGCCGTCCGTGGTCGCCATCAACACGAACACCGGTGGCATTCTGGCGGTCGGCTCCGAGGCGAAGAAGATGATCGGGCGCACGCCCGGCAACATCGTCGCCGTCAGGCCCCTCAAGGACGGCGTCATCGCCGACTTCGAGATCACCGAGCGTATGCTCCGGTACTTCATCCTCAAGATCCACAAGCGCCGCTACCTGGCCCGCCCGCGCGTCGTGGTCTGCGTCCCCTCCGGTATCACCGGGGTGGAGCGCCGCGCCGTCATCGAGGCGTCCACGCAGGCCGGCGCCCGGCAGGTGCACATCATCGAGGAGCCCATGGCCGCGGCCATCGGCTCGGGCCTTCCCGTGCACGAGGCCACCGGCAACATGGTCGTGGACATCGGCGGCGGCACCACCGAGGTCGCGGTCATCTCCCTCGGTGGAATCGTCACGGCGCAGTCCATCCGGGTGGCCGGCGACGAGCTCGACAACGCGATCATCCACCACATCAAGAAGGAGTACAGCCTCCTCCTCGGTGAGCGGACCGCCGAGCAGATCAAGATCACCATCGGGTCGGCGTACGACCTCGACCAGGACGAGCACACCGAGATCCGCGGCCGCGACCTGGTCTCCGGGCTGCCCAAGACGGTGGTCATCTCGGCCGCCGAGGTCCGCAAGGCCATCGAGGAGCCGGTCAACGCCATCGTGGACGCGGTGAAGACCACTCTCGACAAGTGCCCGCCGGAGCTCTCCGGCGACATCATGGACCGCGGCATCGTCCTGACCGGCGGCGGCGCGCTGCTGCGCGGCCTCGACGAGCGGCTTCGCCGCGAGACGGGCATGCCGATCCACATCGCCGAGGACCCGCTGGACTCCGTCGCCCTGGGCTCCGGCAAGTGCGTGGAGGAGTTCGAGGCGCTCCAGCAGGTCCTGGACGCCCAGCCCCGGCGCTGAACGGCTCACCGGGCCGCCCGGGAGAACAGCGGAACACAATGATCCGCCGTATGGGTGCTGCCGCGCCCGTGCGGCGGATCGTTGATATACAGGCAACAGTCCGGTGCAAGCCCCGGCTCCACCGGAGTCGTTCAGCCGCTCGGCTATCTACGAAGGAAGGCACGGCCGCCGCACGTGAGGGACACACGAGAAAGCCGGCTGCTCCTGGTGCTCCTGATCGCCATCGCGTTCGCATTGATCACGGTGGACATCAGGGCAGGAGAGGAGTCTCCGGTCGACGGCGCCCGCCAGGCCGCCGCGGCGGTCTTCGGACCGGTCGAGAAGGGCGTCGCGACGGCCGTCGATCCGGTCGCCAACGCCATAGGAGCGGTACGCGACTCCGGCGAACGACACAGCCGCATCGCCGTGCTGGAACGCGAGAACGCCGCCCTGAAGGCCAAGCTCGGCAGCGAGGACCAGGCCCGCAGCCGGATCCGCGAACTCGACGAGATGCTCAAGCGGGCCGGCGCCGGACAGTACGGCATCAAGGGCGCCGAGGTCATCGCCATAGGAGCGGCCCAGGGCTTCTCCTGGACCGTCACCATCGACGCCGGCAGCAAGGACGGCATCGAACGCGACATGACCGTCATCAACGGCGACGGCCTCGTCGGCCGCGTCGCCACCGTCGGCCCCGACACCGCCACCGTCGTCCTCGCCAACGACCCCGACTTCACCGTCGGCACCCGCCTGGAGAAGACCGGCGAGCTCGGCTTCGCCACCGGGCAGGGCGACCGGGCCCTGTCCGTCCAGATGCTCAACGGCAAGGCCAAGATCAGCGCTGGAGACCGGCTCGTCACCTTCGGCTCGCGCGGCAACAAGCCCTTCGTGCCCGGCGTCCCCCTCGGCGAGGTCGTCAAGGTCGATCCCGCGCGCGGCGACCTGACCCGCACGGTGTGGGTCCGCCCGTTCGTCGGGTTCTCCCGCCTGGACATCGTCGGCGTCGTCGTCATGCCCCCGCGCGAGGACCCCCGCGACGCCGTCCTGCCGCCGAAGCCCCAGGCCGTGCCCACGCCGACGGTCACCGTCACGGTGACCCCGTCCCCGTCCGCGTCCGCCGGCGCGTCCGCCGGTCCGGCCGACGAGTAGGAGCAGACCGCCATGCGCTTCAACCGGATCCTGCTCGCCTCCACGCTCATCCTTGTCGCCCTCGTCGTCCAGGTCAGCGTTCTCGGCCGGCTGCAACTGCCCGGCGCCGTCCCCGACCTGGTCCTGCTGACCGTCGTCGCACTCGCCCTCGTCTACGGGCACGTCGGCGGCGCCCTCACCGGCTTCGCCGCCGGCCTCCTCGCCGACCTGGCCCCGCCCGCCGACCACGCCGCCGGGCGGTACGCGCTCGTCCTGTGCGTCATCGGCTACGCCGCCGGCCTCGTCCGCCCCGACTCCGGGCGGTTCCGCTCCGCCTGGGGCCCGCTGCTCACCGTCGTCGCCGCCGCGATCGGCTCCACCCTGCTGTACGCCGGCGTGGGCGCCCTCGTCGGGGACACCGCCGCCCGCCACGTGGGCCTGACGGGGCTGCTGTTCACCGCCACCCTCTACGACCTGCTGCTCGCGCCGTTCACCGTGCCGTTCGTCATGGCCCTCGCCCGGCGCGCCGAGAGCGACCCGATGGCCGTCGAGGCGGGCGGCGGCCAGGCCGCCGCCACCGACGTCTCCTCCGGCTGGCTCGCCGGCGGCACCGGACTGCGCATCGGCAGCCAGCGCGGCGGCCTGCGCCTGATGACGGCCCGCAACCGGGCCAACCGCGCCGGACGGATAAGGGGGGTGAAGGGCGTCAAGAGCGTGAAGAGCGTCAAGAAGCTGTGAAGGGGCAGGGCCCGTGACCAACACCCCCGCGACCGGCCGGATCCACCGGGTGCAGATCCGGCTCGTCATCATCCAGGTCCTCATCTTCTCCATGTTCTGCACGCTCGGCGGACGCCTGTGGTACCTCCAGATCCGCAACGGCGGCGAGTACTACGACGAGGCGAAGAGCAACCACGTCCAGCGGGTCGTCCAGCCCGCCGTCCGCGGCCCCATCCTCGACGCCCGCGGCGTCGCCCTCGCAGACAACGAGACCCGCCTCGTGGTGTCCGCCAGCCGTACGGCGCTGATGAAGATGAAGGACAAGGGCAAGGACGTCCTCACCCGGCTCGCCGCCGTCCTGGACATGTCCCCCCGGGAGGTCGTGGAGAAGGTCCGCATCTGCGACTCCCAGACCCCCAAGCCCTGCTGGAACGGCTCCCCCTACCAGCCCATCCCGGTCACGTCCGAGGCCACCACCCAGCAGGCCCTCCAGATCCGCGAACGCCCCGAGGAATTCCCCGGCATCACCGCCGAGCCGACCGCCGTACGCCGCTACCCGGCGCCCGGCGGCGCCCGCACCGCCCAGGCGCTCGGCTACCTCTCGCCGGTCACCGACGAGGAGATCCAGAAGGCCAAGGACACCGACTCGCCCCACCTGCGCTCCGACCAGGTCGGCCGCTCCGGCATCGAGCGTACGTACGACAAGCAGCTGCGCGGCAAGGCGACCGTCACCTCGTACGAGGTCGACAACCTCGGCCGGGTCATGGGCCAGACCAGGTCCGACCCGGGCGTGCCCGGTTCCACCCTGGTCACCAGCATCGACGCCCGGGTCCAGGCCGTGGCCGAGTACGAGCTGCAGCAGGCGATGAAGACCGTCCGCCACGAGACCGACAAGATCACCGGCCGCAAGTACGAGGCCGACTCCGGCGCCGTCGTCGTCATGGAGGCCAAGACCGGCCGCGTCGTCGCCATGGCCTCCCAGCCCGACTACGACCCCAACGCCTGGGTCGGCGGCATCTCCGGCGCGGACTACGCCGCGCTCACCGGCAAGAACTCCAACTACCCGCTGCTCAACCGGGCCATCCAGGGCCAGGCCCCCGCAGGCTCCATCTTCAAGGTGGTCTCCGCGAGCGCGGCCGTCCGGGCCGGCTACCCCTTCGACAGCAAGTACAACTGCAGCAGCTCCTACAGCCTCGGCGGCCGGAGCTTCGCGAACTTCGAGTCCAAGGGGCACGGCCCCATCAGCCTCGGCGAAGCCCTCAAGTTCTCCTGCAACACCGTCTTCTACGCCCTCGGCCACAAGGAGTGGCAGCGTGACGGCGGCCTCAAGCCCAAGAAGGACGCCCACGACTGGTTCTACCGGACCGCCCGCGAGTTCGGACTCGGCTCCGAGACCGGCATCGACCTGCCGAACGAGGTCACCGGCCGCATCCCCGACCGCCAGTGGAAGAAGGACTTCTGGAAGGCCAACAAGGACGCCTGGTGCAAGCAGGGCAAGAAGGGCGGCACCTACGTCGAGCAGATCGCCTACGAGAGCTGCCTCGAAGGCAACCAGCTGAAGGCCTTCGACAGCATCAACTTCGCCATCGGCCAGGGCGACGTCCTCGTCACCCCGATCCAGATGGCCACCGCCTACGCCGCCATCAGCAACGGCGGCACCCTCTTCAACCCCACCGTCGGCAAGGCCGTGATCAGCCCCGACGGCAAGCGGGTCGACGTCGTCAAGCCCACGCCCCACGGCAGGCTGCCGGTCGACGCCAAGACCATCCAGAACCTCGACAAGGGCCTGCGCATGGTCGTCGAGCCCGGCGGCACCGCAGCCTGGCGGTTCGTCGGCTGGCCGCAGGACAAGATTCCGATGCGGGCCAAGACCGGAACCGCCCAGGTCTACGGCAAGCAGACCACCTCGTGGCTGGCGACCTACACCGACGACTTCGTGATCGTGATGACGATCTCCCAGGCCGGGACCGGATCCGGTGCCTCCGGACCCGCCGTGCGCAACATCTACAACGCCATGTACGGATACGACATGGCCGGCAACCACGACCCGGCCAGGGCCCTCCTGCCCCGGCCCGAGTCCGCACTGCCCCCCGTCCAGCCCGACGGCTCCATCGCAGCACCCGAGATCAAGCCGTACGTGCCCCCGTCCCCGGAGGAACTGGCGCCGCCCGCGCTCGCCGGACCCCCCGCCCAGCCCCCGTCGTGGCACGACTGAGCCGAAAAGCGACCATGCAGACCGCCAACAAGTTCTCCGTATCCCGCTACGCACCCGAGCGCGGCGCGATGGCCAGACTGACCTCGCGCGACTCCGTGCTGCGCCGCCTCGACTGGCCGATCATCTTCTCCGCGCTCGCCCTGTCCCTCCTCGGCAGCCTGCTGGTGTGGTCCGCGACCCGGAACCGCACCCAGCTCAACCAGGGCGACCCGTACTACTTCCTCGTCCGGCACGCCCTGAACACCGGCATCGGACTGTTGCTGATGATCGGCACGATCTGGCTCGGCCACCGGACCCTGCGCGGCGCCGTGCCGTTCCTGTACGGGATCTCCCTCGTGCTGATCATCGCCGTGCTCACCCCGCTCGGCGCCACCATCAACGGCGCCCACGCGTGGATCGTCATCGGCGGCGGCTTCTCGCTCCAGCCCTCCGAGTTCGTGAAGGTCACGATCATCCTGGTCATGGCGATGCTGCTGGCCGCCCGGGTGGACGCCGGCGACCTCGCCCATCCCGACCACCGCACCGTCGTGAAGGCGCTCTGCCTCGCCGCCGCCCCCATGGGCATCATCATGCTGATGCCCGACCTGGGCTCGGTCATGGTCATGGTCGTCATCGTGCTCGGCGTGCTGCTGGCCTCCGGCGCCTCCAACCGCTGGGTGCTCGGCCTGCTCGGCTCCGGCGTGGCCGGCGCCGTCCTGGTCTGGCAGCTCGGCATCCTCGACGAGTACCAGATCAACCGCTTCGCGGCCTTCGCCAACCCCGACCTCGACCCCGCCGGCGTCGGCTACAACACCAACCAGGCGCGCATCGCGATCGGCTCCGGCGGCCTGACCGGTGCCGGCCTGTTCAAGGGCTCGCAGACCACCGGCCAGTTCGTCCCCGAACAGCAGACCGACTTCGTGTTCACGGTGGCCGGGGAGGAGCTCGGGTTCGTCGGGGGCGGACTGCTCCTGCTGCTGCTCGGCGTGATCCTGTGGCGGGCCTGCGTGATCGCCCGTGAGACCACCGAGCTGTACGGGACGATCGTCTGCGCCGGGATCATCGCCTGGTTCGCCTTCCAGTCCTTCGAGAACATCGGGATGAACCTCGGGATCATGCCGGTGGCGGGTCTGCCGCTGCCCTTCGTCTCCTACGGAGGCTCGTCGATGTTCGCCGTGTGGGTGGCCATCGGGCTGCTGCAGTCCATCAAGGTGCAGCGGCCGCTGTCGGCCTGACGGGGGGCGGTCTTCGGCCGTTTCCCGGCCGAGCGGCTGCCTCAAGGCGGTTCACCCTCCCGTCGTGATCCGTACGGGATTAAGTTCGATGTATGGCGGATTCAAAGCGGGAGATCGAGCGCAAGTTCGAGTTCGAGACGAGCGAGGCGGCCCGGCGCGGCGTCCCGGACCTGACCGGCACCGCCGGGATCGCGAAGGTCGCCGACCGGGGCACCGTCGACCTCGACGCCGTCTACTACGACACCCCCGACCGGCGGCTCGCCGCCGACGGACTCACCCTCAGGCGCCGGACCGGCGGCTCCGACGCCGGCTGGCACCTCAAACTGCCCGTCTCCCCGGGCGTCCGCGACGAGGTCGCCGCCCCGCTCGGCGACACCGTCCCCCGCTCGCTCGCCGCCCTCCTCCGCTCCCGGGTCCGCGACAGCGGCCTCAGGCCGCAGGTCCGCCTGCTCTCCTCGCGACGGGTCAGCCACCTCCTCGACGCCGACGGCGCCCTGCTCGCCGAACTCTCCACCGACAGCGTCCGCGCCGAGGCCGAACCCGCCGGAGGAGGCACCGCGGAAGCGGCCGAGGCCGCCGCCGGAGCCGTCGCCACCTGGACCGAAGTCGAGGTGGAACTCGCCGACGGCGTCGACCCCGCCCTCCTCGACGCCGTCGAGAAGAAGTTCCGCAAAGCCGGGATCCGGGTCAGCGACGCCCCCTCCAAGCTCGCCCGGGCCCTCGCCGAGACCGGCAGCGCACCCGCCCCC
>NZ_JACBGN010000207.1 GCF_013401435.1 Streptomyces sp. BR123
GGGAAGGGCGGGGGTCCGGCGGGCTACGAGGCGGCCAGCAGGGGGCTCGCGTGGTGGTGCAGCCAGGCCCGGTACGGCGGGGCGCCCAGGGCGGCCTCGCGGTAGGCGGCGCGGAGGTCCTCGTAGGCCTCGGCGTGCTCGCCGGGCCGGGTCGCCAGCAGCAGCCGGACGGCCAGGGGGTCGCCGGCCAGGGGCCGGATCGCCATGTCGGTGCGCGGCCCCGAGGTCGGCTGGCAGGGGGCGACGGCCTCACCGGAGACGATCAGCGAGGCCGCGGTGTGGTAGTCGGCGTGCAGCACGGGCGGGTCGACCCCGGCCCCGGCGAACACCCGGCGCAGGCCGTCCCACTCGCCGTCCACGGAGGGGTCGACCGTCCACCGGTCCTCGGCGAGGTCCCGCAGCTCGACCACCGGCCGGGCGGCCGCCGGGTGGTCCAGGGACATCGACACGAACTGCGGCTCACGCTCCATCAGGACCCGTATCTCCAGGCCGGGCGGCACCCGCAGCGGGCTGCCCTCCACCTCGTGGACGAACGCGACGTCCAGCCGGCCCGAGGCGACCATCCGCAGCAGGGCGTGCGGGGAGCCGTCCACGACCAGCGAGGTCTCGGTGTCGGGCCACCGCCGGTGCAGCCGGCGCAGCCAGCCGGGCAGGGCGCGGCTGGCGGTCGAGCCGAGGCGCAGCCGCGGACCGCGGGCCATGGCCTGGGCCTCGGCGACGAGGGCGGCCATGCCGTCGACGAGCGGGCGGGCCCGGCCGAGGACGGTGCGGCCGAAAGGCGTGGGGCGACATCCGGTCCGTTCCCGCAGGAACAGTTCCCCGTCCAGGGCTCGTTCGATACGGCGCAGCTGGGTCGTCAGGGAGGGCTGGCTCACGCCGAGCTGCCGCGCCGCCTTGTGCAGGCTGCCGGCGTCGGCGATGGCGCACAGTGCGCGCAGGTGCCTCACCTCGAGCTCCATGTCCCGAGGGTAGGGCGGCCGCCGCACACTTCACCAGCCACTGACACCCCATCGAATCACGCCATTCTCAAGGAAGTTGGCCTGTGGACACCCTCCCGATAGGACGGCGTTATCGCTGGCTGACATCATCCGCCCAGCCCTCCGGCTCCCGCAGACTCCGGTACCGAACGACCCACCCCCCGCACCGGATCGAGGAGGAGCCCCCCACATGCGCCACTCCCGTATGCCCCGCAAGAGCCTGCCGGCAGCCGTCGTCGGCCTGGCCCTCGCCGCCGCCCTCGGCGCTGTCGTCCCCACCGCCAGCGCCGCTTCCGCCCCGGCCGGCAGCGCCGAGACCTACGCCGCGTACGAGCGCTCGCAGGAGAACCAGTCCGCCAACAAGGCGTTCTTCGAGGCCGTGCAGCGCTCGGTGGCCGAGCAGCGCGCCGCGAACCCGGGCGCCCTGGTCGTGACCGTCACGTACAACACCCGCAACGCGCCGAGCTTCCGCTCCCAGATCTCCCGCTCCACCCAGATATGGAACAGCTCGGTGTCGAACGTGAGGCTCCAGGAGGTCTCCTCCGGCGGGAACTTCGCGTACTACGAGGGCAACGACTCGCGCGGCTCGTACGCGAGCACCGACGGGCACGGCCGCGGCTACATCTTCCTGGACTACCGCCAGAACCAGCAGTACGACTCCACCCGCGTGACCGCGCACGAGACCGGCCACGTCCTGGGCCTGCCCGACCACTATTCGGGCCCCTGCTCCGAACTGATGTCGGGCGGCGGGCCGGGCACCTCGTGCACCAACGCCTACCCCAACGGCGCCGAGCGCTCCCGGGTCAACCAGCTGTGGGCCAACGGGTTCGCCGCCTCGGGCCTGGGAACGAAGGGCTGACGCCCGGCAGCGCGAAGCGGGGGCCGCCTTCCGGGACCTTCCGGGACCTTCCGGGATTTCCGGGACGGCGGCACCCTGCACCGGCCCGGGGCTAGGTCAGACTGTCGGCCTCGGGCGCGTACTCCGGGCAGTCCGGGTTCCGGCAGGGACCCGGCACCCATTCCGGGATGTAGATCCCGAGCGCTTTCCGCCGCCGGACGAGCGTGTCGACGGGGCGCCCGCAGGCCGGGCACGTGCGCTGCTCGTGCCCGGCGTGCGGGGCGACCACCGCGGGCGTGTGCGGCGGCGGGTGGCGCTCGGAGTGTCGCTGTTCACCGGCCATACCTCCACGGTAGGCCGGTTCCGCGCGTTCGGCGGGCCCGCGGGCCCGCCGGTCCGCCGAAGGCTCAGCGCTTGCGCGCGTACGTGGCGATCGTCTGGCCGCCGCCGTAGGTCGTGAAGCCGGTCAGCTCCAGCGCCCGCAGCCCGAAGCCGGCGCGGGACATCGGCATGCCGGAACCGAGGAAGACCGGGTAGGTCTTGACGACGAACTCGTCGATCTCCTCGACCAGCTGCCCGGCCAGGTCGGCGCCGCCGCAGAGCCAGATGCCCAGCCCCGGCTCCTCCTTCAGCCGGCGCACCTGCGCCACGACGTCGCCGCCGATCACCTTCACCGCCGGGTCGGGCGCGGTGGCGAGCGACCGGGAGGCCACGTACTGGTCGAGGTGCGCGTACGGGCTGGTGAACCCGGCCTTGAGCCCCGGTTCGTAGGTGCCGCGGCCCATCACGACGGTGTCGAAGTGGCGGGCCCGGAAGTCCTCGGGGATGCCGAACATCGCGTGGGCGTGCGTGGGCAGGGTCTCGGGGTACTCCGCCGCGAGGGCGGCCGTGTACTCGGGGTCCAGCCACTGGTTGAAGAAGTCGCCATCGCCGTCCGGGGCTCCGATGAAGCCGTCGACGGACGTGGCGATGAAGTACGTGAGCTTGCGCAAGCGGGTCTCTTTCGTCGGTGGGTGCCGCCGCTCCGGGGCACGTCAAGCAAAGTACTCCAGTCACAGTGCTTTAGGCAAGCGGCTGCGGCTTGCGCCACATCGGCCACATCAGGGGCCCCTCCGGCAGCCGCACCGCCTCGCCGGTGAACTCCCAGCCCAGCCGCTCGTACAGGCGCATGCTGCGCTCGCTGCTCGCCTCCAGGTACGCCGGCACGCCCTCCCGGTCGCAGCGCTCCAGGACCGGCCGCATCAGCCGGGCCCCCAGCCCCTCGCCCTGCCGCCCCGGGGCGACCGCGATCATCAGCAGGTACTCGTGCTCCTCGGACGTCGGGTGCACCGCCCCCGTGAGCCGGCCGACCAGCTCGCACCGCTCGTTGTCCGGGTCCGCCGCCGCACGCATGCGGGCCGGGACGTCGTCCTCGGCGGCCCCCTCCTCCGGCTCCCCCGCCGGGACCCGCAGCCACAGGGCCGCCGCCGAGCCGTCCGCGGCGTAGTCGATCCGGCCCTCCTCCAGCGCCACGTCGACGAAGACCCCGAGGAAGGCGCCGTGCACGGCGGCCCGGTGCTCCGGGTCGGGGAAGACCCAGCTGCTCACAGGGTCCTCGCGGAACGCCTCGTCGAGCAGCCGCGCCACCGCGTCCCGGTCCGCCTGGTCCGCTCGGCGTATCTCCAGCACCACTGGTCACACCCTTCGCTCACGCGTCAACAACCGCAAGCGATCCTAGAGTTGGGCCGACGGCGACAGAAAGCCCTGTTCCGGCACCATGCGGTGCCGGAACAGGGCTTGCGCACCACCCGTTCCGCGGTACCGCGCCCCGCAGGGGGCGCGGGAAACTCCGCGACCAGCCCCCACCGGCCCGTGGTGTCATGACCGGACTGCCGGCGCAGCGCTCGGCGGGTTCACCGGGTCCGGCGCGTGACGAACTCCGCCAGCGCCAGCAGCCCGCCCGCCGCCCCGAGGTCCGGGACCGCCCGGGACAGCTGCCGGACCGCCCGGCCCATGCGGTCCGCGGCATGGGCCTGCGCCCAGTCCCGCCCGCCGGCCCGCTCCACGGCGTCCGCGGCGCGCCGTACGTCGTCCCCGGCCATGGGGCCCGCGTACAGGGCGGCCAGCTCCTCGCCCGCCGCGGTGCCCGAGGTGAGGGCGGCCACGACCGGGAGGGACTTCTTGCGGGCGATCAGGTCGGCCCCGGCGGGCTTGCCCGTGTGCCCGGGGTCCCCCCAGATGCCGAGCAGGTCGTCGATCAGCTGGAAGGCCAGGCCGGCCTCCCGGCCGAAGGCGTCCAGCGCCTCGACCTCGTCCGGCCCGGCGCCGGCGTACAGCGCGCCGAGCGCGCAGGCGCAGCCCAGCAGCGCCCCGGTCTTGGCCGTGGCCATGGCCAGGCACTCGTCGAGCGGGACGTGCGGCCGCTGTTCGAAGGCGCAGTCGGCCTGCTGGCCCGCGCACAGTTCGATCACGCAGGACGCGAGCCGCGCGGAGGCGGCCGCCGCGGCGGGGTGCGGGTCCTCCACCAGCAGCCGCAGCGCGAGCGCGGCCATCGCGTCGCCCGCGACGACCGCGTCCGGCAGCCCGAACACGGTCCAGGCCGTGGCCCGGCCGCGCCGCGTCACGTCCTCGTCGATGACGTCGTCGTGCAGCAGCGTGAAGTTGTGCGCGACTTCCACCGCCGCCGCCGCCCGTACCGCCCCGTCGGGCACACCGCCGGCCGGGCCGTCCCCGCCCTCGCGCAGGGCCCGGGCCGCGGCGAGCACCAGGGCCGGCCGGATGGCCTTGCCCGCGCTGCCCGCGGCCGGGGTTCCGTCCGCGTGCTCCCAGCCGAAGTGGTACATGGCGACGCGGCGCATGGGGCCGGGCAGGCCCTCCAGCGCCCGGCGCAGCTCCGGATCGACCGCCTCCCGTGCCCGCTCCAGCAGGGCCGCGGCCTCCTGCCCCTCGCCCGTCGCGATCGCCTCGGTGGTGCCCATGACCGCCCCCGATCCTTTCGGCCACTCCGTGGATCCACAGGAGAAGCCTTTCAGCACACTGTGCGGTGAGACCATTACACAAACGGGTGGACTGCGCCGCCGAAGCGCTGGGCACCCTCCGGAGTTGACCGTCTCCCCATGAGCCCCGCCCGACACGGCTGCCCTCCGGGCGACGGCCGCGGCCACTAACTTGAATTCAAGATGCAAGTTTTCTACGGTGCCGCCATGCGGCTGACCCGATTCACCGACCTGGCCCTGCGCACCCTGATGCGCCTGGCCGTCGTGGAGGACGACCTCCCCACCACGCGCGACGTGGCGGCGTCGATGGAGGTCCCGTACACGCACACGACCAAGGTCGTCGCCCGGCTGCAGCACCTCGGCCTGATCGAGGCACGGCGCGGCCGCGGTGGCGGGCTCGCACTGACCGCGGCCGGGCGGGCCGCCTCGGTGGGCGCAGTGGTCCGCGAACTGGAGGGTGCCGGAGACGTCGTGGAGTGCGAGGGCACCACGCCCTGCCCGCTGCGCGGCGCCTGCATCCTGCGCGGGGCACTGCGCCGGGCGCAGGAGGCGTTCTTCGCGACGCTCGACCCGCTCACGGTGAACGACCTGGTCGCGACGCCCACGGGTCCCCTTCTTCTGGGCATTTCGAGCAGCAGGGCCACGGGGTGGGCCGAAGGTCCCTGAGCGCGGGGCCGGACGGCCGGTTCGGACCGGCCGGGCGGGGCCCTACGGTGATTCCGGGCGATGACCCGAACGGATGCACCCCGCCCGAACCCGTACACAAAAACTTGCATCTGACATGCCAATTAACTGCACCACTCCCATCAAGGCGAGGACCTTCTGATGCTTTCCGCGAAGTCGGCAGAGACCGTACGCGCCACCCTGCCCGCCGTGGGCGCCGCCATAGGCGAGATCACGGAGCTGTTCTACGCGAAGCTCTTCACGGCCCACCCCGAGCTGCTGCGGGACCTGTTCAACCGCGGCAACCAGAACGCCGGCCTCCAGAAGCAGGCACTCGCCGGCTCCATCGCCACCTTCGCGACCCACCTCGTCGCCCGGCCCGACACCCGCCCCGACGTCATGCTGAGCCGCATCGCGCACAAGCACGCCTCGCTGGGCGTCACCCGCGAGCAGTACCCGATCGTCCACAAGTACCTCTTCGAGGCGATCGTCGACATCCTCGGCGAGGCCGTCACCCCCGACGTCGCCGAGGCCTGGGACGAGGTCTACTGGCTGATGGCCAACGCGCTCATCACCATCGAGGAGCGGCTCTACGCCGAGCAGCAGGTCCTCGCCGGCAACGTCTGGCGGCCGTGGACGGTCACCGGCCGCGTCGCGGAGACCGCCGACTGCACCACCTTCCGCCTGACCCCCGCGGACGGCGCCCCGGCCCCCGACTTCAAGCCCGGCCAGTACGTCTCGGTCCAGGTCGAACTCCCCGACGGCGCCCGCCAGATCCGCCAGTACAGCCTGACCGGCGCACCCGCCGCGCCCGAGCGCACGATCACGGTCAAGCGGATCCACGGACCGTCCGCCCTCGGCCCCGACGGCGAGGTCTCGAACCACCTGCACTCCCGGACGGAGGTCGGCGACACCCTGCACCTCTCGGCCCCGTACGGCGACCTGGTCCTGCAGGACACCGATGCCCCGCTGCTGCTCGCCTCCGCCGGCATCGGCTGCACGCCGATGCTGTCGATGCTGGAGCACCTGGCGGAATCCGGGCACACCGCCCCGGTCACCGTCCTGCACGCCGACCGCTCCCCCGCCGACCACGCGATGCGCGACGACCACCGCGCGCTGGCGCTCAAGCTGACCGACGCCACCGCCCGGTTCTGGTACGAGGCCGATGCCGAACCCGGCGACGACGAGGGCCGCATGGACCTCACGGACGTACCGGTCGCCCCGGGCACCCAGGCCTACCTGTGCGGGCCGCTGCCCTTCATGCGGGCGGTGCGCGAGCAGCTGCTCGCCAAGGGCGTACCGGCCGCGGACATCCACTACGAGGTGTTCGGCCCGGACCTCTGGCTGGCCTCGGAGTAACAGCCGGGACGAGCGGGCCGGTCGGGACGAGTGTCCGGATCGGCTCGCTCGCTGTACGAATGCCCTAGCCATGGAAAGACCTCCTCCGTTACACCGGGTGTAACGCTGCGGCCACGCAAGGTGACCGCAACGGACCCGCAAAGGAGGCGGCCATGGCCGCACCCATGTCAGCGGACCGATTCATCGACGCACTGCGCAACGAGGGCCTGACCACCGTCGAGGTCGGCGCCTGGCGCACGCACAACCGCAACCACAAGGGCCCCTGGGGCCCGGTGCACGGGGTGATGATCCACCACACCGTCACCCGCGGTACGGCCAATACCGTCGAGCTCTGCCGGACCGGCACCGCGGACCTGCCCGGCCCGCTCTGCCACGGCGTCATCACCAAGGACGGCCGGGTCCACCTGGTCGGCTACGGCCGGGCGAACCACGCGGGCGCGGGCGACGCCGACGTCCTGGCGGCCGTCATCGCCGAGAGGCAACTGCCGCCCGACATACAGGCCGACACCGACGGCAACCGCTACTTCTACGGCTTCGAGTGCGAGAACCTCGGCGACGGCGAGGACCCCTGGCCGTCGGTCCAGCTCGACGCGATGGCCCGCGCCGCGGCCGCAGTGTGCCGGGTGCACGGCTGGACCGAGCGCTCGGTGATCGGCCACCTGGAGTGGCGCCCCGGCAAGATCGACCCGAAGGGCTTCACCATGGCCTCCTTCCGCGACCGCGTGGCCGAACGCCTCGATTGACTTCCGCTCCCCGCCCTGACGGCCGGGGATTCCGCACGTGCGCACGCGGACGTGGACGGGCCCGGGGCCGTCCTTCACGAGGTCGGCCCGAACCGGCCGCTGCGGTGGAAGGACGGGCCGAACCCCGCGGCCCGGCACTCCGGCACGCCGACGCACTTCGGTGCCTCCCCTCCGTGCGGCTGGAGCTCTGCTGTGCGCGCCTGAGCTGCCGGCGGCGCATGAGTCCCGCCGCCGGATGCCGCCGGAGCCCTTGACCGCTCGTTCCGCACAGGGACGTTCCCCAGGCCGTGGGACGTCCCGAAGCGGGAAAGCGTGCGAGGTTGAGCCGTCACGGACCGCGCGCGCCACTCGCGGGCGTGGTCCCCGGCCCGCTGGACGACGGCGCACAAGGCAGTCCGGCCCGCCCGCTGCGGCTCCCCCTCAGGGCCCGAAGGCCGTGGACGGGGCTCTGACGTGCGAGGGCCCGGCACGGGCAGCGCACAATGGGCGGGTGGAACACCCCCCGAACCTCGATGCGCTGCTGCAGGACCGGCCCCCGTCGCCGCTGCAGGAGATCCACGACGAGCGGTTCGAGCGGCACGGGGTGCGGCTGGTGCTCAAGCGGGACGACCTCGTGCATCCGGAGCTGCCCGGCAACAAGTGGCGCAAGCTCGCGCCCAACCTCCGGGCCGCCGTCGCCGGCGGCTACCCGGGGCTCGTGACCTTCGGCGGGGCCTTCTCCAACCACCTGCGTGCCACTGCCGCGGCCGGACGGCTGCTCGGGCTCGCCACCACCGGCATCGTGCGCGGGGACGAGCTGGCCGGGCGGCCGCTCAACGAGTCCCTCGCCCGGTGTGCCGCCGACGGGATGCGGCTGCGCTTCGTGACCCGGTCCGCGTACCGCCGCAAGGGCCTGCCCGAGGCGGCGCGGCAGCTGATCGCCGAGGCCGGGGCCGCGGGTGCGTACCCCGTCCCCGAGGGCGGCAGCAACGCACTCGCCCTGCACGGGTGCGCCGGGCTCGGCCGTGAGCTGCACGGCGTGTCCGACGTGGTCGCGGTGGCCTGCGGCACCGGCGGGACCCTGGCCGGGCTGGCGGCGGGCCTGGCCCCCGGGCAGCGGGCCCTGGGGGTGCCCGTCCTTGCCGGCGGCTTCCTGGCCGCGGAGATACGTTCCCTCCAGGAGCAGGCCTTCGGCGGCCCGGCCGGGGACTGGAGCCTGGCCGAAGGCTTCGACCACGGCGGCTACGCCCGCGTACCGGCCGCCCTGGAGGCCTTCGCCGCGGACTTCGAGGACCGCCACGGCCTCCCCGTCGAGCGGATCTACGTGGCGAAGCTGCTGTGGGCGCTGGCCGAGCTGGCGGCGGCCGGCGCCTTCCCCGCCGGGAGTTCGGTCGCCGCCGTCGTCACCGGCCGGCCCGCGGATCCCGAGCCCGTCCCCGCTCTCCCCCCGGCCCCCTGAGCGGCCCGAAGGGGCGCGGGGAACCGGTGACCGGCCGCAACCCGGCCGCAGACGGCCGCCCGCCAGACGGGCAGACGAGCGCCCGGGGCGTCGCGGCACCCCCGAGGAGCGCTCAGGTCCCCTCCGAGGCCTCGCGGTACGCCGCCGCCTCCTCCAGGTCCAGCCGGCGCAGCAGCACCCGCAGCATCTCGTCGTCGATCCGCCGCAGGTCCCGCAGCGACACGAACACCTCGCGCTCGGCCTCGATCATCTCCCGCGAGAGCCGGCGGTAGACGTCGTCCGCCGACTCCCCGGTGAGCGGGTTGACCTCGCCCAGCCGCTCCCACACCGCGTTGCGCCGCCGCTCCAGGACGGTGCGCAGCCGCTCCGCCAGCGGCGGGGGCAGGGCGTTCTCGGGCTCGGCCAGCAGTTCGTCGAGCCGCTCCTCCGCCGCCCGCGAGGCCTCGCTCTGGGCCTGCGCCTCGGCGAGCGTCTCCGCCGTGGTGTCCCGTGCGGGCAGCCGCAGCAGCCGGATCAGCGGCGGCAGGGTCAGCCCCTGCACCACCAGGGTGCCGATGACCGTGGTGAAGGTGAGGAAGAGGATCAGGTCGCGGTGCGGGACGTCCATCGGCACCGAGAAGGCGATCGCGAGCGAGACCACGCCCCGCATGCCGGCCCAGCCCACCACGACCGGCGCCTTCCACGTGGTGTCCGGCTCCCGCGCGCGGATCCGTGCCGAGACCCAGCGCGGCACGAAGGTGGCCGGGAACACCCACAGGAACCGGGACACGACCACCACCAGGAACACCAGGGCCGCGTACCGGAGGGCCTCCCCGCCCTCGTACTCCACCAGCCCCTTCAGCACGACCGGCAGCTGGAGCCCGATCAGCGCGAACACCACGGACTCCAGGACGAAGGCGACCATCTTCCACACCGCCTCCTCCTGGAGCCGGGTCGCGAAGTCGACCTGCCAGTTGTGGTGCCCGAGGTACAGCGCCACCACGACCACCGCGAGGACGCCCGAGGCGTGCACCCGCTCGGCCGCCGCGTACGCCACGAACGGGATCAGCAGCGACAGGGTGTTCTGCAGCAGCGGCTCCCGCAGCCTCGTGCGCAACTGGTGGATCGGGACCATCAGCACCAGGCCCATGCCGACCCCGCCGACCGAGGCCAGCAGGAACTCCGCGATACCGCCGGCCCAGCCGGCACCGGCGCCGACGGCGGCGGCCAGCGCCACCTTGTAGGCGGTGATCGCGGTCGCGTCGTTGACGAGGGACTCACCCTGCAGGATGGTCGTGATCCGGTTCGGCAGCCCGAGCCGTCGGGCGATCGCGGTCGCGGCGACCGCGTCGGGCGGGGCGACCACCGCGCCCAGCACCAGCGCCACCGGCAGCGACAGCCCCGGCACCGCCAGGTACACCGCGTACCCGACCGCCAGCGTCGCGAAGAGCACGTAGCCGACGGACAGCAGCGCGATCGGGCGGGCGTTGGCCCGCAGGTCCAGGTACGAGCTGTCCACCGCGGCCGTGTACAGCAGCGGCGGGAGCAGCAGCGGCAGCACGATGTGCGGGTCGAGGACGTACCCGGGCACCCCGGGGACGTACGAGGCCGCGAGCCCGGCCGCGACCAGCAGCAGCGGGGCGGGCACCGGCGTCCGGCGCGCGATGCCCGCGACGGCGGCGCTGACCGCGACCAGCGCCACCAGCGGCAGTACCTCCATCGACAACCCACCTTCGCTCGTCGTGGCTGATCGGACTTCCTCGGCGGCGCCCGCACGTCAGTACGCTGGCCATCATGAGCGAGTGCACCCACGTTCCCGAACTGCCGCGCCCCGAGCCCGTGCCGACTGCCCAGACCTGCCCCGAATGTCTGGTGCTCGGCAGTCACCCGGTGCAGCTGCGGATGTGCCTGTGGTGCGGGTACGTGGCGTGCTGCGACTCCTCTCCGCACCGGCACGCGTCCGCGCACTACCGGACCACCGGCCATCCGGTCATGCGCAGCTTCGAGCCGGGAGAGACCTGGCGGTGGTGTTTCGTCGACGGTTCGATCGTCTGAGGCGGGGTAGGTCAAACCTCCGCCGGCTCCCCGGATTTGGGCCCGCAGACCCCTAGCCACTGTGCGTACCCGTAGGCATACCATCTGTCACCGGCCGTAGGCGTGGGTGTCCTGATCGGGCTCCGTGAGGGGTGCCGCGACACGATCGCCCGGATCGCGGTAGCGTCACCGGCGAAGAGAGCTCGTACCACCTTGGAGGTGAGGGTGTCCCAGATCGCAGGCGAGCCCGGGACCCAGGACTTCGTGGAAGTCCGGCTGCCGGCTGCGGGTGCCTACCTGTCGGTGCTGCGAACGGCCACGGCCGGCCTCGCGGCACGTTTGGACTTCACCCTCGACGAGATCGAGGATCTCCGTATCGCGGTGGACGAAGCCTGCGCGATCCTGCTCCAGCAGGCCGTGCCGGGCTCCGTCCTCAGCTGCGTGTTCCGGCTGGTCGACGACTCGCTGGAGGTGACCGTCTCGGCGCCCACCACAGACGGCCGCGCGCCGGAGCGCGACACGTTCGCCTGGACCGTCCTGTCGGCGCTGGCCGGCAAGGTCGAGTCCACGGTCGAGGAGGACAAGACGGTGAGCATCAGCCTCTACAAACAGCGCGGCGCGGGTCCAGGCCCGGCGTGAGCGGCGGGGAGACCCCGGTGCGGGGCGGGGACCGTCCCGGGGTACGACACGAGGTCGACGGCGGCATCCCGGAGCAGCAGCGCGCCCGGCCGCACCCGGCTGACGCGGATGCGGAACACGGCTTTTTGGACTCGGCGGAGCGACGGGCGGGCCCCATGAGCGAGAACCAGCACAAGGAACCACAGGCGTCCCAGCCACCCGCGGCCGCCGGCCCGGCCGCGGGCCTGGACCTGGACACCGACGCGGCGCTGCCGCCGCTGCCGGATCCGCGCGACCGCAGCGGCGCGCGGGCCCTGTTCGTCGAGCTGCGGGCGCTGCCCGACGGCTCGCCGGAGAAGGCGGAGCTGCGCAACCGGCTCGTACGGATGCACCTGCCGCTGGTCGAACACCTGGCCCGGCGGTTCCGCAACCGCGGCGAGCCGCTCGACGACCTGACCCAGGTGGCGACGATCGGCCTGATCAAGTCGGTGGACCGGTTCGACCCGGACCGCGGGGTCGAGTTCTCCACGTACGCGACACCCACCGTGGTCGGGGAGATCAAGCGGCACTTCCGCGACAAGGGCTGGGCGGTACGGGTCCCCCGGCGCCTTCAGGAGCTGCGGCTCTCGCTGACCACGGCCACGGCCGAGCTGTCCCAGCAGCACGGCCGCTCCCCGACGGTCCACGAACTGGCCGAGCGGCTGGGGATCTCGGAGGAGGAGGTGCTGGAGGGGCTGGAATCGGCCAATGCCTACAGCACGCTCTCCCTGGACGTCCCGGACACCGACGACGAGTCGCCGGCGGTCGCGGACACCCTGGGCGCGGAGGACGAGGCGCTGGAGGGCGTCGAGTACCGCGAGTCCCTCAAGCCGCTGCTGGAGGGGCTGCCGCCGCGGGAGAAGCGGATCCTGCTGCTGCGCTTCTTCGGCAACATGACGCAGTCGCAGATCGCGCAGGAGGTCGGCATCTCGCAGATGCACGTCTCCCGCCTGCTGGCCCGCACCCTGGCCCAGCTCCGCGAAAAGCTCCTGGTCGAGGAGTAGCCGCCTGCCGTCTGCCGGTCACCCGGCGTGCGGGCCGAGGGGGCGCGGGCTTCTGCGCCCCGGAGGTGGCGGCCCTCCCGGACGGAGTCCGGGGGAGGGTTCTAAGAGGCGGTCCTGCCGATGCCGAGGGCTTCGGTTGCCGTCGGGTTCACCAGGAGGGCCACCACCGCGACGGCGGTCGCGGCCAGGGCCGCGGCGGCGGCGATCATCGCACCGCCCGTGGTGTAGAGCGTCCAGGCCACCGGCAGCGCCATCAGCTGCGTGATAAGCGCGGGCCCGCGGCTCCAGCGCCGGGCCAGGCGCAGCCCGCGGGCGGCAACCAGCGGCAGGGCGGCCAGGGCGATCAGCGTCAGCCCGCCCGTCTCCGCCTGCTGCGGGGAGTCGGCGTCGCCGGCGATCCCGACGAACAGCATGTAGATGCCGAGGCCGGCGAGGGCCAGCCCTTCGAGGGCGGTGAGCGCGGCGGCGGCGGTGAGCCGGCCGGGCAGCGGGGCGGTCGGCTGGTCCGGGGCGGGGG
>NZ_JACBGN010000208.1 GCF_013401435.1 Streptomyces sp. BR123
CAGCCGGCGGGGGACGGATCGGGCGGGCAGCCGCCGGCCGGGCAGGCGCGCCCCGGCCGGCGGAAGGTGCTGCTCGGGCTGGCCGGCGGGGGACTCGTGCTGGCCGCCGCCGGCGGCGCCGTGGCGGTCCGGGCGCTGCGCGGCTCCGGCGGCCGGGGCGGAGGCGGCAGGTCGGCCGCCCTGACGGACCCGGCGCGCCCCCTCGCCACCGACACCGTCGCCAGGCCGCTGTGGACGGCGCAGACGGGGGGACCGGTGACCCAGGTGACCGGCGAGGGGAACGCGGTCGTCGCCGTCACCTCCACCCACGTCCGGGCTTTCGACCTCGCGGGCGAACCGCTGTGGGAACCGGTGCCCAACGGGTCGGATCCGTCCGGCGCGTACCTCAGCGGCGACCCCGCCGCCGTCGGCGGGGGCCTGGTCTTCGTCGTGTCCCGCGCGGGCGGCGCCCACCAGGGCCGGGTCCTGCGCGCCCTGGACCTCGCCACCGGCAAGGAGGCGTGGCGCGTCGGCAAGCCGGACCTCTGGATCCGGTGGGCGTGGATCCCCGGCATGCTCGACGGCCTGGTCTACGTCACCGGCTCCACCCTCCCCTACGGAAACCTCGCGGATGCGCTGAAGGGCGCCACGGGGGGCGCCACGGCGTCGAAGGCCTTCGTCTGGGCCGTGGATCCGGCCGCACGCGCGATCCGCTGGGAGACCTCCGTCGACGACCGCTCCGGCGGGCAGAGCAAGCTCAGGGTGCCCTCGTCCGGCAGCCGCCTGCTCTGGCTGATGGCCAACCCCGACGGAAGCGTTCCGCGGATGTCCGCCCTGGCCGCCGCGGACGGCGGGAAGACCCTGTGGGAGCAGCCGACCCCGGGCGGCCCCTCCACCGGCCTGCCCACCTCCTACGCCGCCGGGTTCGTCCCGTCCTGGCACGACGGGCCGCACTCGTCCGCCGACGGCCGGTTCCTCCACCTGTCCGACCACCTGTACGCCGTCGACGCCGCCAACGGGCAGGTGGCGTGGACCTCGCCGGGAAAGACCGTCTTCCACACCGCGGTGGCGGGCCCCGACGGCCGCACCGTCTACGCCGTCGCCCCCGACCACGTGGGCCACGTCGTCGTCCAGGCCTTCGAGACCCGCGGCGGCACGGTCCGCTGGGCGGGAACCCTGCCCATGGCCGGTCTGGGCGCCGTTGCCGTCCAGTGCACGCAGGACACCGTGTACCTGTGGCTCCAGGGCAGGGTGTGGGCCCTGGACGCGGACACCGGACTGGCCCGCTGGAGCCACGAGTTCGGCGGCAGCGGAGCCACCATCGGCGCCGCCTCGGTGGCCCTCTGGGCGCACGGCGACCGCGTCTACGGCGCAACCCACCAAGGCCTGACCGCGATCGCGAGCACGGGCCGCTGACGCGCTTCCCTCATCGGCAGGAGACGGCCGCGCTGCTGCACCGCGGCGCTGGAGGTACACCGCCGAACAGGCGTGTGCGGAACCGGGTCCGTGCGCCCCGGTTCCGCAGGTGGGCTCGAGAGTTCCGTGCGCTCTCGGTCAGGCTCAGCCGGGGGTGACGGTGTAGGTGAACGACTGCGAGGAGTCGCTGCCGCCCGCGCTGGTGACGGTGACGGTGACCGTGCCGGTGCCGCCCGGGGAGTAGGCGACGATGGTGGTGTCGTCGATGATGTTGTAGGCGGTCGAGTCGGGGCCGTACGAGATGTCCACGACGTCGCTGAGGTTGGTGCCGGTGATGGTGGAGGCCGTGCCGCCGTAGTCCGGTCCGGCGGTGGGGTCCATGCTGGTCACCGTCGGGGCGGCCACGTAGGTGAACGTGAGCCCGTTGGTGGTGCCGCCCCTGGTCGTCACGCTGACCGGGACGGTCTGGGGGGTGGCCACGGCCGGCACCTGGACGTCCAGCGTGGTGTCGTTGACCACGGTGGGAACGGCCGTGTTGGAGCCGAAGGACATCGATGTGGCGGTCTGCAGGCTCGAACCCGTGAGGGTGACCGGGATGCCGCCGAGCGGTCCCACGGTCTCGCTGAGGCTCGATTTGGTCGGGGGCGTGATGTAGTAGTACCAGACCGGCAGTGTCGTTCCGCCCGGCGTGGTGACGGTGACCTGGACCGCGGCGTTGTTCGAGGGTGCCACAGCGGTGATCTGGGTGGCGCTGTCGACGGTGAAGGTGGCCGACTTGGTGCCGAACTTCACGCTGGTGGCGCCCGTGAAGCCAGTCCCGGTGATGACCACCTGGTTACCACCCGAGGTGGGTCCCTGGTTCGGGTTCAGAGTGACCATGGGGCTTCTCCTTCGCGCTGGTGTCTGCTTCTGCGGGAAGGCGGCCCTGCTTGCGGAACACGAATGGCCCGTGATGCCGGCGCCATTTCAGCGTGGTCGGGTCCTCGCGCAGGGCGTCCTTCGTATAAAAACTGAAGCAGGCATTCCACGGATGGAGTAGGGTGCATATGATGCAGTGAGTGGTGAATATTACAAGATGTATTTACTTCCCGCTGGTCACATGTGCGCCCGAGCGCTCCGGTTGACCAATTGTGCAGGGTCGCGGCGGGTGGGACGATTCGGGGAACGCGTGGAATCGACTCCTGAAAGTCACGGGCGCCAGGTTATGGGACTGCAGGGCTGAAATCCTCAACTCGCTCTGATACTCGTCGAATTCGGGAGTCCGGTCGAGAGGAGTCGGCAATGCCAGTCGGTCAAGCCCCGCCAGAGGACGAGAAGTCCGGAAGTTTCCCGTCCGCCGCCCTGCCCCTGGTGGCCGACGCCGACACGATCCCGGTGGGGCCGGCACCCCACTCCGTCGCCATGCGGCCCGACGGGTTGCGCGCCTACGTGACCAACTCGGGCGGCAACACCCTGAGCGTGATCGACACCGCCGCGGGCACCGTCGCCGCCACCATCGCCGTGGGGGCCGGCCCGTGGGCCGCAGCGGTCACCCCCGACGGCCAGAACCTCTACGTGACCCTGCCCGGCTCGGGGACCGTCGCCGTCGTCAGCACGGCCACCGACACCCTCGTCACCACCATCGGCGGCCTCAACGCTCCGCGCGGGCTGGCCGTCACCCCCGACGGGACCCGCGTCTACGTGGCGAACTCCGGCGCCAACACCGTCAGTGTCATCGACACGGCCACCCACACCGTCACCGGCACCATCGCCGTGGGAAACGGCCCCCAGGCCATCACCGTCCGCCCCGACGGGCTGCGGGCCTACGTCAGCAACTCCACCGGCACCACCGTGAGCGTGATCAACACGCTGAGCAACACCGTCGCGACCACCCTGACCGGCTTCAACGCCCCCCTGGGCATGGCCGCCACACCCGACGGGACCCGCGTGTACGTGGCGAACTCCGGTGCCCGCAAGGTGAGCGTCATCAGCACGGCCACCCACACCGTCACCGACACCATCACCGTCGCGAGCAACCCCTCCTACCTGACCGCCTCCCCGGACGGAACACTCGTCTACGCGTCCATGACCGGCGCGGGCTCGCTGACGGTGATCAACCCCAGCAGCAACAGCATCAGCGAAACGATCCCCGGATTCACCGGACCCCACCAGGTCGCAACCACACCGGACAGCGGATACCTGTACGTCGCCGACCACGGCGCCAACACGGTCCGTGTCCTGCGAAGGCCGGCCGCCATCTCCCCCAACACCGGCCCCCGCGGCGGCGGAACGACAGTGACCATCAAAGGCCGCGGTTTCCTCGGGACGACCGCCGTCCGCTTCGGGACCCGGCTGGCCAAGGACTTCACCGTGGTCAGCGACACCACCCTGACCGTCACCGCGCCCTCCGGCATCCGATCAGCCGTGCCGGTCACCGTGACCGCCAGCGGCGGAACGGCGATCGTCGGCCACTACTACTACCGCCGGCTGCCCGTCGTGAACCAGATCTCGGCCGCCTCCGGATCGATGAACGGCGGAAACACCGTCACCCTCACCGGACAACGGTTCGTCGGGGTCAAGACCGTACGGTTCGGCACCGTCGACGCACCCGCCACCGTCCTGTCGGACACAGAGCTCACCGTGACCGTCCCACCGTCGGCCCTCGCCCGCACCGTTCCCGTCTACATGGTCAGCAAGGGCGGCGTCTCCAACAGCCTCGCCTACACCTACATCGGCACCCCTACCATCACCAGCATCAGCCCGACCTCCGGGCCGCGCACCGGGAGCCGCGTCGTGAACCTCAACGGCACCTTCCTGTCCCAGGTCATCGGCGTCACCTACGGCGGCGTTCCGGCTCTCTCGTTCAAGGTCATGTCCGCCATCAAGGTCCAGACGGTCACACCGCCGACGGCCACCCCCGGCCCCGTGGCCGTGGTCGCGACGACCTCCACCGGAGCCACGGCCACATCCCCCGTGCCGTACACCTACACCTGACGGCGGGAGCACCGCAGGCATCGGCTCGCCGGGTCACTTGGACACCGGGGCAGGCCGCCGACCCCCGGCGGGAGGAGCGACGACATGAAGACCGTGCGGCTTCGCGATCCCGGTGGTCATCACGGGCCGCTGCACGCAGGCCACCGGGCGGCAGGCCGCGGCCGCGGCAGGCCGAGGCCACGGCCGCGGTGCGGGCGGGGGCCTGACGCGCGTCCGCGTCACCGGTCCGAGAGCCGGTGAGGCCAGGACCGCCACGGCCTCACTCAGGCCACGCACCGCCACGGCCTCACTCAGGCCACGCCTGGCCGTCACCCGTCACCCGCCGCCTGTCACCCGCCGCCTGTCACCCGTCACCGTCGACCGGGACGCCCAGTCGGTCGGCCACAGCAGTGAGGGCCGTCCCCAAGGGCAGCGCGACACGGGTGAGGGCGTGCATGTCGCCCCGGGTCGGGTCCCGGTTGACGATCACCACCGGCTTCCCCGCCTGCGCTGCCTGGCGGACGAACCGGAGCCCGGACATCACCGTCAGTGAGGAGCCCAGGACCAGCAGCGAAGCCGCCTCACGGACCAGTCGGCGGCAGTGTTCGACCCGCCCCGGCGGAACCGCTTCGCCGAAGAACACCACATCCGGTTTGAGGATGCCGCCGCAGGCCGAGCAGGGCACCGCGCGGAAGTCCCCGACCTGCTCCGTCGTGAGGTCGGCGTCACCGTCCGGGTTGATTCCGGCAGCCACGGGCTCGAAGCCCGCATTGGCCTCCTCCAGCCGCCGGGCCAGTTCGCGGCGCGGGCTGAAGGCTCCGCAGGAAAGGCAGACGACCCGGTCCAGGCTTCCGTGAAGTTCCACGACGCCCTCGCTGCCGGCGGCCTGGTGCAGGCCGTCGACGTTCTGGGTGATGACACCCGACAGCAGGCCGTGGCGCCCGAACGCAGCCACCGCCCGGTGCCCGGCGTTGGGCCGGGCACCGCCGAAGGTGCGCCAGCCGAGGTGGCTGCGCGCCCAGTACCGGTCCCGGGCGCGGGCGCTGGTGGTGAACTCCTGGTAGGTCATCGGGGTGTGCCGGCTCAGGCTCCCGCCCTCGCCCCGGTAGGCGGGGATCCCCGACTCCGTCGAGATGCCCGCCCCGCTGAGCACCAGCACACCACCGGTGCCCAGCGCATCGGCAACCGGCTCCGGATCCGTGGTGCCCGGCGGCAGGTCCCCGGCAGGGGTCCAGTGCAGAGTGGGGCGCATGCGCATGCCGCCAGGGTACGGAACAGGCCCCGCAACCCGCCTCCGCGGCCGCCGGCGCTGCGTCCTGCTCTGCCGGAAGTCGCGGAACATCCAAGATCGAACCATGATCATTGTCGCGGGCGGGGCCACTGTCCGGGGCCGTCCCATCACAGACTTGCAGGGCGTGGCGCCCGGCTGGTCGCCGTGTCTTCGGCCCGGTCGACCCAAGGACTGCAATCGTGAGCGAGCGCGTTCTCATCCCCCGCAACCGGGGTTTCCTCTTCCTCGATGCCCACCCGGCGGGCTGCGAGCGGCTGGTGGCCGACATGTGGCAGGAATGCCCCGACCCTGCCGATGTCCCGGAAGGCGCCGGCCCGGTGGCCCTGGTCATCGGCTCCTCGGCCGGATACGGCCTGGCGGCCACCGTCGCCGGACTCAAGCGCGCCGGCATCCGCGGCATCATGGTCTCCTTCGAGAAGGCCCCCACCGAACGGCGCACCGCCACGGCCGGCTGGTACCGCACCGCCGCCACCGCCGACATCGCCCGTACCGCCGGGCGGGACCTGGTCTTCCTCAACGGCGACGCGTTCTGCGACGCGATGAAGAACCGGGTCGCCGACCTCATCGAGCAGCGTTTCGGCGGCAGGCTGGACTACCTGGTCTACTCGGTGGCCGCGCCACGGCGCACCGACCCGGACACCGGCACCGCGTACGCCTCCGTCCTCAAGCCGATCGGCCGGCCGAACCGCACCAAGACCCTCGTCTTCGACGGCCGGGGCGTCCCCGAGGTCCGCGAGGTCGAGACCGGGCCGGCCGAAGGCGATGACGTCGAGCAGACCGTGGCCGTGATGGGCGGTGCGGACTGGGAACGCTGGATCGACCACCTGGCCGGTCGGGGACTGCTCGGCGAGGGCTTCACCACCGCCGCGCTGTCGTACATCGGATCGCCGCTGACAGCGGCGATCTACCGGCAGGGCACCATCGGCGCGGCCAAGGCCCACCTGGAGTCCACCGCCCGCACCCTGAACGAGCGGCTCGACAAGACGGTGGGCGGGCGGGCCGTGACCTCCGTCAACGGCGCCGCCGTCACCCAGTCCTCCACCGCCATCCCCGGCATCGCCCTGTACACCGGCCTGCTGCGCGGCGTCCTCGGAGAGGACCTGGTCCCGCCGGTACACCAGCTCGCCGCCCTGTGGGACCAGCTCACCGGTGCCGCCCCGCTCGCCCTGGACGACGAAGGCCGGATCCGCCTGGACACCTGGGAACTCACCGACGACGTCCAGGCGGCCGTCGCCGAACGTTGGGAGGCCGCCACGACCGACACCATCGCCGGTCTCGCCGACCTCGACTGGTTCCACGCCGAAGTCCAGCGCCTGTACGGATTCTCCGTGCCGGGCGTCGACTACACCGCCGCAGTGGCCACCGACATTCCCTGGCCCGCCGCCACACCCTGATGGCCGGGGCGGGCCGAGCTCCTGCCGTGTTCACGGCCATGACGGCGGTGAACGCGCTCCGCCGGCTCGGGCTGCGGCCGGAGGCCGACGGCACTGACGCGCCCTGGTCCCGGCCGCGCTGCCCGAGCCCGAGCCGACCGACCACGGGTGCCGATGAGGGATGCCGGGACTACTGCCCCGTGCCGCGGGGGGCGGGCCGGCTCTGCTGCCACTGCTCCATGGCCCGCTGGAGGGCCCCGCCCACGAGGAGCAGGAACTCGGCGGAGGTCCCGAAACGGGCGCCGGCCGGGGTTGCGGCCCCGAGAACCTCGGCTGCGCGCTGCGATGCGGCCACCAGGGCGTCGTTCATCCGCGCCGCCGCAAGGGCGGACCGGAGCCAGATGTCATCGTCGATGACATAGCGTTCGCGGCGCCCGCCGGAAGCGCGTTCCCGCCTGAGCATTCCCTGCTGTTCGAGGAAGGCAACGGCGTGCGAGACGGACGCCGGGCTGACGCGGAGCCGCTGGACCAGGTCGGTGGCGGTGAGGGCGCCGGAGTCGGTGACGTACAGGCAGACCAGCACCCTGGATGCCATCCGGGGCAGCCCCTGCTGTTCGAGGAGCGTGGTGAAGGACTCCGTGAGGTCCTGGACCGCTTGGAGGTCACGGACCCGGCCGCCGTCGGGGACCGGCGGGGCCGCCGGAGGCGGATCCTGCTTGCGCCGGCGCGCACGCTGCCGCGTGGCCTCCTCCGCCCGGTCCGCCCCGTAGGCGTCGGGGCCGCCGTTGCGGGTGACCTCCCGCATGACGGTCGAGGCGGGCCGCCCCAGGCGTCGGCCGATCTCTGCGTAGCCGAGCCCTTCGGCCAGCCCCGCAGCGATGCGCTGACGGTCCTCATGGGTGAGTCTGCCTCCGGGCATCCGTACTCGTCTCCCCTCCGCCGTCCGCTGTCCGCCGTCGCCGCGTGTCATCCGTCATCCGTCATCCGTCGAGGGCCGTGCGGAGGACCGGCGCCCGCACGCCTCGCTGCACAGTATGCGTTCAGCCCCAGGTCATTGCAATGCGTGCGGCCATCAGTCGTTGCGTTCGGCGACAGTGTCATTGCAATGTCGGGCCTTTTTCTCGCGGAATGAAGGCGGTTGACCTGTCGCCGTACGTTGACGAAAATGTAAACGCAATGTAGCGTCGCGGACGTTCAGCGATTTCCGAAGAACGAACAGCGTGCGCAAGGAGATTCACGATGGAACACGGCAACAGCGGCTTCTCCACCGCCGGGCTGCGCAGGTGGCGCGACGTGCTCGCACGGCACGTCGACTCCGGGAAGATCCCCGGGCTCGTCGCGCTGATCAGCCGGGGCGACGAGACGCACGTCGAGGCGATCGGGACGATGCGCCACGACGGCGGCGCGCCGATGCGCCGGGACACGATCTTCCGGATGGCCTCGACGTCCAAGCCGCTCGGAGTCTCGGCGGCGATGGTCCTTCTCGACGAGTGCAGGCTGCGCCTGGACGACCCGGTGGACCCGTGGCTGCCCGAACTCGCCGACCGGCAGGTGCTGAAGCGGATCGACGGCCCACTGGACGACACCGTGCCCGCGCGGCGGCCCATCACCGTACGGGACGTGCTGACCTGCACGTTCGGGCTCGGAATGGATCTGACGTCGATGAACACCCCGATCATGGGCAGGATCTTCGAGCTCGGCCTCACGGGCCACGGGGGGCCGCTGCCCGACCCGGACGAGTGGATGCGCCTCCTGGGCACGCTCCCGCTGATGCACCAGCCCGGAGAGCAGTGGCAGTACCACATCGGCTCGGACCTGCTCGGCGTGCTGGTCGCGAGGGTCACGGGCCAGTCGTACGAGACGGTTCTGCGCGAACGCGTCCTCGACCCGCTGGGGATGAAGGACACCGGCTTCCACGTGTCTGCCGACAAGATCGACCGGCTGCCGCCCAGCTACGCGCCCGACCCGCAGACCGGGGAGTTCACCGTGTGGGACGAGGCGGCCGGCGGAAGGTTCAGCGAGCCTCCGGCGTTCCAGGCGGGTGGCGGTGGGGTGGTCTCCACCGTCGACGACTACCACGCCTACTTCCGGATGCTGCTGAACCACGGGATGCACGGGAGTGAACGGATCCTGTCCCGGCCCGCCGTCCGGTTGATGACCACCAACCGCCTCACGGCCGAGCAGGAAACCGTCCGGTCCGCCCTGGCCCGCAACAGCGTCCACGTGTCGTTCGGCCAGGGGCAGCAGGGTGGCTGGGGCTTCGGGATGGCGGTGCGCACCTACCGCGGCGACTACGCGCCGATCGGCCAGTTCGGCTGGGACGGCGGCACCGGAACCTCGGCCTACGCCGACCCGAACGCACAGCTCACCGGAATCCTGCTCACCCAGGTCGGGCTGTCCGTACCGGCCCCGGCGCAACTCATCCACGACTTCTGGACCACGCTCTACCAGGCTGTCGACGACTGACCCCGGGCCCCGTCCCGGACCGTCTCGCACCGTCTCGCACCGTCTCGGACCGTCCGGGAGCGTCCGGGAGCACAGCCTCCTGCCCGGAAACTTCCCCACCGGAACGTCCGATTATCGATGTCCCCGAGGGAACACAGCGTGCCGCCCCGTCAGTTCACGAAAGGGAACGGGGGCGGGCCCGCACGACTCGTCCTCAACCGGCAGACCATGGGCAAGGAGAGACCGTGCGCATACTCTTCACCGGACCGGCTTCAGCCGGCCACCTCTTCCCGATGATCCCGACCGCGCAGGCCCTGCGCGCCGCCGGCCACGAGGTGCTGTTCGCCGGCTCGCAGCCGCTGGACCGGCTCCGCGAGGCGGGCTTCCCGATCGTGGAGATCGGCGACGGCCGCACCGTCCGGGAGGTGTTCGAGCAGGCCACCGACGAGGAGGTGCGCTACGTCACCCCCGACATGACCACGGACGAGATACTCGACAGGGCGGCCCACGGTTTCGCGCTCGTCTCCCGCCCCACCGTGGACGGCCTGCTGGAGGCCGCCGACAGCTGGGGCGCCGACCTGTTGGTCTACGACTCCTTCCAGGCTTCCGCCCCGCTGGTCGCCGCCAAGCTCAAGATCCCGTCGGTGATCCAGAACTTCGGTGTCACCTCCGGCCTCGACATGGTCGGCCGGCTCGCCGCCAACTTCACCGAGGCGTACGAAACGTACGGGGTGGCCGGCCCCGCCCGCCCCACCGCCCTGAACATCGTCCCCGCCTCGCTCGGCGGCGACCCGGGCGGCCTGCGGATGCGCTACCTCCCCTACAACGGCGGCGGCACCGTGCCCGCCGAGTTGCTCCGGCGCGGCAGCCGCCCGCGCGTCGCCGTCACCCTGGGCACCGTGCTCACGGAGATGGACGGCGTCCACGCGATCGTCCGCCTGATCGAGGCCGCCGCCTCGGTGGACGCCGAGTTCCTGCTCGCCGTCGGCGACGCCGACCTGACCCCGCTCGGGACCCTCCCGGACAACGTCCGCCCGCTGCCCTGGGTCCCGCTCGCCGAACTGCTGACCGCCTCCGACGCGCTGATCCACCACGGCGGCTCCGGCACCCTCCTCACCGCCCTCCAGGCCGGCCTGCCCCAGCTCCTGCTCCCGCAGGGCGCCGACCACTTCGCCAACGCCGACGCCCTCACCGCGACCGGTGCCGCCCTGCGGTCCGCCTCCGACGACGTCGACACCCGGCTCCTCACCCGCCTCATCACCGACCCGGCCCTGCGCGAGGCCGCCAGCCGCCTCCGAGCGGAGAACGCCGCCCTGCCGACCCCTGCCGAAACGGTCCCCGCCCTGGAGGCCCTGACCGCCTCCTAGGCGCGGAACGCGGCTGCGATGCACGACGGGCATCGCCGACCGTCCGCGGACGGCGCGTGGGAGAAGATCCTGCGTGCCGTCCCGGAGGCGAGCGGGTCGGCTGCGCGGGCCCCGACCCGATGGCCTCCGCGGCCGCGGGCCGGAGTTCCACACGGTGGTGCTCGTCGGGGCCGCGGTGAGCTGACGGGAGGCCAGGCCCGACACGGGCCGACCTCGACGCCCCCTCATCAGGACACGACGCGCAGGTGGGTCGGCCAGCCGATGTCGGGGCGGTCCAAGAGCCGGAACATCTCCTTGATGTCGGTCGGGTGCAGCTTCACGCACCCGTTGGACCTGTAGTCGCCGGCGCCGTCCCAGCGGCGGCGCTCCGTGTTGCCCTGGCTGCCGTCGCGGTTCATCTCGGAGTGGATGAACATCTCCGTACGCGTCAGCGTCCCCTTGGAGCACTTCATGTCCTCGAGGTAGACGGCGTAGCCCTTGATGAGCTTGCCGTTGTACGTACGGGACTTGAGCTTGATCTTCCAGTTGCCGTTCGGCATCCAACCCTCGGCGCGCACGCAGTCGTTCTTGACGCCGAGGCCCGATCCGGCCCGGTAGGTGGCCAACAGCCGGTCGCCCTTGTGAACGGAGAGCCGCGAGTCGGTGGGGTCGTCCTGGTTCTTGTCGAAGACCAGGGTGGTGGCCACGGCCCCGGGCGTCGGCTGTGCCCGGGAGTGGCCCTGTGCGACGGCGGTCGGCGCGAGGGCCAGGGCGGTCATCAGGGTCCCGGCGATCACGGTGCCGGGCAGGCGGCGTCCGGTGCTGTTCATGTGCGTCCCTCGTTCCTTCCGCACGGCTCTTCGTCCGGGCCGCGCACGGATGTCCTGTGGTGTGTGACGTCTGTGGTGTTCGTGACGCGGGGGCGGGCGGGGCGGGCGGCCCGCCCCGCGGTGCGCAGCGCGTGGTGCGGGGTGCGCGGTCAGGCGATGGCGAGGCGTGCCTGCGCCTCCTTCGTGCCCTTGAAGGTGAACGAGAACTGCTCCCGCACCCCGGAGCCGCACGCGGACTTCGTCTTGTACTCGCCGTTGCCGGCGTTGATGCGGACCAGGGCGCACTTGCCGTCGGCGCGGGTGTCCTGGAGCCAGCCGGACACCGTCACGTTGTTGCCCGAGCAGCTCAGGGTCCAGTGGGCCGACGCCCCGTCGATCACCGGGGAGGCGGAGGACGGGCAGGTGGCCGCGCTCGCCGGGCCGGCGGCGCCGAGGGCCAGACCCCCGGCGAGGACGGCGGCCGAAACGGCGGACGTGAGGGTCTTGCGGACAGTGGACATGGGTGCCCCCTTCGGGCGGTGTGCTGACGGGAAGCGGACCGGCACGAGGGCCTGGACGTATCGACCGCCGAGGGGGCGGGCTGTCCGGGGGTGCCGGCCGCGAAACCAGCATGGCGGGGGCGGCCGGGTGGGGGCAGACGATTCCGGCTGCTTTCCGAGGCGCATCGATGCACCCTGCATGACAGCCCCTGTGACCTGGGAACATGCCCCGGTGCATGAGGATTGCACGGACCGCACTGCCCTGTCGCATTGAGCGTCGAGACGGCGGGCCGCCGGTCGGCAAGGCCTGGCGGCGCGTCCTGAGGGGACGCCGGTTCCCGATCAGCGGCCGACGCCCGGCGGACCGCCGGCCGCTTCCCCCCAGGTGTGCGAAGTGGCGGTCAGCGGGCACCGGAGACCAGTAGCATCCAGCCGACGGCGGGCGCCGCAGCAGCAACCGGAGCGGCGCCGGAGCCGAAGGCTGTCTCGGAGAGGGGAACGGACGCATGGGCAACGCCTGGACGAGGCTTACTCAGGAAGCAGGAGAACGCGGGGGCCCCGATGCTTTGAGGGCGTTCTACCGGGCGCAGGGGCAGAAGTCGGCGGTCACGTACATGGCCTGCTTCGCAGCGGCCTCGGGGGTGGCGTACGGGGTGAACAGGTACCGCAAGTACGCCGAGGACAAGAGGATGGACCGAAGGATCTCCGAGTTGGAGGCCGAGGGAACTCCGGCCGAGATCGAGCAGGGCCGGGACGAGAACCCGACCGTGTAGGCGGAAGGGGAGTTCCTGAACACACGTTGAGTTGGTTGTCACTTCGTGGCCGCTTCGGGAGGAGAGGGCCGTCCCGGCTCGGAGCGACCACTGCCGAGCTCACTCGCTCCTGTACGGAGGCCTGCGGGAGGCACGCGCCCGCCTCCCCCGGCCCGCCGCAGCCGGGACTGCCCGCCTGCACCCGCGCTCGACGCGACACCGTGCAGCCCGGCCGACGGG
>NZ_JACBGN010000209.1 GCF_013401435.1 Streptomyces sp. BR123
CCCGACCCACTGAACCCCCGCCGCCCGGCAGGGCGTTGGCACCGCACCCAGGACAAGGCAGTATCACCCTGTGGCTGATCTCATCACCGTCGAAGACCCCGACGACCCGCGCCTGCGCGACTACACCGGCCTGACCGACGTGGAGTTGCGGCGCCGCCGCGAACCCGAGGAGGGCCTGTTCATCGCCGAGGGCGAGAAGGTCATCAGACGGGCCAAGGACGCCGGGTTCGAGATGCGCTCGATGCTGCTGTCCGCCAAGTGGGTCGACGTCATGCGCGACGTCATCGACGAACTCCCCGCCCCCGTCTACGCCGTCAGCCCGGAGCTCGCCGAACGCGTCACCGGCTACCACGTGCACCGCGGCGCCCTCGCCTCGATGCAGCGCAAGCCGCTGCCCGAGGCGTCCGAGCTGCTGGCGGGGGAGGGGACCGGTCAGCGCATCGCGGTCTTCGAGGGGTTCGTCGACCACGCGAACCTGGGCGCCGCCTTCCGCAGCGCCGCCGCTCTCGGCATCGGCGCGATACTCCTGTCCCCGGACTGCGCCGACCCGCTGTACCGGCGCGCCATCAAGGTGTCCATGGGGTCGGTGTTCTCGGTGCCGTACGCCCGCCTCGATTCCTGGCCGGCCGATCTGGAGAAGGTCCGGGAGGCGGGCTACCGCATCCTGGCCATGACGCCGAGCCCCAAGGCGACGCCGCTGGACCAAGTGCCGCCGGAGCGCTTCGAACGCTGCGCGATCATGCTGGGCTCGGAGGGGCACGGCCTGTCGACGCACGCGCTGCGCGCCGCCGACGAATGGGTCCGGATCCCGATGGCCGAGGGCATCGACTCCCTCAACGTGGCAGCGGCCTCCGCGGTGGCGTTCTACGCGACCCGTCCCAAGGGCTGACGGGCGCAGCAGCCCGACAGCCGTCCGCCGCGCCGTACGCCGCCCGCGCCGCGCCGCCTCAGAGCTTCTGGGCGGCGGCGATGCCGAGGGCCACGATCAGCGTCACCACGACGAACACGATCAGCCGCTGCCGCATCAGTCGCGGGTCCGGCCGTGAGGACCGCCGCCCCGCCCCCGTCGTGCGGGGGGCCGGACGGCCGCCCGTGCGCCCCGCCGTCGGCCGTGACGACGGACCACCCGGGTGCCGCGGCGACGACGGACGGGAGGACGGGCCGCCCGCCGCGCCCCTGCCGCCCGCCGCGCCCCGGCCGGCGGCCTTGGCCGCCGCCTGCGGCGCCGGCGTGCCGCCCGTGCGCCGCTCCCGCCGTTCCGGGCGCTCCTCCCGGTACGGCTGCGGCAGCAGTCCCGTCGGCCGGTCGGGCCGCGGCCCCCGCTGCGCCGGCGGACGCCCGTCGGACAGTCCCTGGGCCTCACGGGCCGCGATCTCCTTCAGCCGCATCGACAGCTGCAGCGTGGTGGGCCGGTCCTCCGGGTCCTTGGCCAGGCAGGCCCGTACGAGCGGCGCGAGGGCGTCGGGGACACCGACGAGGTGCGGCTCCTCGTGCACCACGCGGTACAGCATCACCTCGGAACTGCCGTGCCCGAAGGGCGAGTCGGCGGTCGCCGCGTACGCGAGGGTGGCGCCGAGCGCGAAGACGTCGGTGGCCGGGGTGACGGCCGCGCCGCGCACCTGCTCGGGTGCGAGGAAGCCGGGGGAGCCCACGGCGGTGCCGACGTGGGTGAGGGTGCTGGCGCCGGTGGCCCAGGCGATGCCGAAGTCGATGATCCGCGGCCCCTTGGGCGACAGCAGGATGTTCGACGGCTTGAGGTCCCGGTGCACGACCCCGGCCTCGTGGACGGCGACCAGCCCCTCCGACAGGGCGGCGCCGATCGCGGCGATCTGGGCGGCGGTGAGGGCGCCGTCCTCGGCCACCTTGTCGTGCAGCGACGGTCCGGGCACGTACTGGGTTGCGAACCACGGCCGCTCGGCCTCCAGGTCCGCGGCCACCAGGCGCGCCGTGCACCCGCCGCGGATCCGCCGGGCGGCGGACACCTCCCGGGCGAACCGGGAGCGGAACTCCTGGTCCTCGGCAAGGTCGGGCCGGATCACCTTGAGGGCGACGCGCTGCCCGCGCCGGTCGGACCCCAGGTAGACCACGCCCATCCCGCCGGCGCCGAGCCGCCGGTGCAGCCTGAACGTGCCGACGACTCGCGGGTCCTCGCGCCGGAGCCGCATCATCGCCATGTCCACCCCGCTGCCGGTCGTCCTGTTGACGTGGCACAGCTTACGGACGATCCGGCACGCGCGCTCAGAGGCCGCGCCCTCGCCTCCGCTATCGATTGTCAGTGCGGCAGCGCCCACTTGAGGGTGTCTCAGGCCGGTGGAAGGGTGTGGCAAGACAAGCCGGTCGAGATGTCAATCCGCGCGCGCGGCAAGGGGGTTGAGGGCGCGGGGCGCCCGGGGAGGGATGCTGCCCGGCGGGCGGCGGCCGCGTGCGCGGGGCGCGCGAGCCGGGCGGTCGTCCGGGTGGTCCGTATCCGACACGCGTGTGCGGGGAGTGACGGAAGTGAGCGAATTCACTACCCTCCGGTCATCTTCCGCGATCATGCCCCGGCCGTCCCCGTGCCGCCCGCCGGTCCTGTGCCGGTGCCGCCCCCTCCGGGACATCCCCCATCCCGAGGGCGCGGCCTCCAACCAGCGGAGTACGCCGGACGTGCCTGCGTCATCCTCCTGGAGGCCCTCCAATGGGTACGAGGGCAGGACGCCCCGCCACCCCCGCCCGCCTAGTGTGGAGGACATGCGGCGGGCGGCGCTCTCGTCCCCCGAGGTCCCGCGCCCGCCGCAGCCAGACGACAGGGGAGAGGACCATGGCGGACACGGCACGGCACGGACGCAAGGCCTTCGCGTTCAACGCCCACGAGTCCGGTACGCGCCACCCGCTGGTGGCCGCGGCCATGGTGCTCCCCCTGGCCGCCCTCCTGCTCTTCCTCTTCGGAGGCTTCGACCAGGTGGCGGCACAGGCGTCGTCCGTGGGCGTGATGCTGGGGCGCTGAGCGGCGCCCCGGGTCCGGGAGAGCGGCCCGGGCCGGGACATCGGCCCGTCCGACCCCGTGGGGACGGGGGAACGGCGGACGGCAGGTGAAGGGTGCTGCCCGTGCGACTGGGGAGTCGCACGGGCGGCACGCTCGCGCACACCCGCCTGCGCGGGCTCTTGCACCTCCGCGTTCGCTCGCGCATGCCCGCGTCATCCCGGCCGCCTTTTCGTAACCTGTCCGAGAGGGCGAGTGACGACAGTCCGGGAGCCGCGATGAACCAGGAGCACGCCGCCCGGCGCCTCGGGAAGGGCTCGGTGCCCGCCCCCGCGGCGCCGCTGCCCGCCGCGCTGGCCGTGTACGCCACCGGCGAGCCCGCCGCGCGGTACGAGCTCCTCGCCGACCGGGAGGAAGGGACCGTCGTCCGCTGCGGCGGCATCGTGGCCAAGGCGCACGCCGCCGACAGCGACTGCGACGGCCTGGCCGTCCGGATGCGGATCGCCGCCGACCGGGCCCTGGCGGGTGTCCTGCTGCCCCCGCTGCGCCCCGGGGCGGGCCTGCTGCGGGGCCGCCCGGTGTCCCTGTGGCCGTACGGCGCCCCCGTCGACCCCGAGCGCCCCGAGGCCGCCCCCTGGGAGGCGGCCGCCCGGCTGCTGGCAGCCCTGCACCAAGTGCCGCTCGACGGGCTCCCGGGCCCGCTTCCACCGATGCGCGGCCCCGACAGGCTCTCCCGCGCCCTCGGACGCCTCGCCCGCGCCGCGTCCGCGGAGCGTGCCGGCCACCGCTTCGAGCCGGGCCTGGATCCCGGCGTGGTCCGGGAGGCTGCCCGTACCCTGCCCGCCTGGGTGCGGGGGGCGGCCCCGGCGCCGCCCGGCGGGGTCCTGTGCCACGGGGACCTGCACCTGGGCCAGCTGGTGCGGGGCAGCGCCGCCGACGGCGGCTGGCGGCTGATCGACGTCGACGACCTCGGCATCGGGACGCCGGCCTGGGACCTGGCCCGGCCCGCCGCCTGGTACGCGGCCGGCGTCCTCAGCGCCGACGCCTGGGGCCGGTTCCTCGACGCCTACCGTGCCGCCGACGGGCCGGCCGCCGGGCCGGCCGGCCGCGACCCCGGGCCGCCCCTGGACCTCGCGGCCCGCGCCCTGACGGTGCAGACCGCCGCACTCGCCCTGGCGAGATCGGCCGAGAACCGCCGCCGACTCGACGACGTGGAACGGCTGATGGTGGAGTCCTGCGCCCGGATCGCCGCGCTCCCGCCCGACGTGGCGGCACCCGCCCCGTCCTGAGGCCCGGTCCGGGACGACGGCAACGCGGAAGCCCCGGCCGTCGAGACGGCCGGGGCTTCCGGTCGGTGCGCGATACTGGGATTGAACCAGTGACCTCTTCCGTGTCAGGGAAGCGCTCTCCCGCTGAGCTAATCGCGCGGGCTCCACGGCTCGAAAGCCGCAGGTCAAACAGGCGTTGCAGGATACTGCGTGCGCGATACTGGGATTGAACCAGTGACCTCTTCCGTGTCAGGGAAGCGCTCTCCCGCTGAGCTAATCGCGCGGGGGATCCGGAGATCCGGTGGACGATACTGGGATTGAACCAGTGACCTCTTCCGTGTCAGGGAAGCGCTCTCCCGCTGAGCTAATCGTCCTTGGAGGTGGAGACGGGATTTGAACCCGTGTAGACGGCTTTGCAGGCCGTTGCCTCGCCTCTCGGCCACTCCACCTCGGAGTTGCAGGGGCTCTCGGGAAGATCCCCCACTCAGAGCGGACGACGAGACTCGAACTCGCGACATCCACCTTGGCAAGGTGGTGCTCTACCAACTGAGCTACGTCCGCACCGTCACCCTGTTCGCTCCGGGGTTTTTCCCCTTCGCTCCCTGGCGACGTGTTGAACTCTAGCGGATTCCCGGGCCAGCTCAAAAACGCGTTTCCGCAGCGTGCTGCCATCCGATCACCACCGGTCACCCGCCGGTCACCTCCACGGCGGGTTTGCGCCACCGGTCATAGACTCGCAGCCGTGCACGACCTGCTTCCTCTGGCCCGCTTCGGCGGCCTCCTCGCGACCGATCTCCGCGACGTCACCAGCGATCCCGCGGCCCTCGACTCCTCCGGCTTCTGGGCGGTCGCCGCAGACTTCGAGGGGCGCCTGGTCTGCGCGCGGTTCGGCGACGTACGCCCCGCGCCCGTCCCGGAGCCCGTCCCGGGCGCCTGGCGCGGCCCCGCGCCGGACCGGTGGTCCTCCTCGCTGGACCGGGCCGCGTACACGGCCGGCGTCCGCCGCATCCGCGAGCACATAGCCGCCGGCGAGGTCTACCAGGCGAACCTCTGCCGCGTGATGTCCGCGCCGCTGCCCGAGCCGGACCGCGCCGACGTGGACGCCCTGACCGCACTGCTCGCCCGCGGCAACCCGGCCCCGTACGCGGGAACGATTCGCCTCCCGGCGCACGGCGTCGAGATCGCCACCGCCTCGCCCGAGCTGTTCCTGCGCCGGGCCGGGCACCACGTGGAGTCCGGCCCGATCAAGGGCACCGGCCGCACCGCCGCCGACCTGCTGCCCAAGGACCACGCCGAGAACGTGATGATCGTGGACCTCGTCCGCAACGACCTCGGCCGGGTCTGCGCCACCGGCTCCGTGACCGTCCCCGAGCTGTGCGCCGTCGAGGAGCACCCGGGCCTGGTCCACCTCGTCTCCACCGTCAGCGGCGAGTTGGCCGAGGGCGCCGGCTGGCCGGAACTGCTCGCCGCGACCTTCCCGCCCGGCTCCGTCACCGGCGCGCCCAAGTCCTCCGCCCTGCGGATCATCGAGGCCCTGGAGACCGCCCCGCGCGGCCCCTACTGCGGCGGCATCGGCTGGGTCGACGCCGACCGCGGCACCGCCGAACTCGCCGTCGGGATCCGCACCTTCTGGATCGACCGGCAGGCCCCCGGCGGCCCGCAGCTGCTCTTCGGCACCGGCGCCGGCATCACCTGGGGCTCCGACCCGGACCGGGAATGGGCCGAGACGGAGCTCAAGGCCGCCCGGTTGCTGCGGGTAGCGTCGGGGCAGCATGCGGTGACTGGTACCCCTGGCTGAGCGGAGGGATCGTACGGTGAGGATCTGGCTCGACGGCGCGCTGCGGGACGCCGAAAGTGCACGGGTGTCCGTGTTCGACCACGGGCTGACCGTCGGTGACGGCGTGTTCGAGACGCTGAAGGCGGAGGGCGGCCGGGTCTTCGCCCTCACCCGCCACGTGGAGCGGCTGACCCGCTCCGCCCGCGGCCTCGGCCTGCCCGACCCGGATCCCGAGGAGCTCCGCCGGGCCTGCGAGGCCGTCCTCGGAGCCAATCCCATGCGCCTGGGCCGGCTGCGCATCACCTACACCGGCGGGCTGTCGCCCCTCGGCTCCGACCGCGGCGACTGCGGGCCCACCCTCGTCGTCGCCGTCGGCGAGACCACCCGCAGGCCGGACACCACGTCCGTGATCACCGTGCCGTGGGTCCGCAACGAGCGCTCGGCCGTGGCCGGACTGAAGAGCACCTCCTACGCGGAGAACGTCGTCGCGCTCGCCGCCGCCCACAAGAGCGCCGCCTCCGAGGCCCTGTTCGCCAACACCCTCGGCCGGCTGTGCGAGGGCACCGGCTCCAACGTGTTCGTGGTCCTGGACGGGGAACTGCACACCCCGCCCCTGTCCTCCGGCTGCCTCGCCGGGATCACCCGTGCCCTCGTCGTCGAATGGGCCGGCGCCAAGGAGACCGATCTGCCCTTCGACGTGCTGGAGCGGGCCGAGGAGGTCTTCCTGACCTCCACCCTGCGCGACGTCCAGGCCGTGCGCCGCATCGACGGCCGCGTCCTCGCCCCGGCCGCGCCCGGACCCGTCACTGCCGAGGCGATGCGGATCTTCGACGCGCGCTCCGCCGACGACCTCGACCCGTAGCCGCACCGCACCGCCCGCAGCGGCCGCACGGCCCGGAATCCGTTGTGCACGCGACCGCGGGGCGGGTAGAACCAGAAGGATGACCACCACCCTGCGGCCCGGCGGGCCGCTCCAGCAGGGCGCCGGCGGCGCCCGGTCGCGTCCCTACGAGATCCGGGTCAACAGCAGGCGCGTGGGCGCGCTGCTCATCGCCTGCGACACCCCCTTCGGCCCGTCGGTCGGCGTGATCCGCGACCTGGCCGTCGACCCGCCCGACCGCGGGCGGGGCCGCGCCACCGTCGCCGCGCTCGCCGCGGAGGAGGTGCTGCGCGGCTGGGGATGCCGCCGGGTCACCGCCTCGATCCCGACGGCCTCGCCGGCCGGCCTGCGTCTGGCCGCCGCCCTCGGCTACACCGAGTCCGGCCGCAACATGGCCAAGGAACTCCCGGCCGGGCCGCCCGCCCTGTCCGGCGGGGTGGAGGGCCGCCCGATGACGCCGGCCGAGTACGAGGTCTGGCTCGCCGAGGCGCTGGAGGGCTACGCCGCCGACTGGGCCGCCCGCGGCATGCCGCCCGAGGCCGCGCGGGCGAAGTCGGAGGCCGACCATGCCCGAGACCTGCCCCGGGGACTGGACACCCCGGGGGTCAGCCTGTGCACGCTGGAGGCCGCGGGCGTCCCGGTCGGCCATCTGTGGGTGGCGCCCTCGCGCACCCGGCAGGGCGCCTACGTCTACGACGTGGCGGTCGCCGAACCGTACCGGGGGCGTGGGCACGGGCGGGACCTGATGCTCCTGGCCGAGCGCAGGGCCCTGGCCGGCGGCCACCGCACGCTCGGCCTGCACGTCTTCGCCGGAAACACCCCGGCCCTCAGGCTCTACGAGTCCCTCGGCTACCGGCCGACCGACATCCACTTCGCCAAGGACCTGCTCTAGGTGCCGACCGGAAGGGTCTGACGGGCCGCGGCACCCGGTGCGGTGCATCGCGAGGCCGAGGGCCGCAGCGCGCACGCGGCGTACGCGCGCGGTCCGATGACGCGGAGAGGTGCCGTGCCGGACCCCGTGAGGCGGTGGAACCCTTCCGGCCGGAGCACGAGACCGCCCGGTCAGTCGGTGCCGGCGGCCAGCAGCCGGTCCGCGATCTCCTCGATACGGGCGCGCAGGCCCTCCTGGCTCTTGCCGCCGTCCAGGCGCTCGCCGCCGATGACGTACGTCGGCGTGCCCGTCACGCCGATCGCCTTGCCCTCGGCGTGATCGGCGTCGACGATCAGGATGTGCCGGCCGTCGATCAGTGCGGTGTCGAACTCGTCGGAGTCGAGGCCGAGTTCGCGAGCCACCTCCAGCAGCACGGCCTCGCCGCGCTCGGCCAGCTCCGCGGTGCGGGCGAGGACGGCCTCCGCGTACGGCCAGCCCTGCCCCTGCTCGGCGGCCTCCTCGGCGGCCTGTGCAGCGGCGAAGGCGTGCTTGTGCTTCTCCAGCGGGAAGTGGCGCAGCCGGATGTCCAGCCGGTCGCCGTAGCGGGCCCGCAGGGCGCGTACGTCGTCCAGAGCGCTGTGGCAGTCCGAGCACTGGAGCTCGCACCAGACGTCGAGGATCACGGAATCGGTCATGCCCACAGTCTCCCAGCCGCCGCGCCCCGGCGGCGCCGCCCACCCCCTCAGGAGGAGACGGACCCCGATATGTCCCGGAGATCCGCCGCAGGCCCCTCCCGCGCATGGCCCCGGCACCGGCGTCCGGTGCAGGATGGAGGGAACGGAGAACCACCCGACGGCGCCGCTCTGGAGGACCGCATGCTCGCCGAGACCGTATGTTCCGCGCTGGCCGCGGCAGGCCTGGGCATCGCCGCGGTGACCGCCTACCGCAAGCGCTTCCTCACGGCCGCGCGTCTCGCGGCGTACGCGCTGGTGCCCGCCGGGCTCGTGCTGACGGGCGTGGTGGCGTGGGCCGCCGACATCGTCTTCAAACCGACCGTGTGGGCGGGCTTCGGCGTACTCGCGCTCGCCTGGGCTCTGTTCGCCACCACCCGGGCGGTCGAGCGCCGCGCCCTCGGCAAGGCGGGCCGGGCCGGACAGGTCGACCCGTCCGGCCGGGCCGCCGGGAAGGCCGGCAAGCCCGGGAAGGCGCCGCGGGCGGCCCGGGGCAGCGCCGCACCGGAGGCCGTCGCGCCCGCCGCGTCCGCGCCCTCCCTCGGGAAGCCGGCGGCCCGGCCGGCGCCCGCCCCCGACGACGACTTCTCCGACATCGAGGCGATCCTGAAGAAGCACGGAATCTGAGCCGGAAGCACGGGATCCGAGCCAGAAGCACGGATTCCGGGCCGCCGTCCCCGGTTTGCCGAGGGGATGACGAGAAGGGGTGAACTCCCGCCCGAACGCAGGCGTGTTGGGGGCAGCCGCCGGGGGTGCTGGGTCATCATCGCCCCGACATGCTCGAGACATCGCAGGGTGAGCCGACGGTTCCCGCGCCGGCCGCGGCTCCCGCCCCCGTTGCCGAGGAGCCGCGAGGCTGCCTCTTCGCGCTTTCCCAGCCGCCCCTGATGATCTTCCTAGGGGTGATCGGCACCCTGCTGCTGCTCGCCGCCGTGCACGATCTCTTCCTGCTCTGACGGCGCGGCGTCGGCCTCCTTGCGGCGCGCCCGGTACGCCGCCACGTGCAGCCGGTTCCCACAGGTCCGGCTGTCGCAGTAGCGCCGCGAGCGGTTGCGGGACAGGTCCACGAAGGCCCGTCGGCAGTCGGGGGCCTCGCAGCGGCGCAGCCGCTCCTGCTCGCCCGAGACCACGATGAAGGCCAGCGCCATGCCGCCGTCCGCCGCGAGGTGGTCGCCGAGCGAGGCGCCGGGGGCGAAGTAGTGGACGTGCCAGTCGTAGCCGTCGTGGTTGGTGAGCTGCGGCGTCGTGCCGGCGGTCGCGACCAGTTCGTTGATCAGCCCGGCGGCGGCGCGCGTGTGCGGCGCCCCGAAGATCTGGGCGAACTTGCCGCGGACCGCGCGGACGCCCGCCAGGTCGCGGGCTCCCAGGTCGCCCACGTCGCTGATCTTGTACTCGCGGACGAATTCGCGCAGCGAGCCGACGTCCGCGAGGCCGTCGGGCTGGTCCGCCTCGGCCGCGGTGTTCACCAGCGCGACGACGACGTCGAGCGCGCCACGGGTGTCGTGGGGGATCTGCACGGAACTCGCTCCCTGAGGCCGGCCTGCGGCGACGGGCCGGTGCCGCCGCTTGGGGGCCGACTCTAGCCGCCCCCGGCCGCCGGCGGGAGGCGCCCCTGTGCGGACGGCCGGGGCGGAAAGCGCGCCGGCGCCGCCCTCGCGGGCGGCTTCCGCGAGAACAGCGCCGGCACTGCCGTATGTGGTTTTTCCCCAGCCCGCACCGTCGCCCCGAGTCGGACGGTGCGCAGTGGTCCCCGGCCGCTGCCGGGGGCGCTCCCCGCGGGGGCTGGCTCAGCTCTCCGCAAGAATGTGCGAGAGCTCCTTGTCCAAGTCGAAGTGCCGGTGCTCGGTCCCGGGTGGAACCGCGGCGTCCGTGCGCTTGAGGAATGACTCGAGCGCCCGGGCGGGTGCTTCGAGCAGTGCTTCTCCCTCCGGTGAGCTCAGGGCGATGCAGACGACGCCCTGACCGTGGCTGCGGGACGGCCAGACGCGGACGTCCCCGGTTCCGGTGGGCCGGTGGAGGCCCTCCGCGAGGAGGTCGCGGGCGAACACCCATTCGACCGTCTCCTCGGCGCCGGTGTGGAAGGTGGCGTGCACGGCGTAGGGATCGGCCGTGTCATACCGCAGGCCCGCGGGAACAGGCAGTGAGGACTCGCTCGACACAACGAGGCGCAGGTGCAGCTCGCAGCTGACCGTGGTGTTCATAAGCGCCAGGGCCTTTCGCTCAGTGTGCGCTCGGGGATTCGCACGTCGGCGAAATCGACATGCCACCTACGGTGCCGTTGTAAACCCCTCTGACCGTTTTGCGGACCTCTGGGTCCCCCGGACGGCGGATCCACACCGCCGTACCCGTGTGCTTCCGGCTCCGGTAGATTCGGACTCATGGATACGGGGAGTGAGCGCGAGGCCCGAGGGTCCGCAGCCGGACAGGCCAGCAGCGAAGCCGGTGCCGAGAGCGCCGCGACCACCACCGGAGCAGCACCGCACGTGTCGAGGGCGCCGGCGTTCATCCGGCGCAGCCGCTCGCTGCACATCAGCTGGCAGGTCGGCGTCTTCGTCGTCGGCCTCGCAGTGATCGCCGCGGGCGCCGCCATGCTCGTCCTGCCCGGGCCCGGGTGGGTCGCGATCTTCGCAGGTCTGGCGATCTGGGCCACCGAGTTCGCCTGGGCGCACCTCGTCCTGCACTGGACGAAGCGCAAGGTCACCGAGGCCGCCCAGAAGGCCCTCGATCCGAAGGTCCGCCGCCGCAACATCATCCTCACCACGGCCGGGCTCGTGATCGCCGGTGCGCTGATCGGCTTCTACCTGTGGAAGTACGGCCTGACGATGCCCTGGGACCTCAAGGACCAGTGATGGTCAAAGAGCGCCGCTCACATGGGGTAATGTTTGCGGTGCGCCCGGGCGATTAGCTCAGTGGGAGAGCGCTTCGTTCACACCGAAGAGGTCACTGGTTCGAACCCAGTATCGCCCACCCGGACCGAGGGCCCGGAGACGGAAACCGTCTCCGGGCCCTCGGCGTTTCCCGGCGCTTCTCACCGGAAGCGGCCCAGCGCCGCCCGGAGCCGGCGCGCGTCCCGCAGCCGCTTCTCGTACGTCGCCCCCACCGCGAGGAGCAGCAGCCCCGCCATGGCCGGCGGCAGCCAGCGCGGCAGCAGCCCGACCACCTGGACCACGTACGGCGCCAGCTCGTGCAGGGCCACCGCGGCCAGGACGCCGCCGCCCAGCAGCAGCGGGGCCTGGAGCCTGCGGTGCGCGCCCACCAGGGTCACCGCGAGCGCCGCCGTGCCCAGCAGCAGCGGCCGCAGCCAGTACGGGTCCTGCCACGCCTCGGCCAGGCCGGGGAGCAGCGTCGCCCCCAGGCCGGGCCCGTACGCCGTCCAGGACGAGGCCTGCGGGTCCCTGCGGCGGCGCAGCACGCCCACCGCCAGGGCCGCCGCCGTCACCGGCAGCGTGTACGCCTCCGTCACCGTCACCCCGGACACCCACAGCCGCAGCCATGCCGCCACGACGCCCAGCACCGCCGCCGCCCAGCCCATCCGGCGCCGCTCCGGGCGGACGGCCACGCCCGCGCAGCCCACCGCCGCCAGCGCGCACGCCAGGGACAGCACCGCCGGCTCCCGCACCGCCACCGCGAGCGCCACCACGCCCACCGCGGCCGCGGCCGACTCCGCCGCCGGGCGCACCCGGCCCAGCCGCGGCCCCGCGACCGCCGGCGCCGCGGCCACCGCCAGCAGCGGCAGGGACCACCAGGCCACCGCGAGCCCCGCCAGCGCGCACAGCGCCGCCACCACGGCCGCCGCGTACCACAGGGCGAGTACCGCCGCGCCCGCCCGCACGTCCGCCGGAGCGCTCCGCCGCGCCGCCACCACGGCACAGCCCGCACCGAGCAACCCGAACACCGCGAAGGTGGCCCAGCGCCCGTCCAGCGCCGCGAGAGACACATCCACGGCCCCGACCGCCGCACACGCCGCGGCCACCCGCCCGACATCCCCCGCAACACCCGCCGTGCCCGCGCCCGTGGTGCCCGCCGTGCCTGCGCCTGCCGCCTCCCCGCTGCCGGCCGCCGCCCGCAGGGCCAGCGCGGCGGTCGCCGCCGTCACCGCCAGCTGCGCCCCGAGCACCGCCGCCACCGGCAGCCCCTGGCCCATCGGTGCCGTGAACAGCCCGGCCCAGCCGCACACCACCGCGACCGCCCGCGCGGCCGCCGCCCCCGCAACACCCGCCGTGCCCGGCGCGCCGGCGCCTGCCGTGCCCGTTCCCGCTGCTGCCGTGCCCGCCGTACTCGCCGTGCCCGTACCCGGCGCGCCCGCGTCCGGCGTGCCCGGACGGGTCTGCGGCAGGTAGCGGGACGCCCACCAGGCTGTGAGTGCCGTGAGCAACAGGGCGGCCAGGGCCGGGGCGCCCGGCCCCCAGGCCGCCGCTCCGGCCGGGACCACCGGGGTCCACACCCACACCACCGCGACCGCCCGCGCGGCCGCCGCCCCCGCAACACCCGCCGTGCCCGGCGCGCCGGCGCCTGCCGTGCCCGTTCCCGCTGCTGCCGTGCCCGCCGTACTCGCCGTGCCCGTACCCGGCG
>NZ_JACBGN010000020.1 GCF_013401435.1 Streptomyces sp. BR123
ACCCGGCTCGGGGCGCGGCCCCCCGCCAGGGCGGTGCCACCCGGACGCCCGATGCGCGGCCCGTGGTGGACAAGAGCCTGGTCGGCGCCTACAAGGGGGCCCGCCGGGGCGAGCCGTTCGCGACCCGCGCTGCCCGCACCCTCTGGCGAACCGTTTCCTCATCCGCCTCCCGCGAGGTCGCGGACGCCACCCGCACCGCCGAACTGCTCCAGCAGCCCGTGACGACCGGCCGCCAGATCGCCGTCACGTCCATCCGGGGCGGCGCCGGCAAGTCCACCGTCGCCGCCCTCCTCGGCACCACGTACGCCCACTACCGCCAGGACCCCGTCCTCTTCGTCGAGGCCGACCCCGCCCTCGGCTCCCTCCCCATCCGGCTCGGTGCCGAGAGCCTGCGCTGGACCACCGGCGAGTTCGCCGACATCGTCGAACCGCAGATGTCCCTTCTCGACGTCACCGGCTACCTCGTCCAGCTCCGCGACAACGCCTGGCTGCTGCCCGGCAGCCAGGGCCGGATCGGCGCCATGCTGGACCTCCGGTCCTACGAGCGGGCCATGGTGGCGCTGCGCCGCTACTTCGGTGTGACCGTCGTCGACTGCGAGACCCTTCCCGCGGAGGTGGCGCGCGTCGCGCTGTCCGCCTCCCAGGCCCGCGTCCTGGCCACCCCCGCCGCCCTCGACGGCATCGCCAGCACCTACGCGGTCCTCCAGTGGATGCAGGGCCTGCCCCCGCACCTGATCGCCGGCACGGTCGTCGTCATCACCGAGCAGTCCCCGCACTCCGGGATCGACCTCGACGAGGCCGCCCGAACGCTCGGCTCGACCGGGGCGACCGTCCACGTCCTGCCGTACGACCGCCATCTGGCGAGCGGCGGCGTCATCCGTACCGAACTGCTGGCCGAGTCGACCCGGACGATCGCCACCCGGCTCGCCGCGGACGTCTTCCAGCTCTCCCAGAAGCGCCACTGACGCATGAGTACCCGACTGATCCACCGCCCGGCCCGGACCGTCAAGCCCCCGGCCGCCACCGAGGCCCGGACCATCGAGGCCCCGCCGAACCTTCCCGAGGGGAAGGCGGGCAACATTGCCATGTCGCTGCTGCCCGTGGCCGGCGTCATGTCCTCGGTCGTGATGATGACCGTGGTCCGCAACAGCCAGTTCGCCGCGCTCGGCGCAATGATCCTCTGCGTCACGGTCGCCGGCTCCCTCGTCATGGCCTTCTCGCAGCGCGGCAAGGCCCAGCGCGCCCGCCGCACCCAGCGCGAGGCGTACCTCGCCTACCTGGAGGACCTCCGCGAGGAGCTCGCCGGCGAGGAGCGGGAGCGGCGCGAGCACGCCGACGTGCTCAACCCGGCGCCGCAGGCCCTGTACGACGTCCTGCGCGACCCGGCCCGGCTGTGGGAGCGGCGCCGCGCCGACGGCGACTTCCTCCAGGTGCGCGTCGGCACCGGCGAGATGCCCGTACGCGACCTGAAGATCGGCCAGCAGGGGTCCTCCGTACTGACCCCGCCCGACCAGTTCATGCTCAACGAGGCCTCCGCGCTCACCGCCCGCTTCCGCACCGGCACCGAGCTCCCGCTGACCGTCCCCCTGGACCGCGTCGGCAACATCAGCGTCATCGGGCCCCGCGAGGACTGCCTGCGCGTCGCCCGTGCCCTGCTCGTGCAGACCGCCGCCCTCCACGCCCCCGACGACGTCGCCGTCGCCCTCGCCGTGCCCGGCGACCGGATCGCCGACTGGGACTGGGCCAAGTGGATGCCCCACCTGCTCGACTCCGGGCAGCACGACGGGCCCGTCCCCGCCCGCCGGATCGCCCCCTCCACCGCCCAGCTCGCCCGCCTCCTCGCGCCCGAGCTGAACCGCCGCGCCTCCTACGCGGCCGAGGTGCGCCGCGGCCTGGCCGGCACGGACGCGCTGACCATGAACTCCCGGCTGCTCGTCGTCGCCGACGGGCACGGCGAGGACGCCGTCGAACTGCCCCGCCCCGACGAGGCGGTCGGCCTGCGGGACATGGGCATCACCGTCCTCCACCTGCTCGAACAGCGGATCCAGGAGCCCGGCCACGTCGGCGTTCGCATCACCGTCGACGGGCCGCAGATCCTCATCGAGGACCTGCGCCAGACCGAACCGGTCAGCGCCCACGGCACCGTCGACGAGGTCGGCATCCCGTCCGCGGAGGGCCTGGCCCGGATGCTCGCCCCGCTCCGGCTGTCCGCCGAGTCCCTCGCCGACGCCCCGCTGTCCGGGCCCGTCGACTTCGCCGACCTGCTCGGCATCGATGACGTGGCCCGCCTCGACCTCCCCGCCCTGTGGGCGCCGCGGGGCGAGCGCGCCTTCCTGCGCGTGCCGATCGGCATCAGCGACTCCCGCGAGCCGGTCCTGCTCGACCTGAAGGAGTCCTCCGAGCTCGGCATGGGCCCGCACGGCCTGTGCGTCGGCGCCACCGGCTCCGGAAAGTCCGAGCTGCTGCGCACCCTCGTCCTCGCGCTGGTGGCGACCCACCCGCCGGAGGACCTCGCCCTGGTCCTCGTCGACTACAAGGGCGGTGCCACCTTCGCACCGTTCGCGGACCTGCCGCACGTCGCCGGCGTCATCACCAACCTGGAGAACCAGGCCGGCCTCGTCGAACGCGTCCACGCCTCCCTCGCCGGCGAGGTCAAGCGCCGACAGCAGGTCCTCAAGGACGCCGGCAACGTCGCCGACATCGGCGACTACGCCGCCCTGCGCGCCGACCGCCGGCCCGACCTGGAGCCGCTGCCGCACCTGTTCGTCGTCATCGACGAGTTCGGCGAGCTCCTCACCGCCAAGCCCGACTTCATCGACCTGTTCCTGTCGATCGGCCGCATCGGCCGCTCCATCGGCGTGCACCTGCTGCTGTCCAGCCAGCGCATCGAGGGCGGCAAGCTCAGGGGCCTGGACACCTACCTGTCCTACCGGCTGGGCCTGCGCACCTTCTCCGCCGACGAGTCCCGTACCGTCCTCGACACCTCGGACGCCTTCCACCTGCCGCCGCTGCCCGGCTTCGGCTACCTCAAGGTCGACACCAGCCACTACGAGCGCTTCAAGGCGAGCTACGTCTCCGGCGCCTACCGGGGCCCCGTCCGCCACGACGAGGACGAGGACACCGGGCCGCTCGCCCTGGAGTACGAGGCCTTCAACACCCTCGCCGAGCCCGAGAACCGGTCCGCGCAGGAGCCGAGCGGCCGGCGCCGCGAGAGCGGCCCCACCGAACTGGGCGTCATCGTCGGCCAGCTGGAGCACGCCGCCGCCCCCGTCCGCCGGATCTGGCTGCCGCCGCTGCCCTCCGCGCTCCCCCTCGACGCCGTCGCCGGCCCGCTCGGCGTCGGCCCGCGCGGCATGCAGCTCGCCAAGCGGCGCGGCCCGCTCGTGGTGCCGCTCGGCCTGCTCGACGACCCGGCGAAGCAGTGGCAGGGCGAGTGGTACCTGGACCTCACCGTCGCGGGCGGCCACGCCGCCGTCATCGGCGGCCCCCAATCCGGCAAGACCACCCTGCTGCGCACCCTCGTCCTCTCCCTCGCGCTCACCCACACCCCGCAGGAGGTCGGCGTCTACGGCCTCGACCTGGTCGGCGGCGGCCTCCAGGCCCTGGCCGGCCTGCCGCACGTCGGCGGGATCGCCGGCCGCGCCGACCGCGAGCGCGCCGCCCGCACCGTCGAAGAGGTGCGGAACATGCTCGCGGTCCGCGAGGACGTCTTCCGCGACCACACCATCGACTCCGTCGAGCAGCTGCGCACCCTGCACGCGGCGGGCCGACTGCCCGAACTGGCCTCCGCCGAGATCGTCCTCGTCGTCGACGGCTTCGGCGCGCTCCGCGACGACTTCGAGGAACTCGACGACGCCGTCGTCGACATCCTCAAGCGCGGCGGCGGCTACGGCATCCACGTCGTCGCGGGCATGCTCCGCTGGAACGACGTCCGCATCGCCACCCAGTCCAACTTCGGCACCCGTGTGGAGCTGCGGCTCAACGACCCGAGCGAGTCCAGCATCGAGCGCAAGCTCTCGGAGACCCTCGCGGCCGACGAGCCCGGCCGGGTCCTGACCGACGGCAAGCTGTTCGCGCAGGTCGCCCTGCCCCGCACCGACGGGCAGGCCGACACCTCCGAGCTGGGCGCCGTACTGGAGCGCACCGCCCGGACCGTGCGCGCCACCTGGAGCGGGGAGACCGCCCAGCCGGTGCGGGTCCTGCCGCACCTGCTGGAGCCGGACGTCCTGCCGGGGCCGGTCGCCGAGCCGCAGCGGGTGCCGATCGGACTGGACCAGACGGCCCTGGCCCCCGTCCTGCTCGACCTGTTCCACCACGACCAGCACCTGCTGGTCATGGGCGACAGCGAATGCGGCAAGACGAACCTCCTGAAGACCATCGCCGGCGGCCTCATCGAGCGGTACGGCGAGGAGGAACTCGTCTTCGCGATCATGGACCCGCGGCGCAGCCTGCGCGGCGTGGTCCCGGAGGAGTTCAACGGCGGCTACGCCTACAACGCCAAGATGTGCGCCGGGCTGGCCGCGGGCATCGCGGGCGAGCTGGAGCGACGCCTGCCCGACGACAGCGCCCCGCTGGAGGACCTGGAGCCGGGCAGCTGGGGCGGCGGCCCGCGGATCGTGGTCCTCGTCGACGACTACGACGTCCTCACCACGGCCGGGCAGGCACCGCTCGCCCCGTTCGTCCCGTACATCCCGTCGGCGGTCGACATCGGCCTGCACTTCGTCCTGACCCGGCGCGTCGCCGGCGCCTCCCGCGGCCTGTACGAGCCGCTGGTGCAGGGCCTGCGCGAGTCGGGGGCCTCGGCGCTGGTGATGACCGGCGACCGCGGCGAGGGCCAGCTGTTCCCCGGCGTGTACGCAGGCTTCCAGCCGCCGGGGCGCGGCGTGCTCGTCCGCAGGGGCCAGCCGAACCGCCTGATCCAGACCGTGTACACGTCCGAGTGACGCAGTACACGCCCGAGTAACGACCTGCGAAGGACCGTACGAACGCCATGACCAAGGACGTCATAGCCCTCACCCCGCGGATGCCGGACCCGTGGGCCGTGCTCGCGGGCCTGCTCTCCGGAGGGCCCGACAAGCTGGTGGACACCGCGGGCGAGGGGGCGGTCGTGCAGCTCTGCGACGCGCAGGGCCGGCCGCTGGTCTCGGTCGAGGCTCCGCTGCTGGTGCAGGTCGAAGGCGAGGCCGAGCGGCTGCTCGGGGCGACGCCGCCGCCGGTGCCGTTCTGGTGGACCGAGGCCCGCGCCACCACCGGCGTGCCCGAGGCCGAGCGGCTCGCGGGGACGTTCGCGGCGCGCCTCGCCTCGCTGTCGGGCGGCACCGCCTGGCCGCCGGAGGCGGCGCGCTCGCTGGCCGTGGTGGCGTCCGACGGGGTCGGGGTCGCGCCGACGCCGGCCGCGGCGCAGCCCGCCGTCGACGTGCTGACCGGCAACGTCGCCGTGGTCATCATGGACCGGCCGGTCGTCGCCATGACGGCCTGGCTCGCCGACGCATTCCGGGCCTGCGCCGCGGCCGAGCGGGGCCTGCAGATCGTCACCCCGCCCGGGACGAAGCTGTCCCCGGCGGTGATGTCCGTGATGCCGGGATGGCCCTCGCGGTGGGTGGTGCAGGACCAGCAGGACGGCTACTACGACGGCCTCAGCGGCGCGGTGCTGCGCTGGCAGGAGGGCATGTTCGCCACCGTCGTCCCCGCGGACGCCACCGAGGACGACCCGCGCACCCCGGTGGCGGCCTCGTACCGGCAGGCGGCGGAGACGGGGGAGCGGCAGCTCGCCGTCACCTACCGCACGATCCACCCCGCGGACGACCGGCTGGTCCTCGGCGGGTCCGTGGAGACGGTGTGGCGCGAGCTGACCGGCGGGCCCCCGGGGGGCTGGGGCACCGCCGAGCCGGCCAACCTGCCCTGGTCGCCGGGGCGTCTCACGGACGTGGCGTACGCGCGGGCGCCCGAGCCGACGTGGTTCGTGGTGGTCGGCAGCCCGGACCGGCCCGGCATCGCCACGGTGAAGGTCACCCGTACGAAGGCGGGCGTCGAGGAGGACGTGACGCTGGCGTTCGGCTACGGGCCCGACGAGGACGTGCCCCTGGACGCCCTCCGGCGGACCGCCGAGGTGCTCGCCACCCGCCACCGGCTCCAGTCGATGCTCGTACAGCTCCGCAAAGCCCGCCGCGACCTCCTGGTCCCTCCGCGCTTCGAGGGCCCGGGGGTGCCGCTGGCCTTCGTCCTGGGCGCGGAGGAGGTCCGGGCGATGCCGGACGACCGCGCACGCAACACCCCGCTGTCACAGCCCCCCGTCAGACTGGGCCCGAAGGCCCGCCCGGCCTACTACTACCCGCTGCCGGGGGACCCGTCGGACCTGTCGGGCTGGGCGGACTTCGAACGCCTGGTGCGCCACCTGAAGGGCGCGTGAGTGCAGCTGGTGGATTGTCATACGTCAGTCACAACCGCTGTGTTGGACATTGCAGATGCGATGCGTCTTGATAGAAGTAGACATACATTCGACTGAAACCGATCGTTTGAACGCGTGTGCGGGGGAGTGTGGGCGATGAAGTTCGACATGGGGTCCACGGCCCTGACGACCCTGATGAAGGGGTCGCAGGGTTCGAGTACGGACCTGGGGACGTTGATCCGGCTGCTGGTGCAGGCGGCGCAGCCGTTGGAGGGGAAGTTCAACGGCCAGGGCAAGGTGGCGTTCGACGACTTCAAGCGTCGGGCCGACGACATCGCGAAGGAGCTGAACGCGTCGCTGGCGGCGATCCTGGGCGGTCAGGCCGGGATGGAGAAGGCGTTCTCCTCGGGTGACCAGGAGCAGGGCGACAACGCGAGGACGCAGATGGCGTCGGCGAACTTCGACGCGGCGCGCTTCCGCGGCCGCTGACGGGGGCCGCGAGGGCGGCTGTTGCAGGGTTTTCGATCTCAACGGGGAGTGTGGTTGTAGTGGCTGCTGGCCAGGACCGTCGTTCGTACGATTCGGGTGCGTCCACGGAGGCGCAGGGCAACATCAAGGTGGTGATCGGCCAGCTGGAGACGGTGATCGCGGCGCGCGACGGGCAGGTGGCCAAGGTGATGTCGGACTTCGAGGCGGAAGGCGTGTCGGCGGAGTACCACGCCAAGGAGCAGCGCTGGAAGAAGGTCTCGGAGGAAGTGAAGAGCATCATCCGGCTGCTGAACGAGACGCTGGCGAAGAACGACGTGACGGCGCGCCAGACGCAGACGCGCGCGAAGGCCGCGGTCGACAACATCGGCTGACGGCGGGGGCGGACACGGGGGACGGGGGACACCGATGACGGCGTGGGACATCAAGCCGCAGGGCGTGCAAGGGCAGTTGAAGACCGTCGGCGGCCACGCCGGCGATCTGGAGAAGGCGCTGAACACGCTGGTCACCGCCATGTCGAAGGCGGGTGAGGCCGCGGGAACGGCCGTACCGGGCTCCGTCTCCAAGACGGCCATACCCAACCCGGCCCCCGGCCACGCGCCCACGATGAAGGGCGCCATGGGCCCGGTGGCCGCCGCCCTCGGTGAATACCTGAAGGGCCGTGAGAAGGAACTCAAGTCGATGGCCGAGCGGATCGAGGCCTGCATCCTCGGCGCGGTGAAGGCGACGAACGAGTACCTCGAAGGCGACCTGGAGTCGGCCAAGCAGGCCCAGGACGCGGCCAGGTCCGTCAACCTGGAGGTCCTCCGCCAGAAGCCGGGCGGGGGCAGGTGAGCGACAAGGATCCCGTCGACCCGGTGGAGGTGCCGGTCTTCACCGGCAATCTGGTGGAGCTCGACATCCAGATCAAGGCGATCTCCTCCGGCGGTACCGCCGTGTCGACGAAGGCCGGCGACGTCCACTCCAGCTTCGGCGGCCTCCAGGCCTTCTACCGGGCGCCCGAAGCCGACCAGCTGTTCGCGACGACGAAGCCGGTCTCCGACCTCGGCCTGAAGCTGAGCACGGACATGGGCACGATCGCGGGCGCACTGCGCGCGTACGCGCGGGACGTCGAGCCGCTGAAGAAGAAGCTGGAGAACCTGAAGAAGGAAGCAGGAACGTTCCTTCTGAAGGTGGCGGACGACGAGAAGTGGCGTGAGGACGGCGATCTGATCGACGAGAACCTCGAACGCCGCAACAAGATCGCCGAAGTATGGGCCGAATTCCAGGCCGTGGAGCGGACCGCTCACGCGAAGATCGTCGCGCTGGTCGGCGGCAAGCCGCTGCGGGTGAACGACGGCTCCAACGCCGCGGACATGTACGGCTATGACGGGGAGGCGCTGAAGCAGGCGAAGTCCCTGCCGTGGGGCGACGCGGTCGAGGAGTCGGTTCCGGCGTGGCAGGTGTGGGAGCACGCCTGGGACTTCGGCAAGGGCGTCGTCGTGGACGGCGTGTGGGGCACCCTCAAGGGCCTGGGCGGCCTGGTCGGCCTGCAGGGCTGGGACACGTTCAAGCAGTCGTGGACCGGCCTGGCCAAGCTCGCGACGGGCCTGGCGATCACCGCGATACCGGGCGTGGGCCCGCTGTTCCTCGCCGCCCCGGCGGACAAGCTCCCTTCCTGGCTGCGGGATTCCCGTACGGCGATGAAGGAGACGGGCAAGGCGCTTCTGGCATGGGACCAGTGGGGCTCGAACCCGTCCCGCGCGGCCGGCGCGGTCACCTTCAACGTCCTCACCACGGTCTTCACGGGCGGCGCGGGCGGCGCGGTGTCCGGCGCGGGCAAGGCGGGCGCCGTCGCCAAGGCCCTGTCCTTCGCAGGCAAGGCGGGCCGGGCCGTCGACCCGATGACGTACATCTTCAAGGGCGCGGGTGCCGGGTTCTCGAAGATCGGCGATGTGATGGCCGCCCTGCGCGGCATGGGCAAGGGCGAGATCCCGAGCATCAACATCGACGGCGCGGTGGCCCTGCCGGACGGTGCGAAGATGCTGCCCGACGGAACGATCCACCTCCCCTCGGGCGCGGCCGTCCCCGAAGGCGCGATCAAGCTCCCCAACGACACCGTCAAACTCCCCGAAGGCACGACCACGTTCCCCCCGGGCACGGTGAAACTGCCCACGGACGGCGCGCCGCAGTTCATGGACCCCAAGGGGGCCATCTACGACGCGAAGGGCAACGTCCTCCAGCGGGCCGACCAGGCCCCGGGCGACATCGCAGACGCGCCGAAGGCCGACGCGAACACCGCCTCGGGCAGGGCTGACGTGGGCGCGAGCCCCTCGGGCAGGCCTGACGCGGACGGCAACGGCTCGCCGGGTACGGCTGGCGCGGCTGCGAGCCCCTCGGGCAGGCCTGACGCGGACGGCAACACCCCGTCGGGCAGGCCCGACTCCGGTGCGAACGCTCCCAAGGCCGACGCCCCGAAGGCGGACTCGCCGGCCACGGTCAAGGCGGAGGAGCGCGTCCTCGTCGGCGCCGGCGTCGGCGGCCGCGGGGACGACATGTTCCGCCTGAGCTCCGACATGTCCGACCCGGTCCGCACCGTCGGTGACCACACCCCCGGACCCCGCCCGGACACCACCCCGGGCGGCCACGCCCCGGACAACATGCCCCGCAACAGCGCGGACACCCCGTCCACCGGCGGCCGTACGGACACCCCGACCACCCCCGGCCCGCGTACGGACAACCCGTCCACCGGCGGCAGCGGCCACCCCGACTCCCCGGCCGGCGGCACGGGCCGTACCGACAGCGCGTCCACCGGCGGATCCCACCCGGATGCTCCGGGAGCGGGCGGCACCCACAATCCCGGCGACGACGCGGCCCGCACGGGGCATGACGCAGCCGCGGCTCCATCGGGTTCGAGCGCGACCGGCGATGCTGCAACGGGTGGCCCGACCAGTCCGCGGAAGCCGGTGGAGCGGCCCAGCTTCATGCTGGACGGCGACAACCCCTACGGCCCGCGTGGCCGCCTGACCAAGGAGCAGATCGAGCAGATCCAGGTATACCGGGCCAATGAAGAGCCCGGATACCGCAAGCGGTACTACGACAAGGACGGCCACCGCTTGCGTCTTTCCAACAAGGACGAGAGTGGGTACGCCCCGCCCCAACTCACCAAGTTGGCGCCCGACGCCCCGTGGACCCCGGCCAAGAGCACCCCCGAACCTCCTGAGCCCCATTACATCGAAGACGCCTACCAACCCCTGGGCCGGGAGGACGTCTCCGATCCGGCGCGGCTCAACATCCTCGATGGGTTCGCGCACAGACGCCAAGCCGCCATAGATCACGATCAGGTCGTAACGAAGTGGAAGAATTCGACCGGTAGCCCGGAGGCCGAGGCTGCGTACACGGTGGCCCACACGGCGATGGGTGACGCCGCCGCGAAATTCGGCGAGGCGGCGGCCGAGTACCACTTCATGGCCGAGCACCGCCCCGGCTTCGTCAAGCAGGAACTCCTCGGCCCGGCAAGTGGCGCAGACCAATTCGACCAGGTGTGGCTGCACCCCGACGGGCGAGCGGTCATCATGGAGGGCAAGAGCAGCATCAAAACCCGCCTCGGCAAGCGTGACCTCGACCCCCCTCCTCCCAGAGTGCCCGGTGTCAAGGGGCCATCAGTCCCGCAAGGAAGCAAGGAATACCTCTTCGATATTTTCCAAGAGATGAACAAGCGCGGCGAAAAAGAGCTCGTGGAAAAGTTGTGGAGGGCGCGCAAGAACGGAAGGCTCGAATACATCGTTGTCAAGGGCGAGATAAATACCGGAAGCTACACTGGCTTGCAGTACCGAACCTTCGACACCACTAGGAGAACTCTTCCGTGACCGAAACCGTTGACCGCCATCTTGTGCCCCGCTCTGATGCCGAAGAGTTCGCCGATGGGCTGAGCGAGCAGGTGGCCGGTTTCGTCGACGACCTCGAAGAGTCGCCGGACATGATCGATTTGGCCTACGGTGCCGCTCTCGTCGCGCTGCAGGCACACTCCGTCGCGGACCCGTCGGCGGACCGGCTGCAATCCTGGAAAGCCGCGGTGACGGCGATGCAGGTCGGCTCGGCGCTGTTCGCCGTGACCGGCGCGGACGAGGGCACCGTCGAGTGCTTCATCAACGGCAGGATGCGGTCGCTGCCGGTGATCGGTCTGCAGCCGTTCGCCCATGCGGGGAACTGGCTGAGCGCCTTCTGGCTGGCCGTCATCTGCCGTGAGCAGAAGCGGATGATGCAGCTGTGTGAGGTCCCGTTGGAGCGACTGCGCTCGGCGGAGGGCGCGTACGACGACTTCGTCTTCCACTGGATCGATGTCCAGCAGACCTATTGGCTCCGGCGGCCCGGGCTGGTGGACAAGCTCATGGCTGCGTTCGAGTCCTCGGATCCCGAGGTCGCGCGGAACACTCCGCGCGATGCGCTGGAGGGTGTGATGTATCCGCCGCTCAACCTCTTCTACCACGTCGTGCGCAAGCACGAGCAGGAGTTCGGGCCGGCGCTGGTGGAGGCCCTGAAGCTGCACAAGGCGTACTGGACCCTGGACGACGAGCGGGCGACCGACATCGACGGTGCCCTTCCCCTGGGCCCGCTCGCCATGGCGTGCATGGCCCACGACGGGAAGTTCCCGATCGACGTGGAATCGCCGTTCCTCCCCAAGTACCTGCTCACGCACGGCTGGCTGGGGGAATTTCCCACGTGATACCGCGGCAGGCTTCCCTGTCCACAGCACGGCCGAAGCCACCGCGTCGTCAAAGTCGGTATCGGCTCCGGAGAGGTCGGCAGGGTGGAGCTGTTTGCGTCGTGTGACGGCAACGTGGAAGCACCGAACCGGCCACAGGATCTTCGTGGTCGTCTGGGGTCCGGAGATCTGAGCCGCCTCCGGAGCAAGTCCCTGGGCCGCCTGGAGGAGCTGGTCGCCGAGGTCCCCGGTAGCGGAGATGGCAGCGGCCGGCATGATTGCGCAGGCCCAGGCCGGCGCCGGCCGGTAGGAGCCCCCACCACAAGCTCGGCGGCTGGCTTGGCTGAAGGCTGCCACGATAGACCGCTACTTCACCGTTGAACGGGACGAGCAGTCGACCTGAGCAGGAGGAGTCTTCGGTGACCGTCATCGTGAGTCGGCACTTCACCGCCGGTGTCACGGAAGAGGAATGGGCCGAGCACCTCGGAAAGTCCCTCTACCAGGACATCGACAGGCTGGCGCAGTATCCGGATTGGGTGCACGTGGTCTTCAATGACGCCCTTCTGCACCTTGGTGCGCGATGCACCGTCGACCCGAGTGCGGAGAGGTTGGAGACGCGGGAGGCGGTCGTCAACGCGCTCCAGTTGGGCTCGGCCGTGTTCGCCACCGTGACTGCCGACGAGGGCACGGTGGAGTGCCGTATCAACCGCGAGGTGCGGACGCTCCCGGCCGGCGGTCCGGCGAGCTTCGCAGACCTCGGGATGTGGCTGACCACGTTCTGGCTCGCCATGGTCTGCCGTGACCGGGAGCGGCTGACCCAGCTGGCCCAGGTCCCGCTCGACCGTATCGCGGCCGACGGCTACGACGCCTACGCCCGGCACTGGGTGGACGCCCTGCAGACCTACTGGCTGCAGGGCCCCGATCTGGTGGAGAAGCTCACCCTCGCCGTCGAGACCTCGCATCCCGACGTCGCGTCGTTCACGCCGCGCAGCCTGCTGCAGGCCGTTCTCGCGCCGCCCATCAACCTCTTCTACCTGCTGATCACCAACAACCCTGCCGGCTTCAACGAGTTCCTCGCCCGGTCCCTCGAACTCCACAAGGCGTACTGGACCGTCGACGAAGACCGCGCGGAGAAGCCCGACGGGCACCTCGCCCTGGCCCCCCTCGCTCTCGCCTGTCACGCGTACGACGGCGGCATGGCGATCGAAGTCGAATCCGGATACCTCCCGCACCACCTGCTCACCCGCGACTGGATCGCCGAGTTTCCGACCTGATCAGCGGCGACTCCGCGTGGACGCCGCCCGGTCTGCCGGGCGCAGTACCTGCTCACGCACGGCTGGCTGAGAGAATTCCCCACGTGATACCGCGGCACCGCGATCGTCGGTTCTTGCGGATCGGAAAAGACCACAGTGTTCTCTCTGATCCAGCGCTTCTACGGGAAGGACGCGGGCAGCATCCGCCTCCTGCCCGGCCGCCGGACCCCCGGCGATGCACCACCAGTCCCACCCGCCCCGAAGGACCCGAGCATGAACGAGTCAGACCGGAACCCGACCTCGATCGAGGACACCCGTTTCGGCGGGATCACCGTCCACCAGGACGGCCAGGACCGCCTTGAGGTCGACGGTGAGGGGATCCCCCGTGTGGTCCTGGAGCGGGACCCCGAGTCGGAAGCGGACGCGCAGATCGCCATCGGCACCCGCGACCCCGCCTTCCTCACCCTGCGGATCGACGGCCGGGAAGCGGAGCTGAAGCCGGCCAAGGGCGGCCTGAGCAGGCGTTCGTACCGGGTGGACGTGGAGTTCGAGGGAGTGGGCTACCGCCTGGTCCCGGACTCGATCCCCAGCAGCCGGCTGACCCGCGACGGCGTGCACATCGGTGACTTCTCCTCCGACGGCGACGAGCTGGTCCTCGCGGAGTGGCGGGAGGACGTCGAGGTCCGGCCGCTGGACGCGTCGATCGGCTACGCCCTGGCGTCGGCCTTCGGCACCGGCGGCCAGCCCATGTGGATGATGATCGTGGACGGCGTCAGCAGCGCGCTGCCCTAGCCGCCCGCGGGTCGGCGTTCGCCGGCGTGCACGCCGCGGTGCCGGTCGAGCTGGCGGCGCCGCATGGGCAGTGCCTCCCCGAACGAGGCGCCCGACCGCGTCAGGGCAGGGTCGGCTCCGGGGTGAGCGACAGGCGGGTCACCGTGCCCGACTCGTTGATCAGCAGCTCCAGGACGTAGTCCTCGTACCAGCGGAGCTGGCCGATGACCCCCACCGTGTCGGAATGCGCGGCGAGGAGCTCCACCAGGGCGTCCACGTCCGGCATGAGTTCTGCGTGGACCTCCTGCCGTGCCGTCAGTGACCACCCGGTCTCCGTCCGGGCCAGCTCGGCCACGCACACACCGCCGATGCGGTACGCCGGCCCGCGCTCCGCGAGCAGGGGGTACATGTCGAACCCGTCGTCCGACGTAGGCTCTCCTTCGCCGAGGTGTCGGCGCAGGACGGCGAGCACCGGGTCCGGTACGGACTCCCGTAGGTCAAGGGCCAGGTCAAGGGCATACAGGTCAGCCATGCCCGGAGTCTAGAGCGCACATGTGACGGCCGCCCGTGACGGCCGCCCGGAGGGGACGACTGCGAGGACGCAGGTCGCCGACCGGGGCCTGTGGCGCAGAGCGGCTCGTCGTCGGCCGGCAGCACGCCGGATAATGCGTTGACGCCCCCGGAGGGCGCCCCGCTAGCCTGATGGCGTCGTTCTGTTTCGTTCTGGGCCCTTGTGCCCTGGAAAAGGGTGTTTGATGACCCGGCCCGCGCCGAGTGCGCCTCGCCGTACCGCGTAACCGTCCGCCGCCTTGCGCCGCCCATTTCTCCGGGCCGCTGCCGGACGTGTCCTCCGGTGCCCTGACCTGCCCGTTCGCCGCCGCATGGCGCTTCCGGGCTCTCTGACGAGGCCACTCGGCCTGCTCTTGCTGTCATGACCGACTTCCCAGCAAGGAGCACCCCGGGTGTCCAGCCACACCGATCACACCGATCACACCGATCACACCGCCAACACTCTCCGCCTCGACACCTTCGCCTGCGCCTGGTGCGGCCTGACCGTGTCCGCGTACGCCGCCGACGGCGCACCGCGCAACCACTGCCCGTCCTGCATGCATTCCCGGCACGTCCTCGACCACGTCGAGGGCGGTCCGAGCGACTGCGAGGGCCGGATGTCCCCGATCGCCGTCGCCGTGCTCCGCACCGGTGACTGGATGGTGATCCACCGCTGCGTGCGCTGCGACGAGCTCACCTCGAACCCGGTCTGCGCCGACGACAACCAGCTCGTCCTGATGCGCATGGCAGTCCGCCCGCTGGCCCAACCCCCCTTCCCGCTCGAAGCGTTCGGAACCCTCTGACGCCCGACAGCAGAAGGAGCACCGCCATGTCACGCACCACAAACAGCGGCCGCGGGCGGCGGCGCCCGCAGCGGCACAAGGACGTCCTGCACACCCAGGGCGGGCACCGGGCCAACGACTTCCGGTGCACGTCCTGCCGGCTCGATGTCTCCCTGGACGCACCCGGCACCGCGCACCGCAACCACTGCCCCAACTGCCTGGCCAGCCTGCACGTCGACCGGAAGATCCCCGGCGACCGCGACGCCGACTGCCGCGGCCGGATGGAGGCGCTGGGCATGTCCGTCCGCCCGGACGGCGAGTGGCTGATCATCCACCAGTGCGCCTCCTGCGGCGAGCTCAGCGCCAACCGCATCGCCGGTGACGACAACCCGCTCGCCCTGGTCCGCCTCGCCCTCAGACCCCTCGCCGACCCCGAGGCCGCCGCCCGCGCCCTGCTCACCCTGTGCCCCGGGCGCGCGCCCAACCGACGACGTCCACCGCAACGGGAAGAGTGAGAAGACGTGACCGCGATCGAACGCCTATGGGAAGGCCTCCCTCGCTCACCTTGAAACCCTTGGCCTGGACTGAACCCACGGGCCGCAGCGAAGTTTCCACGCCGGGGGGTGGTGCAGCGTGCTGCACCACCCCCGCAGACGCCTTCCCGCCAGCTGCGGTCCAGGGGACAGCTGGGCCGTTCCCGGAGGTCAGGACAGCGATGTGGGCTTTCGGGGCGGCGGGACGGCACGAAGGAGCTCCCACAACGGGCGGGAGCCGCCCGCCCATTGGGCGAGGAGCTTGCGGTCGACCAGGTGCAGGCGCTGGGACTTGGCGAAGTCGAGGGCCGGTGCGGAGAAGCGGCCGTTGGTGAGCATGACGAGGACGTCTCCGCCGTGTATCTGGCGGCCGGTGCCGTTGAGGACCTGGAGGTCGGGGGTGCCGACGGCGGAGCCCGACCAGCCGGCCTTGCGGTGCTTGCACTGGATCACCCAGAGCCGGCCGAAGGGGTCGGTCGCCTTCACGTCCGCCCCGTTGTCGCCGCGCCCGCCGACCTGCTGCGCGTCGTCGCATCCGTCGCGGCGCATCAGGTCGCGTACGGCGAACTCGAACTGGCGGTGGTGGAGGCCGTCGAGCTGCTCGACCGCGTACCGAAGCCCCTGAGCCCGGACCTGGTCCCACCGCGCGGCCTCGTGGCGCCGGTGCAGCCACACAGCGCCTGCACCAGCCGCTGCCAGGAGGAGGAGAGCGACGACCCAGGGATGCGCGGCCAGCCACGACAGCACCGCCAGCACCAGACTCAAGGCCATCGCCGCGGCCAGCGCGAGCATCCACAGGTCGACCGGCACCGGGCCCTTGCGCCGCCGTGGACGGCGCCCTGCGCCCGTGCGGCGTCGGGCCGGACGGCGGCTCACCGCCCGCTCCCCGAGCCGGGGAGGAAGATCGGGTACGAGACCGTCGGCGTCGGCCGCACGGCCGGCTTGTCCCACCCCGGCCACTTGATCGGGTACACCGTGGTCGCCCGGGGCCGAGGTAACCGCTCCTGCCCCTGCTGCGCGCCGGTGGCAGTCGTCGTGGTGCCGCTGCCGAAGACGAACACTCCGGCGACGACCACCCCCAGGATCGCCGTCTCCCGGCGCGCACCCGCGGGGAGGCGGGTATGCCTCCCGACCACGGTGCCGTCCGCCTTCACGTACTCCTCGATCACGGGCACTGCTGCGTCCCCCTCGTCAGTCGCGCTACGCCTCCCTGCGTAACCGGCCCATGAAAGCACCCGGCACTGACAATGCGTCACCCCGCGATCACCATTCGCGATCTCCGGCTGTCCGTGCCGCGCCCCCTTGGCGGGCATGGATCACGTGGCCGGCAGGCGATCCCGACGCCGCCGAGAACGCGGTTGCCGGCCCGCTCGAACAGGCCCAGGCCTCCGGCCTGGCCGATCCCGGCATCGACGCGCGAACGGAAGTGATCAGCCTGCTCGCGATGGCGGCGACCATGGGCACCGGCATCCTGGTGCGCCAGCGGGGACCGGAATCGGCGACCGCCGTGCTCCGCCTCGCCCGACTCGCGAAAGCCGGCCTGCCGCGCTTCGCAGACCTCTTGACCACCTCGGACCTTTCACGAGGTGATGCGGGCGCAGATGGTGCGCAGATGGTGCGAGACGCCGAGAAAGGTGAGACGACATCGTCCTCCTCACCCGCGATGGCAAGGGCCACCTCGCCGTCTTGCTGGTGCCACCCGGCACCGCACCCGACGCCGCGCCAACCGCCATGACCCGCGCGGCCCGCGCCGACGACGCCACGCGAATGGTTCATGCTCCCGCCCGGACGGTGGTGAACGGGGACGGCGCCCCCGTTCAGTCCGCGGGCGGTTGCGCGGGCGTTTCGGCTGCGCGGCGGTACTCGGCGTTGATGCGCTGGGCCTCCTCGAGCTGGTCCTCGAGGATGATGATGCGGCAGGCGGCCTCGATGGGGGTGCCCTGGTCGACGAGCTCCCGGGCCCGGGCGGCGATGCGCAGCTGGTAGCGGGAGTAGCGGCGGTGTCCGCCCTCGGAGCGGAGCGGCGTGATCAGGCGGGCTTCGCCGATCGCGCGGAGGAAGCCCTGGGTGGTGCCGAGGATGGCGGCGGCCCGGCCCATCGTGTACGCGGGGTAGTCGTCGTCGTCGAGACGATCGTCGAACGAGTTGTGTGCTGTCATCTGCACCTCTCTCACGAAACGCATTGAGGGGCCCTGGTGCCGTACGGCACCAGGGCCCCGAAGGAACTACTACACCATCTGTCGGCCCTGATAACGCGCCGACCCTGTGTTTCCGCCGACCCGGCCGAGACGCTGCCGGGAGTGCGGGGATCGCGGTTGCTTGACCGGAGACCACCTCACTGTCGATGTCCTGCGGTACCCGGGCTCGGTCGTTCGGCCCGGGCGATCCTGATGGCGCTCGGTTCCTCCGTTTCTTCCCTCGGTGATCAACTACGGGTGTACTCCCGGTGCGCGCGCCCGCAGCCGACGCCTTCACACGGGTGCTGCTCTCCGACTTCACTGCTGTGCACTGCTGACCGCAAGAGCGGGTCGCGGCAGCTCCCGTCCCTGCGAGCCACCCGGTCCGGCGATCAGCCCCGGCGCCGTCCTGCATCCAACCTGGCTCCGGAACTCCACCACCGCACCGTCCTGCGGATTGCGACTGCTGGTACTGCCGCCCGGCAGTTCGTCTCTGCCGGGCCCTACGGACTGTCTGGGCTACGAGAGAAACGATAACCCCGGCGCTGCGGAAAATCCACCCTGGCCGCAATAGATTTTCGTGTCCGTGGAAGGGAGCTGGGCCTTCGGGGCCGGCCTGGTATCCGTGGAGCAGCGCCCGCGGGGGCCGCGGCCCGGTCGGACGTGAGGCGTGGTGCGTGCGGGACGGGCTCCCGTCCGGCAGGCCGATGGGCACGAGGAAGGGCCCGACCGGCGGATGCCGATGGGCCCTTCCTCGATTCGAGCGCGGGCGCGCGCCGGCTCGCGCCGGTCGTGTCAGTCGGTGTTCACCTGGACACCGAGTACCGCGGAAGCCTGCGGGAGCGGGCTGAGCAGCCCCGTTGGCTCGGCGGCGGGAGGGGCCGTACGGCACGTGAACCCGAGTCGGGTCATGGCCCGAAGCACCTCACCGGTGCTGAAGTCGCGTCGGTCCTGGCCGGTGATGACCTGGCCGACCTGCTTGACGGGGTAGGTGCAGCGGCCGATGGTCACTGACGCGCCGACGACCTGCTCGGGCTTGACGCCCTTCATCGACTCAAGGACACCGCTCTTGGTCAGGTCGAACGGGAATCGGGCGATGACACAGCGCATGGGGCCTCACAGGAAGGAGAAGGGACCGGTCGTGTCGCGGCGAGGCGGTTCAGCGCGCAAAGGCGAGGATGCCCACAGCGCTGCCCTCTTCATCGACGACGGGCAGGGCGTCGAGCCTGCGGTGGCGCATGGCCCGTTCGGCTTCGGCCATCGTGGTCGAGGGCGAGGTGACCGGGCCGCGCTCGCCCAGGACATCGCGCAGTCGGGCCCGGTCGGTGTAGGCCGCGCTGTCGCGGATCGCGGTGAGCAGGGCCTGGGTGATCAGCCCCGTGCACAGGCCGTGCTCGTCGCTGACGAGCAGACGGCCGGCGCGGGCGCCGGCCATGACGGCAAGGGCCACTTCGACCGTCATGTCGTCACAGACCTGCGGCCCGGCCGCCTCCATCGCGTCGTGCACCGTCCGGTGCGAGCGCTGCGAGCGGTTCGAGCCGGCGTTCGACGGGCGGGGCTGCATCCGGACGAGCGTCACAAGGTGCCTCCTGCAGAGATGTGCCGGTTTCCTGCTGATGTGGTTCTCAGGCCGCCGAGTCGAACCCGGACTGCCGCGCCGTCACGCGCCGGTCCGTCGGAGCAGGCCGCCGCCTGCTGCGGGCTGACGTGCTGCGCCTCGCGCGGTCGACGACCGGTGGGGTGACGACGACGGGGACGCCGGTGGGTGCCTGGGCGCCGGTGATGCGGTTCAGTGCCTCTTCGCCGGAGCGGACCCGGGTGGTCTGCGGGGTGATGCCCGTGGCCGCCATCAGGCGGGTCATGCCGCGGCGCTGGTCGGGGGTGACGAGGGTGACGACGCTGCCTGCCTCTCCGGCGCGGGCGGTACGGCCGCCCCGGTGGAGGTAGTCCTTGGGGTCGGTGGGCGGGTCGACGTTCACGACGAGGTCGAGGTTGTCGACGTGGATGCCGCGCGCCGCCACGTTCGTCGCGACCAGTACGGTCACGTGGCCGGTCTTGAACTGTGTGAGGGTCCGGGTGCGCTGCGGCTGCGACTTCCCGCCGTGCAGGGCGGCGGCCCGTACACCGCTGTTCAACAGGTCCCGGGTCAGTCGGTCGACGGCGTGCTTGGTGTCCAGGAACATCATCACCCGGCCGTCGCGTGCCGCGATCTCCGTGGTCGTCCGGTGCTTGTCGGCGGCGTGGACGTGGAGCACGTGATGTTCCATCGTCGTCACCGCACCGGCCGAGGGGTCCACCGAGTGCACGACCGGGTCGGTCAGATAGCGGCGGACCAGCCGGTCGACGTTGCGGTCGAGGGTGGCGGAGAAGAGCATCCTCTGCCCATCGGGCCGCACCTGGTCCAGAAGTGCGGTGACCTGGGGCATGAAGCCCATGTCGGCCATCTGATCGGCTTCGTCGAGGACGGTGATGCCGACTTGGTCCAGAAGGCAGTCGCCCCGGTCGATGAGGTCCTTCAACCGTCCGGGCGTGGCCACGACGACCTCCGCGCCTCCGCGCAGCGCTCCGGCCTGCCTGCCGATCGGCATGCCGCCGACGAGCGTGGTCAGGCGCAGGTGCACGGCGCGGGCGTACGGGGTGAGGGAGTCGGTCACCTGCTGGGCCAGCTCGCGGGTGGGGACAAGGACGAGGGCGAGCGGGTGGCGCGGCTCGGCGCGCTGTCCGGCGGTACGGGCCAGCAGGGCGAGGCCGAAGGCCAGGGTCTTTCCGGAGCCGGTGCGGCCGCGGCCGAGCACGTCACGGCCTGCGAGGGTGTTGGGCAGGGTGGCGCCCTGGATGGGGAAGGGCACGGTCACGCCCTGCGCGCCCAGGGTGGCCAGCAGCCCGGCCGGCATGTCGAGGTCGGCGAAGGCGTCGGCGGCGGGCAGCGCGGGCGTGATCGTCTTCGGCAGGGCGAACTCGCCTTGGACGGCGTCGGGGCGGCGGCCGTGGCCTCCGGTGCGGCTCGGACCGCCGGAGCGGCTCGGGGCCGTCCAGCCCGAGCGGCTGCGACTGCGGGTGCGAGAGGAACGGTCGTTCGTGGGCGTGCGGTTCATTCAGAACCTTCCCTGGTGCGGCACGTATCAGGGTGTTCCCGCGATGGAGAGCAGGGCAGGGAATCACGAGAACGGGCCGAATGGAATGCGGGAGCTGCTCCGGCCCGTAGAATTCTTGTGCGGGCGCAGGGCTGGAATGGCGGCGCCGCAAGGGTTGATTCAGAAAAGCCGACGGGATGAGGAGCCGGGGAGGCTGCCATCCCGTACTGTGCGTCCCTGCGGGCGGGGCTGTGGGAAATGCGTGCAGCTGGGGCCCGCACCCCGAAGGATGCGGGCCCCAGCTACGAAACGCGCGTCAGTGTCAGGCGGGAACGATGTTCTCGGCCGTGGGGCCCTTCTGACCCTGCGCGATGTCGAAGGTGACCTTCTGGCCTTCCTGCAGCTCGCGGAAGCCCTGAGCGGCGATGTTCGAGTAGTGGGCGAACACGTCAGCGCCGCCGCCGTCCTGCTCGATGAAGCCGAAGCCCTTTTCCGCGTTGAACCACTTCACGGTACCAGCAGCCATGTTTTTCTCCTTTGGGGCAGTACGCCGGTGTCCGCACTGTGCGAACACCGTGTCGCCGCGATGATGCCCTGCCGGAAAATGACCGGAAAACATGAAGCGCTTCGGTGCGACGGGTGTGTCGGTCGAAGACGCTTGAAATTTTTGGGTACCAAAACTGCAACTGGGATCGACAGTAGCACGCTGGGGAGGTTTGTGTGCGCTGGATTTTTCCATTGTGTGCGATGGAGTAGAAATTCTCCCTGTGGCGTTCATCGGAGTCTGTGGCGGCAAGAACAGATATTGAATCCTCCCGAGTCCAGTGTTCCCGTTCGCGGAGCGTGGCCATGGCCGCGTCCTTTCGTGCATCGGGGTGCGCCGGTCGGCGCGGCCCTCGGCATCGGCGACGACGCCGCTCAGGGGGGACGCTGCCGGACGTCGCCCGCCGCCTCCGGTCAGTTGCCGCGCCTCCGGTAACAGATGCGGGTCCGGCTCAACGGCCAGGGTCCGCGTGCGCCCGATGCCGGGGCTTGCGGCGACGCCGCCCGACGCCCGGCAGCGGGTCGCTGAAGGGGTGGGCGGCGATGCGTGCGTCGTGCTGGGCGTTGAGCAGGCAGATCAGACGCGCCCCGATAACCGTCGCGAGAATGATCGCCGCGATGAGGACGATGGTCTCCGTGCTCCGTCACCGCCAGGTGTTCCCGGGCACCGGGAGGGCCATCCGACCGCTGGGGTGCCCGAAGGGCGACGTGCAGGCCCCGCCCTCGGTCTCCCAGGCGTTCTCCTGGTTCCGGGCCTCGATCACGTCGCGGCTGATGGCTGCTTCGTTGGCCATCAGGGTGCCGGCGGTCAGGGTGCTGCCCGGGAGCGCGCTGATGGCTGCTTCGTTGGCCATCAGGGTGCCGGCGGTCAGGGTGCTGCCCGGGAGCGAGGCGGCGGTCATGAGGCGGGCCGCGGAGGCGGGCTCCGTCTCGGGCGGGATCACCAGCAGGTCCCAGCGCCCGACGGTGAGGGAGCGCAGGATGAGCTTGTCGGGGTGCTGCTCGGTGAACCAGCCCACCTGGACGGTGTGCCCGGCGACGGGCACTTTGTGCGGGATGACGGGCCAGCGGGTGGGGTTCACGGTGACCCGGGTGATCCGCCCCCAGACCTCGTCGAGTGCGGCCGCGAGCGGCGGGAGTTCGACGGTCAGGTCCCGGGAACGGGGCCACCAGGCCCCGTCCAGCTGGCCGGCGAGGGTGGTCTTCGGAGTGAGCGAAAGGCGTGCCGGGAAGTCTGTGGCGAGGTCGTGGGCCGCGGTCCGGTCGGTGGTGGTGGTCATGGTGAGGACCTGCCCCCGGGGCGCCCGTCGGCGGCCCGGATTCTCGTGTTCGCCGGAAACGCCACCCACGTGGACGCCGGTGTGCGAAGTGCCTCCGGTCCTTTCAGTCTACGCCCGTCCGACCGACTCTGACCCGCCGCGACCAGGCATTTCCGCAGCCTGGGAGGGGTGTGCCGTGCCGGGCGGCGTCCTGGCGACGGGAGTACCGTGAAAGGACGGCAAGGCCGCGTTCGGTGGCCGGTGCCCGCGTGGCTCCGGAGCCGGTTCGGGGTGGGAGCGGCCGCATTCAGGAGACGGGCGGACCAAGATGGCTGACGCCGACACCCCATACACGCCCCCCATGGTCCTGCCGGACGCCATCCACTCGGCGGTCCGGCCGGGTACGGCCCTGCTGAGGCTGGAGACCACCGGATCCCGGGAAGGGGTCCTCGACGGCGCATGGTGGCCGCGCTCACGCGATGTCGCGGGCGAACTCCCCGCGCTCGTCAGCGTGCTGACCGAGCACCTCGGGCCCATCACCCGTGTTGCTCTGGACGCCTCCGCCTGGAACGGCCTGCCGACCCGCCTGGTCATCGACGACCGCATCGTCCACCTCGTCTCCGACCCCGTCGGAGACGACACGGTCCTCATCACCCGCGGCGACAAGGACCACTTCGCCCTCCTGGTGGTGCCGCCCGGCACCGCACCCGACGCCGCCCGCACCGCCATGGCCCGCGCGGTCCGCGCGGACAACGTCACCTCGGCGGCAGAGATACTCGTCGCCCCGCTGCCCGCTGCCGAACCCGGGCGAGGGGAGCCGACGTGAATCCAGCCGGCGGGCATCCGCGAACGGCGTCCCCAGGACGTGGTGGACCCGCGGCCTCCGGATCGGCGAACTGGAGCCCGTCTTGGGAATCAACGCCGCTCAGGCCGCCCATGTGGCCTCTGGCCTGGTGTTTCGTCCTGCTGGAGCGGCCGCTCTGAGGGTCCGGCTGCACCTGTATTGACCGCTGGTGACCGCTCTTTGGGGCACGGATGGGGCACGGATGGGGCACGGATGGGGCACGGATGGGGCACGGGCCCGTAGGTGGAGCCGACCCAGCCCGCCCCAGCCCGCTCGGCGGGCTGAGCTTCGGGCAGAGTTCGGGCGCCGCGCAGGGGCCTTCACGGGTGAGACTATGCGCGCGTCGTCCGAAAAGGGGGTGGCGTTGCCCGGTGTGGTGGAGGTGCGTCTCCTCCGCAGTGGACGAAGCGAGGTCCCTCGGCCACGGAGGGGCCGCAGGCCGTCGTGTGCCTGCGGCCCCGCTCCCGCCTTGGGGTCAGGACGGGTCGCCGTACTGGAGGCCGCGTCCGTTGGTGCCGACGTACACGCGGCCGAAGGTGTCGGGGTCGCCGGTGATGACGCCGACGCCGCCGATGCTGCCCCACTGATGGGCGTCGTCGTTGACGCGGAGCCAGGTGGCGCCCTTGTCGGTGGAGCGGAAGACGCCCGTGACGTCCTTGACGGTGCCGATCAGGTACAGGGCCTGGTAGGAGGCGCCGGGCGCCGCCTTGCCGAAGCCGAGGGCGGAGGCGGACTGCACCGCTTTGAGCGTGGTGAAGGTGCGGCCGCCGTCGGTGGAGTGCAGCAGCCCCTTGGCGCTGCCGGCGATCCACAGGTCGCCGGCGATGCCGGGGACGGCCTTGAGCCGGCCCTCGGGCAGGTTGGCGGCGCGGGCGGTGAAGGTCGCGCCGCCGTCGGTGCTGGCGTAGAGCGTGCCGCCGGCCAGTGAGTAGAAGGTCTTGGCCGAGGAGCGGTCGGCGACGACGGCGGCGTCAGTGCCGAGGCCGCTGACCTTCGACCAGCTCGCCCCCTTGTCGGTCGAGCGGTACGGGGCCTGGCCGGCCTGCGTCCAGACGATGGCCGAGCCGTCGGCGGAGAGCGCTACCCGGCCGCTGTCGGCGCCGCCCACCGGTTCTGACGCGAAGCCGTTCCAGCTGCGGCCGCCGTCGGTGGAGTAGGCGCCGTCCTGCGCGCCGCCACGGCCGACGCGGACCATCATCGAGGGGTTGGACTGGGCGAAGTCGATGGATGTGCTGTTGGTCATCATCGGGTTCTTCAGTCGCCCGTCAGGCACTTGGGTCAGGGAGTCGTGGCGGAAACCGCCCAGGTCGCCCATGGCGGTGACGACCTGGGCGCCCCCGGGCGGGGCGATCGCGTCCAGCAGCGCGGTCTCCTCCAGCCCGCGGGCCCCCACGCTCCAGTGGCTGGTTCCGCCGCTGTCGGAGGCGTTGGCGTCCTTGCTGCGCAGGATGCCGCTGCCGGTGCCGTACAGCACGTGCCCGGCGTCGAAGGGATCGATGGCCAGGGCGGTCATCCAGTGCCCGGTGCCGGTACCCACGTAAGGAGCGGCGGAGGCGTCCCGCACCGACTTGTCGGCCAGCGCCTTCCAGGTCGTGCCACCGTCGGTGGTCCGGTAGATCTCGTCCTCCGGCCACCAGCGGCCGAGGGTGGTGACCATCACCGTGGAGGGCTTCTGCGGGTCGACGGCCAGACCGGAGAACCCGTAGTTGCCCTGGGACGGGGAGATGTTCTTCCACGCCCCGCCGGCCGGCGTGTGCTTCCACACCGAACCCGCCGTCACGCCGTTGGGCCCGAGGGCGTTGGTGTACGTCAGGTAGAGCGAGCCGTCACCGGAGAGCACGCCGTGCTGCGGCATCTGACCGGTGGGCTGCCCGGAGACGGCCTGCCAGGTGCTGCCGCCGTCGGTGGAGCGGTAGAGGGAGGTGGACCTGTCGGCGACGCCGACGTAGACCGTCCTGCTGCCGGCCGGGCCGTACGTCACGAAGGAGATGCCCGCGCCGCTGCTCGCCCCGTCCTTGACGGGGAACGAGGAGACCTGGCTCCATGTCACGCCGTGGTCGGTGCTGCGCCACAGGCCGTTCTTGCGGGTGCCCAGCAGCAGGGTGCCGTTGTCGGCGGGGTTGATCGCCAGCCGTTCGCCCGCCCCGCGGCCGTCCTCGTTGCCGCCCAGCTTGAAGGGCAGGTCGGTGCGCTGGAAGGTGCGGCCGCGGTCCTTGGAGCGCAGGATCGCGCCGTTGCCGGCCCAGTTGTTGGTGTAGGTGCCGGTGGCGAGGTAGAGCCGGTTGGCGTCGACCGGATCGGTGGCCAGCGCATCGACGCCCAGCAGGTTCCAGTCCTTCTCGCCGAGCCAGTCGGTCAGCGGTGTCCACTGCTCGGCTCCGGTGTCCCAGCGGTAGGCGCCGCCCATGTCGGTACGCGCGTACAGCAGGCCCTTCTCCCGCGGGTTGAACACCAGCCCGGTGACGTAACCGCCGCCCACCACCTGGGCGTTTCGCCACGCATACGGTCCGGATCCGGGTGCCTGGGTCTCGGCCGTCTTCACCAGCTTCCACTGCTGGTTGGTGCTGCCATGACCGCGGTACTGGATGACTGCCGCGCCGTCGGCGGTGGACCCACCGGACACGTCCAGGACCTGGCCGCTCCTGCGGGAGGTGAAGACGACGGCGTCGGAACCGCTCACGTCGTCGATCCGCCATTCCTGGGAGGTGGAGGAGCTGTCGGTCTGCTGCTCGGCGGTGGCCGCCTGAGCTGTCGAATCCCCTGCAATGCCCAGCACTTTGCCGCTGTTGCGGTTCACCAGCTCGTAGTAGCCGTCCCCGGTGGGTCGCAGCTTCCACTGCTGGTTGGCGGTGTTCTGGTCGGTCCACTGCTGGATGCGGGTGCCGTCGGCGGTGGAGAAGGCGTTGACGTCCAGCGCCTTGCCGCTGCGTACGGAGACCAGCCGGTAGTAGGCATTGCCGTCGACCGTCGCGGCCTGCGAGTCATCCTGCACGAACAGGAGATACGGCACGAGGACGGCGGGCACACCGAGCAGCAGTCCGGTCCCGGTCCAGCGACGGCGGTGACGCCCGCGGCGGACGCCGTTCGTGGGGTTCTTCATGGGGAGTTGTTCTCCTTGCATATCACCGTGGATCGGGCAGGTCAGCGCTGCAGGGTGAGGAGACCCGGCCGGTACGGCAGTCGGTCGTAGGGGCCGCCCGCCGTGGGGGACTTGCCCTGGTAGAGGAACCGCAGGTTGCAGGGGTCGACGGTCATGGTCTGGTCGGGGTTGTCGCGGACCAGGTCACCGTGGCTGATGTCGTTGGTCCAGGTGGCACCGCTGTTGGCCTTGCCCGCGAAGGGGCTGCTTTCGCTGCCGGCCTGCGGGGTCCAGGCACCGCTCAGGCTGGAGGCCGTGAACGAGCGGAAGTAGCGGGCCTGGTTCGCACCCCTTGCCTCGACGATCATGAGGTACTGGTTCTGGCCCTTGACCTTGTAGACCTGCGGCGCTTCGAACAGCTTGTCGGGCGTGTCGCTCATGACCGTCGTGTACGAGGAGCCGAAGTTGCCCGGGAAATTCCCGATCGGCATGCTCGCCCGGTAGATCTTGCCGTTGTCGCCGGCGAAGAACAGGTGCATGTTCTGGTCGTCAGCGATCAGGGTCTGGTCGATCGGGCCGGTGGGGGAATCGGTGCGGGGGATGCTTCCGGTGAAGAGCGGCTGCGGCGCGGACCAGCCGCCGGGGTTGGTCGGGTCGCTCGACGTGCGGTAGATGAAGGGCCACGGACCCCACTGGTACGCCAGCACCCAGATCTTCTTGGGCGCGAAGTAGAACAGCGTGGGAGCCACCGCGGCCTGGCTCATCCCGGTCTGGCCGGCCGATGCCATGTCCGACCAGTCCGTGAAGGGAGCGAACATCATCGAGCCGTACGACGATCCCGAGAAGTTCGACCCGTAGACCAGGTGCTTGCCGTTGTACGTCACGCTGGTGAAGTCCTTCAGCGAGCCCCACCCGTTCGCCGGCTGCGCCAGCGCACCCGACGACGTCCACCGGTACGTCGACGGAAGAGCACACGTGCCGCCCGTCGGTGCGGGCGTTGTCGGGGTCGACGTCCCGGACAGGCCGGTCCACTTCTGGTTGCCGCCGGACCAGCAGGAGTGCAGCTGGATCTTGGTGCGGTTGGCGGTGGCCGCGCCGACGGCGTCGAGGCACCGCCCGGACTGGACGCCGGCGATCGTGCCGTCGGTGTTGATGTTCCACTGCTGGCTGGCGCCGCCGTTGCAGTCCCCGATGACCACCGCGGTGCCGTTGCCGGTGCCCTTGCCCTTGGCCTCCAGGCACTTCTTGCCGTAGATCATCAGCTGCTTGCCGGAGGTGTAGGTCCAGCGCTGGTTGGGTTGCCCGTGGCAGTCCCACAATTGCGCCTGGGTTCCGTTGACGGTGGTGGAACCGTTGATGTCGATGCAGCGACCGGAAGCGACGCCCTTGATCTCCCCCGTACCGGTCCCGCCGGCGGTGGCGGGGGCGGCCTTGAGGGCGTTCACGACGGCGGTGTGGGCGGCCTTGGGGTTGCCGTTGCTGTCGAACAGCAGAGGGTTCTCGCCGCTGCGCCAGGAGTCGCTGTCGCGGATGCCCCATACCGTGATGCCGGTACACCGGGCCACGGACAGGCACGCCTTGACCGTGTTGGCGTAGTGGGTGGGCGACGCCTGGGCGATGTCCAACTCGGTGATCTGGACGTCAACGCCGAGGGCGGCGAAGTTGGACAAGGTGGTCTGGAAGCCGGACGGAGGGCCGCCGGTGCCGAAGTGGCTCTGGAACCCGACGCAGTCGATCGGCACGCCGCGGGACTTGAAGTCCTTGACCATGCTGTAGACGCCCTGGGTCTTGGCGTCCGACCAGTTCTCGATGTTGTAGTCGTTGTAGCAGAGCTTGGCCGAGGAGTCGGCCGCCCGGGCGGTGCGGAACGCTTCCTCGATGAAGCCGTTGCCCAGCACGTTCTGGAACACCGAGCTGCGGTGCTGGGTGGAGCCGTCGGCGAACGCCTCGTTGACCACGTCCCAGGCGTAGATCTTGCCTTTGTAGCGGGTCATCAAGGTGGTGATGTGGTTGTTCATCACGCTGCGCAGCGTGTTCGCGTCGCGGATGGAGCCGACCCAGGACGGAAGCTGCGAGTGCCAGACCGCGGTGTGGCCGCGCAGGCGCTGGCCGTGTGCCGTGGCATGGTTGACGATCCGGTCGGCGGGGCCGAAGGTGAATGTGCCGCGGGACGGTTCGACCGCGTCCCACTTCATCTCGTTCTCCGGGGTGATCATGTTGAACTCCCGGTCCGAGATCGCGGTGTACTTCTGGTCGCCGAGCCTGCCGGCGGCCACGGCCGTGCCGAAGTACCTGCCCGAGGGCGCCGCCTGCGTACCCAGGTTCGCCGCTCCGGCAGAGCTGGGGAGAAGCGTCACGACACCGGCCAGCAGCGCCGCGGCCGACAGTCCGATCGTCAGTGTCCGGCGACGCCGACCGCGCCGGTGCAGGCCCTTCATGATTCTCCTCGGGGGTCGCGGGTCGCCTCGGGCGCCGTGAGCGGGCGTGCACCGGCCGGTACGGTCTGATCCGCCGCGGGGTGGGTGCGGTGCAGGACATGGCGCCGTTCCTGCGTACCGGTCGCCCCGGGTTCGTGGGTGTGTCGCTTCATGCGAGGTGCTTTCTTCAGGGGATGCGCCGACGGGGAAGTGGGGACCTCCCACGCCGGCACGCAGCGCGAGCGGCGGGAAGGACACCCCACGAAGTGGAGGCTTGCGAACCCGTGGTCGCGTAACAGAAAAGTCGCGCCGCCCCGACGATTGCCCAGTGATGCATCTCGCAGGCGAAAAGCGTTACGCCAAGCCCCCCGCTCTGGTCGTCCCTGGGCAAGGGCGGCCGCCCTGGTCATCAGTGGAGGTTCCGGAGCGGCACCGGTGGCGGTTGCCGTGATCACCGTTCGGACCGGTCACGGCGAGGCGGCCGTCGACGCATGTGGATCGACACCGGATTCGGCGCAGCACTCGGCTCCCTGCCGGGCCGAGAACGGCGCCGTCAAGGTCGTGGCGCAGGATCACCGGCTGTCACTGTGCGAGTCGGTCCGAAATGCTCAAGGAGCGGTTCTCAAGACCAGGCCTTGCGCACGATGAAGGATGCCTGGTCTGCGAACGCCCGTGTGCCGTCGGAGCCGTCGAGCCAGATGCCGCCGTCGCGGTGGCGGATGACCGATCCGGGATAGTTGTGCGCGTGCAGGGTCACCGATCCTGCGACCGCCCCGGGACGCGGACAGAAGGTGGCGTCCTTCCGGAACAGTTCGCTGCCGTCGTCGGTGCTCAGCCGCAGCCGCAGGTCACGATGGCGCAGATAGCGGCCGTCAACCGCGCGGAAGGTGACGCACCGTGCGTCGGCCAGCCCCCGGACCACCGTGAACGTGACCCGCTGCCGTGTCTGCGCGCTGCTGGACGCGGAGACCCGGCCGAGCGTCGCGAAGTCGCCGGCATACCCCAGGTACAGGGCGGGTTCGTCCACGGACTCCAGTGATTGTGCGCCCAGCGGAACAGTGCCTGCGACAGCGGACGGACTCGCCGGGGACGGTCCGGCCGACGGGGCGCTGCTCGACGGAATCGGCGTGGGGTCAGCGACCGCGGGAGCGGCGGCGACGCCGGGCGCCCGCTGCGCCGGTTCCGGCCAGGACGCGTAGGTGGCGGTCCCGGCGATGAGCACCGCGCCGGCGGCGAGGCCCACCAGCTGATGAGCGGTCACCGCGTGGAGCTTGCCGACCAGCGCGCCGTGCAGACTGCCTCCACCCGTCGCCGTGCCGACGGCCACGGGTGCCGTGGCCAGCCCGGCGGCGCTCGCGGCCGAACCCGACAGCAGGCCCTTGGAGACCAGCGCGGCGATGAGTCCGGCCGGGACGGCCAGAGGCGCGAGGCTGAGGAGCAGCAGCTCAGCAGGGACCCGTTGTGTCGTCGTCGCCGTGCAGACCCGGCAGTCGCGGGTGTGCCGCGCGATCCGCTTCCGCCACACCGATGTACGAAGACCGTCCCAGCCGACGACGGTCTCGTCCAACTGCGGACAACGCGGGTGTGCCTCCAGCGCGGCGACGATCGTCCGGCTCAGCTCCAGCTGCTCGCGCATGCGTTGCAGGCGTACTCGGACGTGGGGGCCGGTGAGCCCCGTCGCAGCGGCGATGTCGTCACGGCTTAGCAATCCGGCGCGTTCCTGCCACCACAGTGACAGCAGCACCCGATGGTCCGGGTCGAGCCACCGGCCGGCTTCGGCAATCTGACGGCGCTCGTCCGACACGTGCAGACGCACGATCGTCGCGTCCTCGGGTTCGGCGCCGACGTCCGGTATCTGGAGTGCCTCGTCGATGACCGTGGTCCGGTCGGCGAACGCGCGTTGCCGGTGCCAGTGGGTATTGATCTGGCGCAGCGTGATCGACACCAGCCAGGAGCGGAAGCTCTCCGGGGCGCGCAAGGCCGGCAGGTCGCGCACCACGCGCAGCAGGGTTTCCTGGACGACGTCGTCGACGTCGGCATGTCCGCTCAGCGCTCGCCGGACGATGTTGTAGATCAACGGCAGGTAGGCGGCGATCAGCTCTTCGCGCGCCCGGTCGTCACCGGCCTGCGCCGCGACAACGAGCCGCGCGTGGTCCGCATCCATGAGCCCCCTCCCACCTGCCTCAGTGGAGTCATCCGCCGAGTACGGCGACAGACCCTAGCGTCCGCGGAGGTATGCGGCCAAAGCCAGTGCCTTGGCCGACGGCCCTGCCGAACCCGGGGGCCCCGCACCGCCGCCCCGTCGCCGAGCGGCGTGCGCGTGTCCCGCTTCCGGCGCCGGTACGCCTGATCGCGCGGGCGAGCGCAGTGAGCGCATGCGAATGGCACGCGGGTCAATAGGTCTGGACAACCAGAAGCCCCAGGCCGCTGACCTGGGGCTTCGCAGAAGCGCCGATGACGGGAATCGAACCCGCGCCATAGGCTTGGGAATCTACGGTGCGGAGCGCATTCTCATGACCCGTGACCTGCGAAAACGTCCCACCGGGCGACCTGTCGAGAGGGTCTGCCCGTACCCGTGTTGACCGCTGTTCCCCGCCCGTAAGGGCACGGTGGGGGCGCGGGCGACGGTTTCGGCCGGACAGGTCCGTCCGGAGCTGCGCAGCGGCGCCGTCCTGCCGCCCGGTCCGGCGCGCGAGTCAGTGCTGTTGCGGTCGCAAGCGGGAGCCGTCCGTACGTCAGCCGCTGTGGTGGAACCCCTTGCCGGTGCGGTCGAGGGGGTCGGGCGAGAGGCCGAGGAAGCGGTCGCGGAGGGTGTCCCAGGCGGTGAGGCGGGTGAAGTCGGGGGCGTCGAGGATCTCCTGGCGGTCGGTGAGGAACGGGTTGGGCAGCAGAATGGTCATCATCTGCTCGTCGCGGCCGTTGAACAGGCGGGCTCCCCAGCTGACGGGGGCCCCGTCGGCGCCGAGGCTGCGGTAGAGCTCGGCACGGGAGCAGCGGCGGATCCGGCCGAGTTCGGGGCCGGAGGCGGTGTGCTCGCCGATGCACAGGTGGAAGTGCCAGGCGCCGAAGTCGACGGTGGCGTATCCGTCGTTCATGGTGATGGCGGTGGGGGCGCCCGGGGCGCCGACCTCCCAGGCGGCGCCTTCGATGATGGGCCCGAAGTGGATGTGCTGCCAGTGGTCGGTGAAGACGGTGGTGACGAGGTCGAGGAGGGTGGCCTCGTCGGCCGGGAGCGGCCAGACGTGCTGGGTGCCGCCGCCGGGGGTTTCGATCACGGTCGGCTCGGTGGTGGTCATGAGGTCTTCTCCTTGGGGTTGAGGACGCAGTCGCCGCAGGTGCCCGCGCCCGGCACGCGGTAGTACAGGCAGCAGCTGCGGCGCCGGAAGGCGAGCGGTGAGGCGGGGGCGACGCGGTACGTGCCGGCACCCGCCAGCGGCGGCCGGTCCAGCAGTCCGCGGACGAGGGGCACCACGGGGTACGGGGTGTGCGGCTCCCCGGCGAGCAGGACGCGGTGGGCGCCGATGAGTGCCGAGGCCGCGTTGCCGCGCAGGGTGTGCGGGGAGACGCCGGACACGCGCCGTACGGCGTCGGCCCAAGGGCCCAGGTTCTGTACGCCCACGGTGTGGTGCAGGGCCGGGAGCGGTTCCCGGCCCACCTCCCGCAGGTCGGGCAGCCACAGGTCGAGCGGCCCGGCGGCGGGCAGGCGCCACCACAGCCGGGCCGGGCCCAGATCGGGCACGCGGCCCGTGAGCGCGGCGCAGGCCAGGGCGATCGACCAGAGCCGGGAGGCAGTGCCCAGGTGCAGGGTGGACGCGGCCACCCTCGGCTGGCCGGTGCCCAGCCGCCCGGAGACGGTCCGTACGCATTCCTCCAGCACGCCCGGGTCGGCGTACAGGTCGGTCAGCGGCCGGAAGCCGTCGGCCTCGGGGCGGGGGCCGGTGGCCACCGCGAAGTAGGGGCCGATCGCGGAGATCCGGGCCAGGGTGTCGGGCGTGATGACCGCGCTCACCATGTCCGTACCGTCCGTGTCAGCTCGTGGAAGCCGTGCGTGTGGACGACCCGCCCGTCCGGTCCGGTGAGGGTGAACCGGTCCGCTCCGTCACAGCCCACCCGTGTGGTGGCGGCCGGGTCGCCCGGGTCCGCGACGGCCAGTCCTTCCCGGGCGAGGGCGCGCTCGAGGAGCGGGAGCACGTCCGGCGGTGCCTCCACTGCCACGCCGGCGCGGGCGGTGCGGCGCAGTCCGAAGGTGCCGGAGGCCGGGTCGAAGGCGAGGTGGTCGGCGTCGAAGGCGGAGGCGACGGCTCCGCTGCGGATCAGGTCTTCGGGTGCTCCCGCGTGGACGCGTGAGCCGCGGTCGACGAGCCAGACGGCGTCGGCCACGCGCAGGGCCAGCTCCAGGTCGTGGGTGCTGACCACGACGGTCAGGCCCTTGTCCCGGGCGAGGTCGCGCAGCAGCACGGTGAGGGCCACGCGTGAGGGGACGTCGAGGAAGGCGGTCGGCTCGTCGAGGAGGACGACCTCGGGTTCCTGGGCGAGGGCGCGTGCGGTCAGGACGCGCTGGCGTTCGCCGTCGGAGAGCTCGGCGGCAGGCCGGCCCGCCAGATGCTCCGCGCCCACGGCCTTCAGTGACCACTCGACTGCCGCGTGGTCCGCGGCCGTGAGACGGCCGGTGAACCCGGTGTGCGGGTGGCGGCCGAGCCCGGCCAGTTCCCGTACGGACAGCAGCCCGGGGTCCACCCGGTCGGTCAGGACGACCGCCAGCCGCCGGGCGAGAGCGGCGGGCGGCTGGTGCGCCAGGTCGGCCCCGCCGATGCGTATCCGGCCGTCGAGCGGCGGCAGGAGCCCGCACAGGGTGCGCAGCAGCGTGGACTTGCCCGCGCCGTTGGGGCCGAGCAGTACGGTCAGTTCTCCGGCCCGCGCCCGGAGATCGAGCCCCGACAGCACGGCCCGGCCTGCCCCGCGTCCGCGCAGCGGGCGGGCGCGGTAGCCGACGGAGAGCCCCTCGGTGGCCAGGCCGCCGGGACGGTCCGGCCCGCCGGACGTGTCCGTGACGGGTTCGGTCAGCGTGTCGGTCATGAGGCCACTCCTTGTACGCCGCGGCGGCTGCGGATCAGGAACGCGATGACGACGGGGGCGCCGAAGAGCGAGGTGATGGCGTTGAGCGGCAGCACCGAGTCCGTGCCGGGCGGCTGGCTCAGCAGCGCGCACGCCAGCGCGAGGAAGGCGCCGGCGAGCATCGACGCGGGGATGAGCGCCCGGTGGTCCGAGGTCCCCAGCGCCACCCGCGTCAGGTGCGGGACGGCCAGGCCCAGGAAGGCGACCGGGCCGCAGAACGCGGTTGCCGCGCCCGCCAGCAGCGAGGTGCCCAGCAGCGCCAGATCGCGGCTGCGCCGCACGTTCAGGCCCATGGTGCGGGCGTAGTCCTCGCCGAGCAGCAGGGCGTTGAGGCGTTTGGCGGTCAGCAGCGCGGTCAGCAGGCCCGCGCCGATGACGGGCAGCATGACGTGGAGGTCGGGCCAGGTCGTGGCGCTGAAGCTGCCCAAGCCCCACATGACGAACTGCTGGGCGCGCTCGGGGCGGGCGTAGACGAGCATCACGCCGACCACCGCGGTGGCCGCGGAGCCGATCATGACGCCGATGACGAGCAGGGTGACGGCCGACTGCACCCACCGCGAGAGGAGGAGGACGAGGGCCAGCACGGCGGCGGCGCCGAGCGAGGCGGCCAGGACGACGCCCACGCGCCCCAGCCCGGCCAGGTTTCCGGTGAAGCTGCCGGCCACCCCGCCGGTGCCGACCACCACGGCGGCGACGCCCATGCTGGCGCCCGAGCTCACCCCGAGGGAGAACGGGTCGGCCAGCGCGTTGCGGAACAGGGTCTGCATCTGTACGCCGGCCACGGCGAGGGCGGCGCCGACGGCTGCGGCGGTCAGCGCGCGCGGCAGCCGGACCTGCTCGACGATCACGGTCCATCTCGGGTCGTCGGCGGTGCCGCCGAGCAGGATCCGCGCCACCTCCGCGACCGGCACCCGGTGGGAGCCGGTCGCGACGGTGAGGACGAACAGCGCGGCGGTACCGGCCGCCAGGGCGAGGACGACGGCGAGGCGCCGCCGCCGGGGCCGTACCGCCCGCGGGGCGTCCGGGACGGGGGACGGCGCGGTGGCCAGGTCCGTCGTCACGCCTTGGGAACCTGCGTGTAGAAGGTGAAGGTGTGGTCCTTCGCCTGGTCCGGGTGGATCAGCGCGAAGAGGTCGGCGAGGACCAGGTCCGGGCGCAGCACACCGCGCTCGAAGTAGTCGTTGCCGCCGCCGGGGCCGAGCGCCTTGGTGTTCGTCCACACCGCACCGCCGGTGAGGGCCTTCAGCTGCCCGTACCGGCTGTCGGCCTTCACCGCGTCGGCGGTGGACTTCCACTTCTGGTCGGCGATCCAGACCGGGGCTTCGCCACCCTTGGCGTACACGGCCTCGAAGTTCAGCTGGAGGTTGCCGGTGCCCGCCTCACCGGCCCAGGGGTAGGTGCCGCCCGCGTCCTTGATCAGCTGGGCGGCGTAGCTGCCGCCGGCGGGCATGTACCAGGTGCCCTGGTACATCGTGCCGGGCAGCACCTCGACGGGCTTGCCCGCCTTGACCGCCTGCGCGCCCTTCTCGGCGACCTTCCGGTAATCGCCCTCGATGGTGTCGAAGACCTCGCCGGCGCGCTTCTCCGCTCCGGTGAGCGCGGCCATTGCCTTGACCCACTCGGCGCGGCCGAGCGGGCTCGGCTCCAGCCATTCGGCGTTGGCGACCACGGCGATGCCGGCCTGGCGCAGCTTCGGGTACTGCGGATCGTCGGTGCCCTGGGTCATCAGCACGTCCGGCCTGGCGCCGATGACCGTCTCGGCGTTGAGGGTCCGGTCCTTGGCGTACTCGGTGACCTTTCCTGCCTTCACACGCTCGATCACCTGGGCGGAGGAGATGTTGGTGGTGCTCGCGACACCCGTCAGGACGTCCAGGGTGCCGGTCTCGGTCAGCAGTGGAAGATGGGTGGTGGAGGCGGAGTACAGGCTCTTGACGGGAACGGTGACCTGCTGCGCGGACGCCAGTTCACCGGTCAGCTCCGGCTTCGGCGCACCGCACTTGACCAGCACGTACGACTCGGGCTTCCCGTTGGGGAACGGCTCGTTGACGGTGAGGACCTGATAGCTCTTCTCGTACCGGAGCGTGAAGTTCTTGGCGTGCTTCACCGTCGACTTGACCGGGAAGTAGTCCGTGGCCGGGTCGAAGTCTTTGATGCAGCCTTCCCCGGCGGCCCCGGGCTTGGCGTCGGCGGGCGAGCCGGAGCCGCCGCCGCACGCGGTGAGAGCCAAGGCGACGGTGAGAAAGGCCGCCGCGGCGGCCTGACGGCGGCCGGGCATGGCGGATCGTACGGACAAGGTGACTCCTGGTGACGTGCGTGGGTAGTGCGCACCGGCATGCCGGTGCGCGTGATGCGGCGTACGGGAAGGAAGCCGCTGAGGGGGGAGGCCGTCAGAACCTGGGGGAACGGGCCCGTGCGTCAGCCCGGGCAGGTCGGCCCCGACGGGCCAAGGGCAGTGCAGAGCTGCCGCCACGCATACGCAGGCACACGGGTGCCACCGCCTCTCCTGGGGAAATCCGCCCCGTACATCGAGGTGCGACGGCGTGAGTCTCCTGACTCGGGATCACAGCTTCTCCGGCCTTCCCGCCCCCGGATGGGGCGGTGGCCATGGGCGGAGTCGCTCCCCCTACACAGTGGCGGTACCGTGCCGGAATCTCACCGGCTTCCTCGTTCCGCCGTCGCTTGTCGGACGGAAGCATCGCAGAACCGGCCACGGCAACGCCAGACCCACACCTGTGCGACCAGCCACAGCAGTTGGCGCCCTGAGCGATGTGCGGTCGGCACGCTCGCCGGCCCGCCCCGAGCGCGTCGACTGCTGCGGAATCCGACCAAGCCCGACGAGTGACCTGAGTCCGAGCTCTGGCGTTAGGTCGGCATGAGTCGTGCTGGTCCGAAGATTCCGCGGTTGTCGGTAGCCGATGCCCAGCGGGCTGCGCTGGAGGGCTGCGTGCGTCGTCGTGACAACGGCCCAGGGTCATGCTCAGCGGTCGCGGATCGTGCCGGAGTGCGCCGCTGGGCACTCGATCACGGAGATGTCGCGTCGGCGCCGTGGCCGGCACGACTGTTGTCGTCGACTGTACGAACCCGGTCGACTGCACGACCGGACGCACGGCGGAACGTGGCGGGGGCCGCGGCCGTGTACCGCGTACCGCCTTCGTTGACCGGGAGAGAAGCATGACCATCAAGGACATCGGGCCGGACCCCCAAAGCTTCGACCTCGAGAAGGCGACGCTCGAGAACACGGACTATCGCGCGGTCGCCTGGTCCGGGAAGTACCTTCAGCTGACCCTCATGTCGATCCCGGTGGGTGAGGACATCGGCTTGGAGGCGCACCCGGAGACTGACCAATTCCTACGACTCGACGCAGGCCGGGGCCGCGTCCAGATGGGCCGCGCGAAGGATCGACTCGATTTCGACCGGGAGGTCGAGGACGGTTGGGCCGTCTTCGTACCCGCCGGCACTTGGCACAACGTCACCAACATCGGTGACGAGACCCTGCAGCTCTACGCCGTGTACGCGCCGGTCCACCACGCGTCGGGCAAGATCCATGCGACAGGCGCCGACGCGGAGCGCGACGAGGACTCAGGCGGCGACGAGCCGCCGAGCTGGTCGGTCCAGCCTGCCCGGCAGCCATCGGACGAGCACGCCTGACCGGCGAGGGCTCATCGCGACAGTGGTTCCGGTCCCCCGGCGAGCCGAGACGATCACGATCTTCCCTCCCGGTGGTCGTCCGAGCGTGCGCAGCCGATCTACCGGCACTCCACCAAGGAGCACCAGCGCAAGCTCGCCGGTGACATCGACGCCACTGTCCGCGGTCGGCTCGCGGTCGGCGGACTGCGGGTCGGGCACCAGCGCGACCGCCATCGTCCACAGGATCGTTCCCCCGCTCGCGGCTCCCGCCGGAGCGGTACGGCGGAGGTGATGCTCAGGGGTGCGGTCCGGCAGCCGGCCGGGCCGCACGCCTGTGGCGCGTGGTGCAGGTCATTCGGAATCCGTCTCGGGATTCGAGGCGGATCGGCGTCCGGTGGCCGAGAGCCTTGAAGGGCACGGCTGGGGCACGTGCGCGGCATAAACCGAGGAGAGGGGCTCCTCGGCCCGGCGTCACCGGGTGTTCTCAAGGTTCGACCGCAGCGCCCACAACCGGGCGTTGCGGGCGCAAGCGTCGGCTGAGTGGGCAACGCCCGGCAAGAAGACCGGGTGACGGCCTTGGCGAAGGCCGTCACCCGTCAGTGGCGTGCGATTGCAGAATCGGGGCGATCGTGGGCGCTCCCGCACGGACGCTACGTCCGCCGTGCCCCACTACCTCACGCCTGTCCCGTCACGCCTGAGCGGACGAGACCGGGAGCGGGGCGAGGTCGCCCAGGACGCGGGCCGCCGGAGCCGGGTCGACCAGCCACTTCAGGTGGCTGCCCTCCAGGGTGCGGACGTCGTACGGGTTGTCCGGCGTCAGCTCGTTGCCCTCGCGGATCAGGCGGTCCTGTAGGGCGAGGGGCAGGCTCGTGTCGTCGGCCAGGCGGATGTAGGTCCTGGGGATGCGGCCCCAGGTCGCGGCCTGGGCCCGGTCGGCGGAGCTGCCGGCGTCCAGGTTCTCGTCGGGCTGGAAGGTGTTCAGGAAGGTGAGGAACTCCTCCTCGGTGCCGTCGGCGAGGAAGGCCGTCTTGAACGCCGTGAGCGCGTCCGGGTTCGCGGTGCGGAAGTTGACCCGGAGCAGACCGAGGTCGGCAGGGTCTCCGGCCAGTGCTGAGGCGAAGGCTGCGGGGTCGACCGTGGCCATCTCCGGCTCGGCGTAGTAGTCGTTGACGTCGAGGTTGACCGGGGCCCAGGCCGAGACGTAGACGAGGTGGTCGATCAGATCCGGGCGGGCGTTGGCTGCGGCCGTGACCGTGATGCCGCCGCGGCTGTGGGCGACGACGATCACGGGGCCGTTCTGCTTGGCCCGTTCGAGGATCTCTATCAGGTGCGCGGCGTTGTCGGCGAGCGTGACTCCCTTGATCGAGCCGGGCACCGTGGCGAGCCCCTCCGGGTCCTGAGGCGACTGGTAGGCCCGGGTGAAGGTCGCCTGGAAGCCGTGGCCGGGCAGGTCGACGGCGACCGACCGGTGTCCGAGGAGGCCGAGTTCCGCCTGGAGGGGCGCGAAGGAGAAGGAGTTCGCGAAGGCTCCGTGGACCAGTACGAACGTCGGGTGCATCTGTGTGCTCACTTTCCGGGTACTCACTTTCAGGTCGTCGCGGGGGACCGGCGCAGGACCAGGCAGAGGAATCCGAAGCTGTCCCGGTACCCGTGCAGCCATTGCGAACGCTGGGCGGTGGCCGTCTCCAGCACCTGTACGGCGGCAGGATCGGCAGGGTGGTCAAGAGCCCATGAGGCCAGCGAGCCCCAGCAGGCCCACTCGTAGGCGTCCAGCTCATCGCGGGTGCTGACATGGCCGTGGACCGGGGCCCATCCGTCGGCGACGACGTGGTCCACCGTGGTCGCCAGGTCGTGGAGGTCACCGAACATCTCGACCGCCTCCGGCGAAGGAGTACGGTCCCAGAACGACTCGCCGATCAGGACGCGGCCGCCGGGGGCCAGGTGCCTGCGGGCCGCCGCGAGGGTGGGGAGAAGGCCGTCGAAGGCGTGCGTGGCACCGACGCTGATCACCAGGTCGAACGGCTGCGCGGAGACGAAGCCGGCGGCCTCCTGGTGGTGGAGGACCAGGCGGTCGTCGACACCGAGCTTGCTCGCTGCCTGGCGGGCCTGCGTCAGGGCGACTTCGGAGACGTCGACACCCTCGGCGCGCAGGTGGGGGCGGGACGCCAAGGCGCGCAGGAGCCATTCCGCCGTGCCGCAGCCGAGGTCGAGCACGCGCTCGTCGCCTCGCGGGAGGCCGCGTTCGAGCAGCCGACTGACCGAGTCGTCGCCGAGCGGGGACTTTATCGGGTGGTCGGCATGCGCAATGCCGGAGATCCGTTCGCGGTTCACCGGCCCACCGGCTCAGCGTGCGCCGTGTCGAGGAGCAGCTTCGCAGCCACCTCTGCGCCATCGGTGCGGATCGTTTCGGCGACGGCCTTCGCCCGTGCTTCCGTCTCGGGGGTCAGCGCCGTCCCGAGGGCGGCCGACAGGGACGCGAAGGTCGGGTTTGGCCCGTTGTGGGACGCTCCGATGCCCAGTTCCGCCACGCGGGCGGCCCAGTGCGGCTGGTCCACGAACTGGGGCACCACGACCTGGGGCGCACCGGCCCGGGCGGCGGTCGTCGTCGTGCCCGCGCCGCCGTGGTGCACGACGGTGGCCACCCTGCGGAACAGCGCCTGGTGGTTGACGTCACCGACGGCGAAGCAGTCGTCCGCATCGTCCACCAGGCCAAGGTCTGCCCAGCCGCGGGAGACGAGTACGCGCCGGCCCTGCGCGCGGACCGCCTCGACCGTCGTACGGGCGACGTCCGTCGCCGTGCGCATCGGCATGCTGCCGAAGCCGACGTACACCGGGGGTGTACCGGCGTCCAGGAATGCTTCCAGGTCGGCTGGCAGCGGGCGCTCGTCGGGCAGGATCCACGCCCCGGTCTGCAGGAGGTCGAGATCCGTCAGTTCCTGCCACGGCCCCAGGACCGGGTCCGCCGCCAGCCAGGGGCGGTCGCCGAAGACGTGGTCGCGGACGTTGTCCAGCGGCGGCAGGCCGATCGCCTCCCGGTGGGTGTTGAGCGGTGCCAGGTACAGCGCGTTCACCTTCTGGACGTCCACGTCCCACAGGGCACGGTTGTCGGTCACGTCGGCCGGGACCGGCGGGCCCGGTCGCGGCGACGGAAGGTAGTTCGTCGAAGGCAACTCAAACGGGTGGAAGCAGCCGTACACGTAGCGGATGCCCAGCTTCTCAGCCACCGACCGGGCACCGGCCGGCATCAGACCGGTAGCCACCAGTACGTCACAGCCCTCGGCAGCCGCGGCGACGGTGCCGAAGTGCTCCGCGACCAGCTCGGCCGCGAACTCGGTCGCGAATCCGGGGGACGGCGGCGCCCCGGTCACCAGCGGCCGCACCGATCGGCCGAACGGCACGTGCTCCACGCCGACACCGGCCAGCAGTTGCGCGAACTCCTCGTCCGGAGGCGCGCACACCCGCACTTCCGCGCCGAGCTTCCGCAGCTGTGCCGCGAGTGCGGCCGGCGGCATGATGTCGCCGCGTGACCCGTAAGCCATGATCAGCACACGCATTTTCGTCATTCTCGTTTCTGTGGATTCCGGCCGCGGCCGGCGATGGTGCGGGAGAGTCCGGGCGTTGCCGGAAGCCCCTCAGGACAAGCTCGTGCGGGCGGCAGCCGCGGTTACCGTGCCCAGGGCAGTTCGCGGGTGCCCTCGGTGCCGGGAACGGAGGCGACCCCGTCGGAGCGCATCGAGACGTGGGCCTCGGCCCGTTCCGGGGCGTGGATCCGGCGGACGAGGTCCGGCGGCAGGATCAGGGTCTGGCCGGCCGAGACCTTTTCGGTGCGGCCGTCGCAGGCCACCTCCAGGGCGCCCGCGGTGACCGTCCAGACCTGTTCACGGCTGACGGAGTGCTCGGGACCGGTCGCGCCGGCTTCCATCTCGACTGTCCAGGTGCTGAGTTCGGCACTGCCGCGACTGGGGGCCGCGAGGCCCGTCATGGTGGCGTTCGGGGAGACGGTGACGTCGTCGGCCGAGGGAGTGACCACCTGCACGGCGGCGCTTTCGGTCCCGTCCGTGCCGAGGTCGGGGACGGCCCATTCGACGAGCTGGACGACGACCCCGTTGGGGTCGGTCATCTGGAACAGGCGCTCGCCCCAGGGCTCTTCGCGCAGCGGCATGGTGATGGGGGCGCCCGCCGCGCGCAGCCGGGCCTCCTCGGCCGCGAGGTCGGTGACGGTGAGCGCGACGATCAGCCCGCCCGCCTCGCGGTCCCGCTGCTCGGGAGGTAGGACGTCGGTCCCCTTGCGGAGCAGGACGATGTCGACGGCGGCGCCCTCGCGGGTCAGGGAGGCGAAGCCGTCCTGGGCCACGGCCACCTGGTAGCCAAGATGCGTACAGAGGAAGTCACGGGAGGCGTCGACATCGGCGACAGTCAGGGAGAGGGCGGAGGCTGAGACGTTCACGGTGGCTCCTCGGAAGGGATCGAAGGGATCGAAAGGTCTCAGGCAGCGGGAAGGTCGAGCTGGAACTCGCGCGTGCGCCGGTAGGAGCGGAACCCCAGCCGGTGGTTGACGGCCAGCATGTGGACGTTGTCCTCAGCGTTGTCGGTCTCGATCTCGACGACCCCGGGGTGCTCGGCGCGCAGTCGGCCCACCATGGCGGCCTTGAGCCACAGCCCGAGGCCATGGCCGCGGTGCGCGGGCACGACGGCGGTGTCGTACTGCTGCGCCCGGGGCGGCGCGCCCTGGGGGAGCAGGATCTCGGTGTAGCCGGCCATGGTGCCGCCGTCGTGGACGGCGGCGAGGGTGAGCAGGGTGTCGCCGCGGTCGGCGATCACCCGGGCCATGGCCCGTACACGGTCGGCGTCCCAGTCCACGGTGCCGAAGTCCAGGTCTCCGACGGGCATGTCGTTCATCGCGTTCTTGGCGGCGGCGAAGACGGCGGCGAGGTCGTCGGGCACCGTGCCGGTCCAGCCCGTCAGCCGGTAGCCCGGGTGCTCGGCGTCGGCGGCCTGGAGAACGGCGGCCTCGTCCAACTGGTCCAGGTGCAGGATCAGATGGTCCAGGGCCAGTGCCCGGCGGAAGTTCCGCTCTTCGCAGAAGGCTTCGCCCGGGCTGTCGGCCGCCGCTTCGACGATCAGGCTGCGCCGGTCCTCGGCGCGGCAGGCCGCCACGACCGCCGACAGCAGGAGGGAGCCGGTGCCCAGGCGCCGGTGTGCCGGGTCGACGTGGAGTTCCAGTTCGGCCAGGTGATCCCTCCCCGGGGAGGTGAACAGCCGCAGGCCCGCGACCCCGACCGCGACGCCGTCCGTTCGGGTGGCCAGCCAGGTCAGCCGGTGGCTGTCCAAGGTGGGCTTGGTGAGTTCGGCGTGGATCTGCTGCGGGCCGGGAGACGGTACTCCGGGCAGGTCGCGGGCCATCGAGGCGGCGACGACCCGGTGCCAGGCGGCGGCGTCGGTGGCCGAGATGTTGTGGAGCGGAGTGAGGTGGATGTGCTCGGACAAGGTGACGACTCCCGAAGTCGAGGTGATCGAACTGCTCTGAAGACATGGGGGGCCGATGGCTGGCACACCGGTCGACCCGGGCGAGCAGGTGCCGCCTGCGTCAGTGAGCACGTCGAGGGGCGGCGGTTTCCGGCATCTTCTCCGTGAAGGTGACGGCCAGCAGCGCTCGGCGCCCTCTGCAGAACGAGACTGCACAGCGTCGAGGTCCTAAGCCACCACGCACACGGTGCATCGCCCCCCCCATGATTGATCCGGCTTGAACGACGTCGCCCTGCGTGTGCTGAACCCCCGGGCTGAGATCTCTGGAGCAGCGCCACTCACTACGAGTGGTTGCCTCCAGCGATCTTCAACGTAGGGCCACGCGAGGCGCGGCGGTCTACATGACGTGCAGGCACGCTCGACATTCCGTGCACCTGCGTGTGCAGGGCATTCGTGCGGTATTCGGTGGGGCTCATGCCGTGCGCTTCGCGGAAGGCGCGACCAAAGGCTGTCGCGCTGGAAAACCCCCACCGTGCCGCAATGGCCTGAACGGGCTGACTCAGGTCTCGGCACGTCAGGTCGACGCGACAGCGTTCGATCCGCGCTCTGCGGATGGTTGCCGCCACGCTGAAGGGCTCCTCGCGGAACAGGTTGTAGAGAGTGCGCAGGGAGATGTTGTGCCGGTCGGCGATCGCCTGGGGCGTCAGGTCCGGATCGCCGAGGTTGTGCTCGATGAATGCGGTGATGCGCTGCCGCATCATTTGGGCGCGGGCCTCTGCCGGTGCCTCGTCCAGCGCTCCCAATTGCTGGGCCAGGCAGGCGGTGGCCAGGTCGAGCGTCATGGAGCCCAGGTGGTTGATCTCCTCGCTGCCGCAGTGTGGACCGTGTCTGAGCAGCGTGCCGAGAAACTCGGCGAGGACCGCCGTTGTTCCCGACCTCACGGGGATGCGCTGCCCGAGGAGGCGGTCCACTCTGTCCGACCGTAGAGGCAGGACGGTCCGGGGTATCTGCAGCAGGATCGCCTCAACCAGCCCGTCCGCGCCGACTCCTTCGTTCTCCATCGGACGCGACGTGTCAGTCAACACCAGATCTCCGTCGATCACCGACTCGCCGCCAAGCTGAGAAACCCTGAAGGCGCCGCGGGTGACCAGCGCTAGTTGGAATTGCTCGGGATCGCCCCTGCGGACGTGAGCCGAGGTACGGCGCGACAGCACCGGTGAGAAAGCGAAGGTCGACAATCGCACGGCGCCGAGGTCCAGCTCCGTGATCTTTGCACGGAAGTCCGTCGGGTGCTGGGTGCTGAGACTGACCGGCATTAGGTCACTGGAGACCGTCTCGCGGAACCACTCGAACCTGTCTCTGCAGGGCGCAGTCGTACCTGATACATCCAACGATCCCACTCAGCCCCCCCACGCTGCACACCTTCTGCGTGGCATCGATTATCGGCGAGGGTTCGCGGGGCGCCCGGGCAGGAGTACGGACCTCCGGTCGCGGGATCGCTTGGCGGAGCCGGTGATGTCGTCGGCGGAATGGGGAGGTGCGGCGTCTGTCGCTCCGGCCAACAGCACTGCCTCCTCGGCCCGGCTGCCCACCGGCAGTCGGTGCAGATTGGCGTTCGGGTCGATGATTCTGCCCCGTGCAGAAGCGACAGCACCAGGGCGACCGGCCCCCAGGGGGATGGCTGGACGGGGCGACAGGGGAAGCTGTGGAGATCAACGCTGAACGCCCCGATGCCTGCCGGCTTCGACACGCACCGAGCTGCCGCACAGAGGAGTGGCGCCTGGCGGGCTCTGCCCCCCTGAGGTCGGGCCCTGTGGGCACCGTGGACACCAGCCCGACCATGCCCAGTGCAGACGGCCCGCGAGGAGACGTGTGAGCAGAGTGAGGCGGCAGGTGGCGCGAAGGCGGTGCAAGACGCTTGGGAGGTCTGGACAACAACGAAGGCCCAGGTCGCTGACCTGGGCCTTCTCTCAAGAGCGGATGACGGGAATCGAACCCGCGCTATAAGCTTGGGAAGCTCATGTTCTACCATTAAACTACATCCGCAGGCCGCTCCAGTGGCTGGAGCGGTACCGTTGCACACTCTACCCCATGATCGACCCCCGGTGAATCGTCCGCGGGGTCATCGTTGTTTGTGGGGTGCATCGACGGTCGTGCGTGCGGGAGTTGGGGCGTAACGTACCGGTGCGGCGGGCCGCGGGAGTGGCGGCTGGAGCAGGTTCCGAACATCCCCTAATGTGGCGATTCGTCGCAGTACGGCAGGTTGGGGAAAGGGCCTCGATGGAGAACACCGTCGTCCGTTGTGCCGAAGGGCATGTGTTCAGTACCGCTTCGTTTCCGCTGCAGCACCTCGGTCCCGGCCGGATCGGCCCGGGTCGGCTGGTGCGGTGCCCGCGGTGCGCGCGCCTGAGGCACGCCGTCCCCGTGGGGGATGCGGCCAAGCGGTAGGCGGCCGGGCGCGCGGGCGCCCGCTCTCGATTGGGGGTGGCTCGCGCGCTCTGCGTATCCTCGGGACGTGCTTCTCTCTGACAAAGACATCCGGGCCGAGATCGACAGCGGACGGGTGCGCATCGACCCGTTCGACGAGTCGATGGTGCAGCCCTCCAGCATCGACGTGCGTCTCGACCGCTACTTCCGGGTGTTCGAGAACCACCGCTACGCCCACATCGACCCCGCGATCGAGCAGCCGGACCTGACCCGGATGGTCGAGCCGGAGGGCGACGAGGCGTTCATCCTGCACCCGGGCGAGTTCGTGCTCGCATCGACGTACGAGGTCATCTCGCTGCCCGACGACATCGCCTCCCGGCTGGAGGGGAAGTCCAGCCTGGGCCGCCTCGGCCTGGTGACGCACTCGACCGCCGGGTTCATCGACCCCGGTTTCTCCGGCCACGTCACCCTCGAGCTGTCGAACCTCGCCACCCTCCCGATCAAGCTGTGGCCCGGCATGAAGATCGGGCAGCTGTGCATGTTCCGTCTCAGCTCGCCCGCCGAGTTCCCGTACGGGAGCGAGCGGTACGGGTCGCGGTACCAGGGCCAGCGCGGCCCGACGGCGTCGCGCTCCTTCCAGAACTTTCACCGCACCCAGGTGAGGCACGAGGCATGAGCAACGTACGCGAATCCCTGAACTACGAGGGCTTCGGCCGCGCCGTCCGCGAGCTGGCGACCACCATCGCCGAGGACGGCTACGAGCCCGACATCATCCTGAGCATCGCCCGCGGCGGCGTCTTCGTCGCGGGCGGGCTGGCGTACGCCCTGGACTGCAAGAACATCCACCTCGTGAACGTGGAGTTCTACACCGGCGTCGGCACCACGCTGGAGATGCCGGTCATGCTGGCGCCGGTCCCGGACGCGATCGACTTCTCCGACAAGAAGGTCCTGATCGCCGACGACGTCGCCGACACCGGCAAGACCCTGAAGCTCGTCCACGACTTCTGCGTCGGCACCGTCGCCGACGTCCGCTCCGCGGTCATCTACGAGAAGTCGCACTCCCTCGTGAAGTGCGAGTACGTGTGGAAGCGGACGGACGACTGGATCGAGTTCCCGTGGTCGGTCGAGCCGCCCGTCGTCAAGCGCGAGGGTCAGATCCTCGACGCCTGATCCGCCGCGGGCCCGGTTCCCGGTCCCGCCACCCGCTCCCGCCGCCGCGGGCCCGGCAGTACGCCACCGGGCCCGCGGCGGCGGCATGTCCGCCCGCCTCCGGAACGGGGGAGCCGATCCGGAGCTGGCGCCCGGGTCCGACGGGCTCCGCTTCGTCGGGCTTGTGGAGCGGTTCAGGGAAGGGCGAAGGGGCCCGGCGCGCAGACCGCGCCGGGCCCCTTCGTCTGCTGTGCTGTGCCGCGTCGTGTTCCGGCGGGCTACAGCGTGCCCAGCTTGATGATCGACAGGAGGGCGATCAGCTGGATCGCGGACGCGCCCAGCGCCTTGGGCCAGGGCAGGTCGTGCGACTTGCTGATCAGCGAGGTGAACAGGGCGCCGGCCGCCACCCACGTGGCCCAGCCCAGCACCTGCACGAACATGTTGTCGCCGCCCAGGAACACCGCGAAGACCAGGCGCGGCGCGTCCGTGATGGACATGACGAGCATGGACAGGCCCACGGTCGGCTGCCAGGAGCCCTCGCCGCCCATCTGGCGGGCCAGCGTGTGCGTGACGGCACCGAGGAGCAGGCCGCAGATCAAGAAGGCCACACCGGCGCTCAGGACGATGGGGACGGCGTTGGCGAGGGTGGCGTCCATGACGTCCTTGCGGGCCTCGTCGAAGCCGAAGACGGCCAGGAGGCCGTAGAGGAACGTCACGATCAGCGCCGGGCCCCAGACGGGGTAGTCGCGCATCTGCAGGAACGTCGGCCCCGGCCGCAGCACGATGCCCTTGAGCAGGTCCTTCCACGGCAGCCGCGGACCGGTCGGCGCGGTCAGGCCCGCGCCGCTGCCGGCGCCGGCGTCGCCCGCCTGGTAGGTCCCGGGCGGGCCGTACGGGTCCTCCCCCAAGGCGAACACCTGCGTGTGCCCGGGGTTGTCGTTCGCGTACGAGCCGCCGTGGCCTCCGTGGCCGTACGGGGGCTGCTGCGGCTGCGCCGGGTGAGGCGGCTGCGGATGCCCGTACGGGTCGAAGTACTCCGGCTCGCCATGGCCTCCCGCGCCGGCCGCCTGCTGCGGCCACTGCTGCTGGGGAGGGTAGGGCTGCTGGCCGTACGGCGCCTGCTGCGGTTGCTGCTGACCGTACGGCTGCTGCCGCGGGGGTTGTTGAGGCGCGCGGTTGTCGTCCCGGCCGCGTCCGATCCTGAATCCAGCCACGTGATCGAACGTACCTGGTCCGGCGGGCGCCGGTGGGCGCGGTGCCGGAATAGCCATCCTTTGCGGCTGAGCTGTGACATCCCTTAGGGGACCCCGGGGGGTTGCCCCCACCCCGGCGCCCGGGAAACGCGGAACGGCCGGACCCCTGGGCGGGGACCGGCCGTTCCGGTGTGGAGCGCAGCGGACTGCTGCGCTTTCTCGCTACTTGGCGTTCTCGGCCTCGGCCTCGACCGCCGCCTTGTCGTCGGCCGCGGGCTCGTCCTCGGTCTCGACCTTGGGCTCCGCCTCGGCCTTGGCCTCGGCAGCCTCGGCCTTGGCTTCGACCTCGACTCCAGCGGCTTCGACCTCGGCTCCAGCGGCCTTGGCCTCGGCAGCCTCCGTCTTGGCTTCGGCAGCCTCGGTCTTCGCCTCAGCCGCTTCCGCCTCCGCCTCGGTGGCCTCGGCCTTGGCCTGTTCGGCGTCGGACTTGGCCGTGGCCGCTGCGGCATCCGCTTCGGCTCCGGCCTTCTCCGCGGCGGCTTCCGCCTCGGCCTTGGCCTTGACCGCGGCTTCCGCCTCCGCCTTCGCCTTGGCTTCCGCCTCGGCCTTGGCTTCCGCCTCGGCCTTGGCTTCCGCCTCGGCCTTGGCTTCCGCCTCGGCCTTGGCTTCCGCCTCGGCCTTGGCTTCCGCCTCGGCCTTGGCCTTCGCCTCGGCCTCCGCCTTGGCCTTCGCCTCCGCGGCAGCGGCGGCGGCCTTCGCCTCGGCCTCGGCCTCCGCGGCAGCGGCGGCGGCCTCGGCGGCCAGCTCCTCCTCCGTCGGGGCGGGCGCCTTCACGGACTCCAGCAGCAGCTGAGCCACGTCCACGACCTGGACGGACTCCTTGGCCTGGCCCTCGTTCTTCTTGCCGTTCACCGAGTCGGTCAGCATGACCAGGCAGAACGGGCAGGCGGTGGAGACGATGTCCGGGTTGAGGGACAGGGCCTCGTCGACGCGCTCGTTGTTGATGCGCTTGCCGATCCGCTCTTCCATCCACATCCGCGCGCCGCCGGCGCCGCAGCAGAAGCCGCGCTCCTTGTGGCGGTGCATTTCCTGCTGGCGCAGGCCCGGGACGGCGGACATGATCTCGCGCGGCGGCGTGTAGACCTTGTTGTGGCGGCCCAGGTAGCACGGGTCGTGGTACGTGATCAGGCCGTCGACCGGGGTCACCGGGACCAGCTTGCCCTCGTCGATGAGGTGCTGGAGCAGCTGGGTGTGGTGGATGACCTCGTAGTCGCCGCCGAGCTGCGGGTACTCGTTGGCGATGGTGTTGAAGCAGTGCGGGCAGGTCGAGACGATCTTCTTCGCCGACTTCGGCTTCTTCGTCGTCTCGTCCTCGTCGTCCTCGCCGAACGCCATGTTCAGCATCGCGACGTTCTCCTGGCCCAGCTGCTGGAACAGCGGCTCGTTGCCCAGGCGGCGCGGCGAGTCACCGGTGCACTTCTCCTCGCCGCCCATGATCGCGAACTTGACGCCCGCCATGTGCAGCAGCTCGGCGAAGGCCTTGGTGGTCTTCTTGGCCCGGTCCTCCAGGGCGCCGGCGCAGCCGACCCAGTACAGGTAGTCGACCTCGGTGAGGTCCTCGACGTCCTTGCCGACGATCGGGACCTCGAAGTCGACCTCCTTGGTCCACTCGACGCGCTGCTTCTTGGCCAGACCCCAGGGGTTGCCCTTCTTCTCCAGGTTCTTGAGCATCGTGCCCGCCTCGGACGGGAACGCGGACTCGATCATCACCTGGTAGCGGCGCATGTCGACGATGTGGTCGATGTGCTCGATGTCGACCGGGCACTGCTCCACGCACGCACCGCAGGTGGTGCAGGACCACAGCACGTCCGGGTCGATGACGCCGTTCTCCTCGACCGTGCCGATCAGCGGGCGCTCCGCCTCGGCCAGGGCGGCCGCCGGGACACCGGCGAGCTGCTCCGCGGACGCCTTCTCCTCGCCCTCCATGGTCTTGCCGCCGCCGGCCAGCAGGTACGGGGCCTTGGCGTGCGCGTGGTCGCGCAGCGACATGATCAGGAGCTTCGGGGAGAGCGGCTTGCCCGTGTTCCAGGCGGGGCACTGCGACTGGCAGCGGCCGCACTCGGTGCAGGTCGAGAAGTCGAGGATGCCCTTCCAGGAGAACTGCTCGACCTGGGAGACGCCGAAGACGTCGTCCTCGCCCGGGTCCTCGAAGTCGATCTCCTTGCCGCCCGAGGTCATCGGCTGGAGCGCGCCCAGGGCGCTGGCGCCGTCGGCGTTGCGCTTGAACCAGATGTTCGGGAAGCCGAGGAAGCGGTGCCAGGCGACACCCATGTTGGTGTTCAGCGAGACGGTGATCATCCAGATCAGCGAGGTGCCGATCTTGATCATCGCGGTGAAGTAGATGGCGTTCTGCAGGGCCGGCAGCGACAGGCCCTTGAAAGCCAGCACCAGCGGGTACGACACGAAGTACGCCGGCTCGTACGAGTCGACGTGGTGGATCGCGCCCTCGAGGCCGCGCAGGGCCAGGATCGCCAGGCCGATGGTGAGGATGACGTACTCGACGAAGTACGCCTGCCAGGCCTTGGAGCCCGCGAAGCGCGACTTGCGGCCGGCCCGCGACGGCAGCGACATCAGGCGGATCGCCATCAGCACGACGATGCCGAGGACGGTCATCAGGCCGATGAACTCGATGTACAGCTCGAACGGCAGGAACCCGCCGATGATCGGCAGGGTCCAGTCGGCCTGGAAGAGCTGGCCGTAGGCCTGCGCCAGCGTCGGGGGCAGCGTCAGGAAGCCGATCGCGACGAACCAGTGCGCGAAGCCGACGATGCCCCAGCGGTTCATCCGGCTGTGCCCGAGGAACTCCCGGACGAGGGTGATCGTTCGGGCCTTCGGGTCGTCCGTGCGGCTGCCGGCCGGCACGGGCTGTCCGAGTTTCACGAACCGGTAGATCTGCGCCACGGCTCGGGCGAGCAGCGCGACGCCGACCACGGTCAGGACCAGCGACACGATGATCGCGGCGAGTTGCATGGGAGGGCTCCTCGGGCGGGACTTACTAAGCGGTAACTTATTGAGTCAAGGCTTGAGGTTACCCATTCTCCGCCCCGCAATGTAGACGAGCGTGCGGTGATCTGTGTCGCTCAGGCATGCCTGTGTTTACGGGCCGCCCGAGGGGTCTGCGCCAGGATTGCGAGATCCATCCCCAGCCAATGGCTCTCCACATAGTGCCGGTCCAGCAGGGCCATTTCCTCCCAGGGGAGGTCGGAGCGCGCACTCACCTGCCACAGACCGGTCATTCCGGGGCGAACCAGCAGGCGGTCCGGCCGGTCGGTGCGCGCTTCGGGGCGCGGTCCGACCAGTGACATCTGCCCCCGCAGCACGTTCAGCAGCTGCGGCATCGCGTCCAGGGTGCAGCGGCGCACCGCCCGGCCGGTCCGGCCGGCCCCGTCCGTGCACAGCCGCCAGGTGCGGAACGGGCGGCCGCCCAGCCCGGCCGCCGGCCGGCGGGCGAGGACCCGGCCGCCGCGACGGGCCGCGTACAGCAGGGCGGCGGCGATCAGCAGTGGCAGCAGGAAGACGCACAGGAGCACGGCCGCCCCGAGGAGGTCTACCGCCCGCTTTGCCGGGTAGGCGGGTCGCCGCGGAAGCCGGAGCCGGGGCGGGCGCGGAAGCGGGAGCCGGAGCCGGGGCGGGCGGGGAAGCCGGAGC
>NZ_JACBGN010000210.1 GCF_013401435.1 Streptomyces sp. BR123
GCAGCGGGGCCGCTCTCCCGACCCTCCCGGCCGAGAGCGGCCCCGCTGCCGCCGAGAGCCGCCCGCAAGCGCCCTCAAAGCCGGCCGTACAGGCCCCCAGGTCCCCGCTGCAGCCGACGCGCAAGCCGGTCACGAGCCCGAAGCCGCAGGTCCAGGCGCCTGTGGCGCCGAAGGCGTCCGCCGCTCCGGCCTCCGGCGCCGTGGCCGAGGTCCTCGCGCTCGTCAACCAGGAGCGCGCCGCCGTCGGTTGCCCGGCGCTCACCCTGAACGCCAAGCTGACCGCAGCCGCCCAGAGCCACAGCCAGGACATGGCCGCGCACGCCGACATGTCGCACACCGGCTCCGACGGCTCCGACCCGGGCCAGCGCATCACCCGCGCCGGATACACCTGGAGCACGTACGGCGAGAACGTCGCGTACGGCTACAGCTCTCCCGCGGCGGTCATGGAGGGCTGGATGAACAGCCCCGGCCACAAGCGGAACATTCTCGATTGCTCGTTCAAGGAGATCGGCATCGGCTACGCCCAGCCGAACCATTACTGGACGCAGGATTTCGGCGCGGCGCGCTGACCCGCTGACCCGCTGACCCGCTGACCCGCTGACCCGCCATGACAATCGGCGCAACATGCAGCATGCGTGTGGGGCGGCCGGATTCCGGCCGCCCCACACGCATGCGCAGCAGTTTGCAGTGATTCACCGTCACCAGCACATGAGGGCCGCCTTGCCCGGACCCCAGGTCGAATACATCCGGGCGCGCACTATGTAGGTGCGCCCCTGGAAGAGCCTGAGCTTCAGGCGGCCGTTGCGGTCGGTGCCGCTGTCGTCCGTGCCCGTGTGGTAGCGCAGTTCGCCGTTGACGTCCTCGAAGAGGACGACCACGAAGTCGTGGCTGCCGAACGTACCGATCTCGTACGTCCGCGTCTCCGCGGGCGCGAGCGTGAAGTCGGCCTGCTCCCCCGGCGAGAGGCCCAGCTCGACCGACTGGAGCGGGTGGAGCTCCGGCGGCTTCATGTCGATGGCCGGGTACCACTGGCGGACGTACTTCTTGTCCTGCTCGGAGATCCTGACGGGCCCGGGGATTCCGGACCGGTACTGCTCCGGGCGGACGATCAGGCCGGCCGGGAACGGATATTCCATGACGGAGAGCGGGTCCCACGTCGAGCCCTCGACCTCGTCGGGGGACAGCTTGCGCAGGATGTTGTGGAAGGTCTTGTCCCGCGACCAGAAGTTCGGCGGGCCGCCCAGCGAGGCGTAGACCTTGGCCTCGTCCCATTCGATGCCGGCGAACGGGTTCTGGTGCTCGTGGGCGAAGCCGAGGGTGTGTCCGATCTCGTGCCGCGCCGTCGCCTTGCCGTGCGGCGTGTCGGTCAGGCTCCAGCCGAACCTCATCGTGGGCTGCGGCGGCGGAATGCCCAGGACGTCCCGGCCGACGTACGACCAGGACCCGTCGCCCCGGCGCAGGCTGATGCGGACCTCGGCCTCGGAGAGCCGCGTCACCTCGCGGAACTCCAGCCCGATGCCCGCGTCCTTCCACTCCTGGAAGGCGCGCCGGACCTCGTCCAGCTGGGTCGCGTCGAGGGCGACGCCGGGCTCGTTGAGGAAGCAGTAGTGCAGAACGGTGCCGTTCACCCACTTCGCCCGGCCGACGAGTATGGCGCGCTGCCTGTCGGGGCTGAGGCCGGGGGGCAGAACGGGTTCGATGCGCGGAGGTTGTGAGCAGTACAGGGGGACGTCCGCCACGGACGCCTCGGCGAGGTTGTCTGCCATGACCGTTCACTCCTGAATGACTGTGGTGTGAGGTTCCGGTCGGCGCTGTCGGGGGCGCGTCGGTGATCAGGCTGTCCAACGGACGAGGAACACCAAGCCAACTGGCCGCCTCAGAATTGAGGCTACTCCTCGATATTCACGATCTCAATCAAAGGCGATTACGGGGACATGGTTGCGCTTTCAAGGGGAAACGCGTCGAAGGGTTCAAGCGCACACCACTGGACCCTGTCAGACCGTCCGCTGGGCGCCGGTCACCGCGGTGACGGTCGGCGAGTACGTCCGGCCCCGGCGGCGGGTGTCGGCCGACGCCGCTCGCGCCACCGGTGCCCGGACGTCGACGAGGAGCTGCCGAAGGTCCGCGACACCCTCCCGCGGGTCCCCGGCGCCCCGGCGAGACCGTTCCGACGGTGGGTCGCGGAGAACGCCGCCCCTTCCGCTGAACCAGGCGTCAGCCGTCCCAGGACCAGTCGGCGACCTCGGGCAGGTCCGTGCCGTGCTCGCGGATCCAGTCGTGGTGGCGCTGCCGGGTCTCCTCCATGCGCTGGCGTACGGTCGCGGCGCGTACGGCGAGGCCGGGGACGCGGTCGATGACGTCCATGACCAGGCGGTAGCGGTCCAGGTCGTTGCGGACCACCATGTCGAACGGGGTGGTCGTCGTGCCGATCTCCTTGTAGCCGCGCACGTGCAGGTTGCGGTGGCCGGCGCGCCGGTAGGCCAGCCGGTGCACGAGCCACGGGTAGCCGTGGTAGGCGAAGATCACCGGCCGCTGCGTGGTGAAGAGTCCGTCGTACTCGGCGTCGGCCATACCGTGCGGGTGCTCTCCGGCGGGCAGGAGACGGGCGATGTCGACGACGTTGACCACCCGCACGGCCAGGGACGGCAGGTACCGGCGCAGCAGTTGGGCGGCGGCCATCACCTCCTGGGTGGGGACGTCCCCGGCGCAGGCGAGGACCACGTCCGGCTCCCGGGTGCCGTCCTCGGTGCCGGCCCATTCCCAGATGCCGGCGCCGCGCGCGCAGTGGAGCTTCGCCTGGTCCATGGGCAGCCAGTCGAAGCAGGGCTGCTTGCCCGCGACGACCACGTTGACGTAGTCGCGGCTGCGCAGCACGTGGTCGGCCACGGACAGCAGCGTGTTGGTGTCCGGCGGCAGGTACACGCGGACCGCTTCGGGGCTCTTGTTGAGGACGTGGTCGACGAAGCCGGGGTCCTGGTGGGAGAAGCCGTTGTGGTCCTGCCTCCACACGTGCGAGGTGAGCAGGTAGTTGAGCGAGGAGATCGGAGCGCGCCACGACAGGCTGCGGGTGGTGCGCAGCCATTTGATGTGCTGGTTGACCATCGAGTCGACGATGTGGACGAACGCCTCGTAGCAGGAGAACAGTCCGTGCCGGCCGGTGAGCAGGTAGCCCTCCAGCCAGCCCTGGCAGGTGTGCTCGGACAGGATTTCCATCACCCGGCCGTGCCGTTCCAGGTGTTCGTCGACGTCGAGGACCTCGGCCTGCCAGGCCTTGCCGCTGGCCGCGTAGACGGCCTGGAGGCGGTTGGAGGCGGTCTCGTCGGGGCCGACGAGGCGGAAGTCGCGCCGGTCGGCGGTGGCCCGCATCACGTCCTGGAGCAGGTCGCCGAGGACCCGGGTGGGTTCGTGCTGGGTCACGCCGGGCTTGTCGACCTCCACGGCGTGCCGCTCCAGCGGCGGCAGGGGCAGCTCGCGCCACAGGAGTCCGCCGTTGGCGTGCGGGGTCGCGCCGAGCCGGCGCGTGCCCTGCGGGATCCCGGCCAGCACCTCGGGGAGGGGGGCGCCGTTCGCGTCGAACAGCTCTTCGGGCCGGTAGGAGCGCATCCACTCCTCCAGCTGCCGCAGGTGGTCCGGATTGTCCCGTACGGCCGCCAGCGGGACCTGGTGGGCGCGCCAGGTGCCCTCCACGGGCACGCCGTCCACCTCGGCGGGGCCGGTCCAGCCCTTCGGGGTGCGCAGCACGATCACGGGCCAGCGGGGGCGGTCCGTGCTGCCGCCGGTGCGGGCGGCGTCCTGCGCGGCGGCGATGCGGTCCAGGGCCGTGTCCATGGCATGGGCCATCGCCCGGTGCACGGCGGCCGGGTCGTCGCCGGACACGTGGATCGGATCGTGGCCGTAGCCGTGCATGAGGGCGTCGAGTTCGGCGCGGGGCAGCCGGGACAGCACCGTCGGGTTGGCGATCTTGTAGCCGTTGAGGTGGAGGATCGGCAGGACGGCGCCGTCGTGGACCGGGTCGAGGAACTTGTTGGAGTGCCAGGCGGCGGCCAGCGGCCCGGTTTCCGCCTCGCCGTCGCCGATCACACAGGCGGCCAGCAGGTCCGGGTTGTCGAGGGCGGCGCCGTAGGCGTGCGAGAGCGCGTAGCCGAGTTCGCCGCCCTCGTGGATGGAGCCCGGGGTCTCCGGGGCGACGTGGCTCGGCACACCACCGGGGAAGGAGAACTGCCTGAAGAGCCGTGCCATGCCGGCCGCGTCCCGCGTGACGTCCGGATAGATCTCGGTGTACGAGCCCTCCAGCCAGGAGTTCGCCAGGACGGCCGGACCGCCGTGGCCGGGGCCCCAGATGCACAGGGCGTTCAGATCACGGGCCTTGATGACCCGGTTGAGATGGGTATGGACCAGGTTGAGTCCGGGCGAGGTGCCCCAATGGCCGAGCAGGCGCGGTTTGACGTGCTCAGGGCGCAGCGGCTCGGTCAGCAGGGGGTTGGCCATGAGGTAGATCTGCCCGACGGCGAGGTAGTTCGCCGCGCGCCAGTGGGCGTTCAGGGCGGCGAGCTCCTCCTCGGTGAGTTCGGCGGGCGCGGCGGGTTCCGGCTGCGTGTCGGCGGACATCACGACTCCTTACGGTGTCGGGCGGCGGCGATGGCGGTCGGCGGCTGACGGCCCCCGATGCGCGTCCCGCTGGGTCCCGTTGCGGTCGGCGGCGGCCGTCGTTTCCGTCCTGTTGTGTGCACCGACTACCACCCTGTGGGGTCAACGGCGTGCCCGACAGGGCCGTTCGGGCCACACCGTAGGGCGAAGTGGACCCGCACGGCCGCGCGTTGCGCTCCCGGCCCCACCGGCCCCACCGGCCCGACCGGCCCGACCGGCCCGACCGGCGGCAGCCGAGACAGTGGCAGCGAACAGCAGAAGGCCCCGGTCTCCACGAGGAGGCCGGGGCCTTGATCGAGCGCTGGGCAGGCCTTGCACCTGCATCCCCCCACAGGAAGTGGGGTGCCTTTCCTTGGACCACCAACGCCGGTCCCACCTCCGCATCTTGCGGCGGCGAGCTCGAGATGAATCATAGCGCACTCCGGGGCCCGCCCGGACACGCCCGCAGGTCGCTCCTGCGGATCGGGCGTCCACGGCCAACAATGGGACTACGTCCGGAGCGACAGCCGTCAGGGCTGGGGCCCGTCGAGAGGAGCCGCTTTGAAACGCCGAATCGTCTCCGCCCTCGGCGCCGCCGCGCTCGCGGTCGGGTTCCTGGGTGTCACAGCGCCGTCGGCGGGTGCGGCACCCGGAGGATGCGCGTACACTCCGCCGTCCTCCCGGCCCTCCCTGCAGCACGGCAGCACGGGAGCGGCGGTGAAGCAGGCGCAGTGCCTGTCGAACATCTGGGGCGGAGTCCCCAAGCTGGCTGTCGACGGCGTTTTCGGCAGCCGCACCCTGGCCAAGGTCAAGTGGATCCAGGGCTGTCACGCCCTCGCCAGGAACGGCATCGTCGACCCCAGGACATGGACCGTCCTGTACGACCCCGTCCCGGACTGCTACGACCCGTACCCCGGATAGGGCTGCGTTTTTTGGATCATGCAGCAGCGCTTTCGGACGAAACACCGTCGGCCATTCACAAGTTGAAGGTGCGCCATGGAGCGCCGGTCGATGAAATGCGGGGATCGGACCGAATTGCACGAATCGCCGGCGATGGCAACGTTGCCATCTCGTTAATAGGTCACTCCTTGACGATGGCCGTTTACGCGCAGTTGACTGCCTCTACCTCGGCCGCAAGGAATACGGCCCCGTCATGGAGGTTTACACCGTGAACACACATCTGGGCCGTGCCGCCGCCGCCGTGGCCGCTTCCGCAATGGCCGTCTCGCTCACCGCCTGCGGCAGCACGGAGGACAGTGACGGAAGACCGGGCTCCGGAAAGGGCGACGAGATCAAGGTCGGCCTTCTGTTGCCGGAGAACCAGACCGCGCGTTACGAGAAGTTCGACAAGCCGCTGATCGAGAAGGAGGTCGCCAAGTTCACGCGCGGTAAGGGCAAAGTGGTCTACGCCAACGCCAAGCAGGATGCCGCCACCCAGAGCTCTCAGGTCGACACCATGATCACCAATAAGGTGGATGTCCTGATCATCGACGCGGTGGATTCCAAGGCCATCGCGGGCGCCGTGAAGAGGGCCAAGGAGGCCGGCATCCCGGTCGTCGCCTACGACCGCCTCGCCGAGGGCCCGATCGACGCCTACACCTCCTTCGACAACGAGGACGTCGGCCGGATCCAGGGCCAGGCACTGCTCGATGCGCTGGGCGACAAGGCCAGGGACGGCCAGATCGTCATGATGAACGGTTCGGTCACCGACCCGAACGCGAAGCAGTTCAAGTCCGGCGCGCACTCCGTCCTCGACGGCAAGGTGACCGTCGGCCGGGAGTACGACACCATCGAGTGGAAGCCGGAGAACGCCAACGCGAACATGGCCGCCGCTCTCACGGCGCTCGGCAAGAGCAGGATCCTCGGCGTCTACTCCGCCAACGACGGAATGGCGGGCGGCATCATCACCGCCCTCAAGGCGGCCGGGATCACGAACCTGCCCCCCGTCACCGGGCAGGACGCCGAGCTGGCCGGCGTACAGCGCGTCGTCGCGGGCGATCAGTACATGACCGTCTACAAGCGGTACGCCCCGGAGGCCGCGGCCGCCGCGGAGATGGCCGTCGCCCTGGCCAAGGGCGAGCGGATCGACGGGATCATCAACCAGAAGGTCGACAGCCCCACCGCCAAGGGCGTGCCCTCGGTGCTCGTCCCGGGCATCGCCCTCACCAAGGAGAACGTCAAGTCCACCGTGATCGACGACGGGGTGTACACGGTCGCCGAGATCTGCACGGACAGGTACAAGGCCGCCTGCGAGGCAATCGGCCTGAAGCCGTAGGCGGAAACCCCGGGCTCCGCCCTCGCCCAGGGTGCCTCCTCCGTTCCGGCCGGCTCCGGCGCATCACCGCGGGCACGCGGGCGACCGAGCGGGGAGGAACGTACCTGCAGACACCCGGATTGCAGTTGTCGCGGACATCGGCCCACGGTGGAACAGCAGGGGCCATTCGGGAAGTACATGCCGTTGGGCGCCGTCCGGTCGCACGCCGCATCCAGCGGGCAGCGACTTGGAGGTGATGCCGCGCAGCGGGACCTTCAGCTCCGAGAACCGGCGAGGCCCCTCTTCGAGGCAGTACAAGCCTCGCACGACGGCTCATCCGTGATCTACACCGTGTGCCGATATCACATCGGTGACCGGGGTGTTCCCTACCGTCTGCGGCATGACGAGGAATCAGAGCAGTCGACCGGACGCGGTCATCGTGTTCGGGGGCGCGCGGACGCGTCGGGCGGGCCGTGGTCGCCTGGGCGCGGGCCCGTGGGCTGCGGGTGACGGCGGTTGGCCGGGGGGCGTCAGTGCCCGCCACGGAGGCGGGGGCGCCGCTGCGTGACACGCCGGGCTGTCCGCAGGAGTGGCGGCATTTCCACGTCGGCCACGGGGCGGGTGTCGAGACGCTGCGGCCGTGGCTCCGGCCGGCCTGGCCCGGGCAGTGATCAGCCCGGCCGGGGACTTCGAGAAACGAAGGTGTCCCGGCTGGCGGCTCCTGCATCGGGCCGCCGACGCCCGGCACCGGGTCAGCCCGGCGGACTTCGCACGAGCCGTGCCGGACGAGGCGCAGGAGCCGACCGTGCACGCGGCTCACGTGGGGGTCGACGGGGCTTGAGCGCAGGCATCGGCGCGCGGAGACCCGGAGACCCGGAGACCCGGAGACCCGGAGAGGCAGCCGAGCACGGAACGACGGCGACGGGCCGTGCGGCGACGGACCGGGCTGCGTCGGGCCAGGCGGTATCGGACAGCGCGGTGCCCTTTCGTGGCGGAGCACATGGCGGTTCCCGGAGACCGGCGGCGTCCCCGGCCCGGCATGAACGACCGCTGCTGAAGACGCGGGGGCGGCGGTCGGGAGAACCGCGCCGAACGGCGCTGGTGTACGTACGGGACGGGGACGATTTCGTGTTGACGGTACCCACGGGGGCGGTGCGCGGCACCCCGCGTGGTACCTGAACCCGGTGGCGGAACCGGCCTTCACGCTGGCGGTCGGCGCCGACCGCTTCGCGGCGACCGCCCGGGTCGCGTCGGCCGAGGAGGCGTCGCGGCTGTGGCCCCGCGCGGTGGGCGCGATGCCTTCGTACGTGGCGTACCGGAAGGCGACCGACCGGGAGATCCCCCTGCTGGTCGTCACACCGGCAGCCCGTCGCCCGAGCGGGTGTGCCGCCCCGTTCGGGTGAGTTTCGGGGCGGGACGCCGGGCGCTCCCCCGGATCCGGACAACCGCCGGGCCGCCGGATGCGGTCGGGGGCGTTCCGGGGGCTTGTCCGTGGGACGGCTGGGCAGCATCTCCCCCGCCGCCCCGGCCCCGCTGGAAGGAGTCCCGACGATGCGTCCTGCCGCCTCGGGCGAACCGCACGGAACCGCTGCCCTGCTGGTCGACTCGCGGGGCCGCTATCTGCTGCACCTCCGTGACGCGAACAAGCCGCACATCTGCGATCCCGGCACCTGGTCCATCCCCGGGGGCAACCGCGAGGCGGGCGAGACGTGCCGGGACGCGGTGGAGCGCGAGCTGCTGGAGGAGACCGGCCTCGTACTGCCGCTGGAGCCGTTCACGGTGGTCGACGCCCACGGCCCCGACGGGACCGCGGGCCGGATCCAGGTCTATCTCGGTCACTGGGACGGCAACGCCGACGACCTTCCCCTCACCGAAGGGATCATGCTCCGGCACTTCGACGCCACCCGGACCCCCCATCTGACCATGTGTCCCTGGACGCAGCAGGTCATCGACCTCCACCGGGCGGCCGAGCCGCGGCCGCCGACGACGACCGGCCACCGGACCGGGGGCGGAGGCGGTGGGCGGGCGCGGCCGAACATCATCGGTGTCCACCTCTACCTGGAGCGCAACGGCACGGTGCTGCTCGGGCTGCGGCACCCCGACTCCGCGTACGCGGGTGCCGCGCACCACTTCCTCGCCGGGCACTGCGAGCAGGAATCCGCCGTGAGCTGCCTCGTCAGGGAGGCGGAGGAGGAGGCCGGTGTCGTGATCGACCCGGCGGACGTCGAACTGGTCCACGTCGTGCACGCGGTGGACCACCCGGGCGGACAGCCGCGGATGCAGCTCGTCTTCCGCGCCCTCCGCTGGCGGGGAGAGCCCGAGGTGCGCGAGCCGGACCTCTGCGTGTCCTGGGGCTGGTGGCCCGTCGACGCGCTCCCGGACCCGATCGTCCCGTACACCCGGCTCGCGATCGAGGGGATCCGGGCGGACCGCGCGTACAGCGAACTCGGTTGGGGTGAAGCGTCATCGTGAGTCTGCCCAGCGGTGCCCCGTCCGCGCGATCGCCCAAGGAGCGGCCCGTGCCGTCCGATCCTTCCGCTCCGTCCGATCCTTACCCCCCGTCCGACCCGTACGGCGGGAGTGCCGTACCCCGCCGCGAGCGCTACGCCTGCCCGTCGACGTCCACCTGATCCTGCGCCGCGACGGCGAGAGGGGACCGGAGGTCCTGCTGTCCCGGCGCGCCGCTGCCGCGCCCCCGTGTCCGCCCGCCGGCTGGGTCTCCCGCGCCCTGGCGAAGTGGGAACGCGACCTGGACTGCCGTGCGCGCCGCCGGACTTGAGCACCACTGCCTGCAGGCGGGCGGACCGGGGCAGCCGCGGACGCCCTGCCTGGCCGCCCGTCCCGGCGGCAGGCCCGGACGACGACCGGCGCGGCCGGAGGCCTGACCCGAGCCGGAGCCCGGGCCGGGGGCCTCGATGTGGTCAGGTGTCGAAGCGGCGGCGGGAGGCCTCGATGTGGCCGAAGTACCGGTGGGTCCAGGCACACAGGCCGGCGACGGTGTCGCGCAGGGCGAGGCCGGCATCGGTGAGGGTGTACTCGACCCGCGGCGGCACCGTGGGGTACACGGTCCGCCCGACCAGGCCGTTGCGCTCCAGCATGCGCAGGTTCTGCGTGAGCATCTTGTGGCTGATGCCGTCGACCTCGCCGCGCAACTCGCTGAAGCGCAGGGTGCGTTCACCGAGGGATTCGATGATCAGGAGTGCCCACTTGTTGGCGATGTCCGAGAAGATCTCCCGTCCCAGCGAGTCCGCGCGAGAGAGGTCTGCATCGTCGGGCGTGCCGTCTTTGAGCTGCTTGGTCACCATGAGGTTCCTCAGTCACCGAAAAGTGCGTTCTTCCACGTCAGCGGCCACTCTCCTATGGTTTCCGAGTAACCACAAGAGAGCACGGGCGGCCGTGGCCGGGGATGCGGGCCCGCGCGCGCCCGTGACGCAGGAGGCAGGGAGCAGCATGACCATCACCTTGATCGACCCCGACGGGTTGCCGCACGTCGACGCCTACCGGCAGGTGGCTGTCGCGTCCGGCTCCCGCCTGGTCTTCATCGCGGGGCAGGTCGCCTGGGACGGCGGCGGAGCCACGGTCGGCGAGGGCGACCTCGCCGCCCAGGTCGAGCAGTGCTACCTCAACGTCGGCACAGCGCTGGCCGGGGCCGGCGGCTCCTTCGACGACGTCGCGAAACTGACCGTGTACGTCGTCGACTGGACCCCCGACAAGATGCCTCGGCTCCTGGACGGCATCGCCCGGGCGACCGCGAGGCTGGGCGTCACCTCGGCCCCGCCCGCCACTCTGCTGGGTGTCGCCGCGCTGCACACGCCCGAGCACCTGGTCGAGGTCGAAGCCACGGCGGTCCTCGAGTGAACGCCCGCGGCCGGAGGACGCCGCACTCGCCCCGCAGCGGTCGCGAACGCGGCGGCGGCGCGGCGCGGCCCTGCTCACCGTGCGGGCTGCGCCGGGCAGTCCCCGAGTGTGTCCGGGTGTGACAGAACACCGTCATTGCAGGGATGCGACGGGCGTGACGAGGGTCCACGTCCACGACCCGTCGCGTCGTCATCGCGGTCTTCCCCGGTGTCGGCTTCCTCGATGCCACCGGCCCCGCAGGGGTGTTCGCGCGGGCCGACCCGGAGGCCGGCGGCCGGGCGTCTCGGGGGACACCGCGTCCGGCCGGCCGGTCCGGCCTCCGGCGCGGTCGCCGCGTCGGCGGAGGTGCGGCTGGTCACGGGTCGGCCCCTGACCCTCACCGACCGGGCCTTCGACGGCTGCGCCGCGCCGGGGCGGCAACTCGTCGGCCACCGGGCCGAACCCGGCAGCCCCGGCGCCCGCGCCCTCGGCCTTCTCGGCCTTCTCGGCTTTCACTGACGGTTCGCCGGCTCGCCTCGGCCGGTCATCAGCTGATGTGGGCCTTGACCTGCTCGTAGACGGTCTCGTCGGCGGGGAACGCGGAGTGCCCCAGGCAGGCGGTCACCGTGTTCACCGCACCGGTGAGGGCGACGCTGCTGCCGGGGCTGACGACGAGGTCGCACGGCGACCGCCAGGTGGCGTAGCGGGTGGAGCCGGGTGTTTCGTCGCCGGTGTTCACCGCGGTGAGGAAGGGGGACCCCGGCCGCATGTCCGCGCAGGAGGCGCCGCCGCACAGGTGGGCGGCGTTCGTTCCGTGGTTGGGTCCGGCGAGGGAGACCCAGGCGTCGACCTTCCCCTCGCCTGCCGTGTTCTTGAGGTAGTGGCGGGAGGAAAGGGATCCCATGGAGTGGGTGACGAGGTCGACCTCGGCTGCTCCCGTGGCGGCCAGGACGCGGTCGATCTCGGCGGCGAGCCGGCCGGCGGTGGTGGCGTTCGACTGGCTGGTCGGATAGGTCCACCGGTGCAGGCGGTCGGCGGGCCAGCCGTCGGCGCGGAACCGTTCGGCCATGGCGGCCCAGACGGAGCCGTCGCTGTTCCAGCCGTGTACGAAGACGACGGGATCGGGCACCGGGGCCGCGGCGGCCGCCGCGGGCGGGGCCGGGCAGGCGGCGAGGGCCGTGGCGAGGACGGCGGCGGTGAGGGTGGCGGTGGCGCGGGGCGTGCTCGGCTTCACGGGAAGCGTTGTAGCGAGCCCGCCGCTGCCGCGACACGGTTCGACGGGCCCGTCACCCGCGTGGCCTCCCGCATTCACCCCGGAAACGTTTCTGCCCCCTCGGCCGACCGAGCCCTGTCCTGCCGGTCGTGGGCCGGTGAGGATCAGCCGAGGACCGCGCCGTAGAGGTGATCGACCGTCATGGTCAGGAGGACGCGGCGGTCGGACACCATCACGGACCGGTACTCCTCCCAGTCCGGGTGTTCGCCCGCGGCGCGCCGGTAGTACTCCACCAGCGCCTCGACCTCGGGACCGTACGGGTCGGTACCCGGGCCGGTGAGGGTCGCCACGCCCTCGGCGGTGGCCCAGGACCGGCCGTCCGGGCTGGTCACCTCCAGGGTGGCGCGCGGGTCGCGGCGCAGGTTCGCGGTCTTGGCGCGCCCCTCGGTCGTCGAGACGTAGAGGGTGTTGGTCTCGCCGTCGTAGCTCGGCATGACCGGGGAGAGCTGGGGGCGGCCGTCGGACTTGATGGTGGCCAGGATGCCAAGCCGGCTGGCGGCAAGCAGGGCGCGCAGGGTGGGCAGGCTCGGCTGGGTGTCGTCCGTGGTCACGGTGAGGCCTCCGGCGGCGTGCGGAACTGCTGGATCAGGGCACGGTAGCCGCTCCCCGCCGGACGGTGCGGGCCGCCGGGGCTGCGACTCGTCCATTCGGCTGGGAGTCGCCCTCGCCCGGACAGCCGCCGCGACAGCGCCTGTCCGCACCCCTACCTTCGCTTTTGTCCCTCTTCCTCCCGAAAGGTGCATCCATGCGTTCTCTTCGTTCCGCCTTTGCCGCTGTCGCCGCCGCCGCCATCGTCTTCGGGGCGGCCGGCACCGCGAGCGCCGACGTGAACGTGACGATCACGCAGCCGGCCGTGTACAACATCGTCTTCGGCGACTGGCTCCAGATCGCCGGCGACGACGTGTTCAACGCCGGCTTCAGCAACGTCGTGGGCTCGAACAACTGACGCCCGCCGGGGCCGGTTCGGCTACCTGACCCGGCCCCGCCCCCCGGCCGCGGACGCCGCGCCACCGCCC
>NZ_JACBGN010000211.1 GCF_013401435.1 Streptomyces sp. BR123
GGGTGGTGGTCAGGGCGGTCAGGCGGGTCGTGAAGTCCTCGTGCCGGGATGCGGCCCGGGCCGCATCGTCCCGGAGCCAGGCGAGCTCCCCGGCGACCGCGTCGGCCTCCGCCCGGTCCGCCGTGGCGGCGAGCCGCGCCGTCAGACTCCGTGCCGCCGCCTCCGCGGCCTCCCGCTGCCCGGCGGCGTCCGCGATCAGGTCCCGCAACTCCCCGGCCCCGCCCGGGAGCCGGTCCCACACGGCCGCGGCCTCGGCCCGGAGCCGGGCCGCGTACTGCATCTCCCGCGCAGCGAACTCGGCTCCCCGCGCCCGTGCGAGATCGTCGAGCAGCGACTCCACCACGTCCCACGGCGGCATCGCGGCCCCGTCCAGGCAGGCCCGCAGGCCCTCGGGGTCCCGGCGCAGGAACTCCCCGTACCACCCCGCCCCCGGGTCCAGTCTCTGCGTCAACCCGCGTAAGTAGCCCGAGAGTTGAGTGATCACCAGCGTAGCCGCGGTCTCCATGCCCGCATTGGAACCCACCGTTGTTACAGGCGGGCTACGGGAATCTCAAACCTTGACGGCGATCCCCGTGTGCGGGCGCCGCCCGAACCGGACGAGCGCGCCCGGCACGTCCACCGACCAGAACTGCCAGGTGTACTTCCGCGACATCAGCCGCCGCACCCTCTTCAGCCCGGCCTCATCGAGCAGCCGCGCCCGGCCTTCGATCACCGGCGCGCCGGGCGCGACCCGCCCGCGTACGTCGCACGGGGAGAGGGTGACCCGCCCGTCGTTCCGGATCCGCTTGACCTTCCACGAGTCGGACCGCGTCCAGACGTACAGCTCGCCGCCGTCGGCGACTGCCCACACGGGCGTCGCGACGGGCGTGCCGTCCTTCCGGAAGGTGGTGAGGCTGACGTACTTCGCCCGCCCGAGCTCTTCAAGGTTCATCCCCCGAGGCTACGCCACGGCTCCGGGACCCGGCCCCGGGCGCCCGGGCGCGCCTCCGTGCTGACGCGCTCCAACGCGGTCTTCTCCTCTGCCGGCAACTCCTCGAGACGCCCCGCCGCAGGCTGGTCTCCGTTCTCCCCTCTGCATTCCACCCAGGCACGATCAGGTAGCCGTCGACAAGCCGCCCGGACCCAGCAGCTTGCCCAGCGGCTCGTCCCCGCGTGGCGGACCGGGCCGGGCAGGGCGGGACGGCAGCGGTGCCGACGCCATGCGTTACCGGCCGCTCGGCGTCGGCAGGTGCCGTGCTCACGAACCAGGGCATGGGTCAGCCTGAGAAGCCGGTGCCCCGCCCCCCGTCGGGCCCTGGAAACCTGGACCTTCGGGTCACCCGTTCCCGTAGTCCTCCACATAGGTGGCGATCAGCTGGAGCAGGGCGTCGACTCGGTGCCGGTCCTCGCGCTGTCCGCGCAAGGCCTCGTCGGCGGCCCGAAGGCGGGCCAGGGCGGCTGGTTCACCCTCGACGACGTCTTCGACGATCGGCGTGGTGATCAGGTCCAGGCATTCGGTGAGCAGTCGGCGGGTTGCGGGGGAGGGCGGATCGGGGTCGGGGTCTGCGAAGTCGGCGGTCAAGTACCGTGCAGGATCTGTGAGGCTCCAGCCGACGACGGTGCCGTGCTGGACGAGGAGAGCCACGTCGGGGGCGATGCCGATACGTGCGTCCAGCGGCTCGTCGAGAACGCCGAGGTCGCGCAGACAGGTCAGCACGGTGTCCCTGGGCGCACGGCACAGCACTGTGCACCTCTCGTGCCGGAAGTCCCGTGCTTCATCGGCACGGAGCCCGCCCGGGCGTACCGGGGGCGTGAGGGGAAGACGGGCGGCTTCCTCTGCGGAGGCGGACTCTTCCGGCCAGTGGAACCGAACACCGACCAGCTCTTGGCCGGCCTTGTCGAACCGGAGGACGTCAGGCGCGTCCCACAGCCAGTCCTGGCTGCCGAAGGTGTCCGCGAGGAACCGCTCACGCTCCATCACGTCCGCGTAGTGTGCGACGTCCACGGAGGCGGCGCCGGTGAAGCGGGGGGTGATGTGCAGCGGATTGTCCGTCACTGTCGCGCGCCAGTTGCCGTCGAACGAGAGTTTCATGGTCATCCTTGCCTCATCTGATCTGCTCTGCCGGGGCCAGGTTGCCGTGCTTGCCGGGAATCCCGCCCTCCACGATGTCCTCGCGGGTGACCGGCTTACCGGGGCCCGACGGACTACCGCCGAACGCCCAGGCTCTTGGAGCCTGTCGGGTAGCCGGTTGATTGCGCCGCGATGAGGTCCTCGACGGCCCTGATCCGGACCTGGCAGCGGAGCTCGTCGTGGACGCGGTCCCAGGTGCCGTCCCGGCGCCACTTGGTGGACCAGCGGTGGGCGGCATCCCAGGGCATCAGGTCGCGCGGGAGCATCCACCACTGGCAGCCCGAGCGCAGCACACAGAAGACCGAGTCAAGCACCAACCGGTCTGCGTATGTGCGCACGCCGCCGCCTTTTCGCAGGTCATGCACGGGAAGGAGCGGCTGGATGATCTCCCCCATCTCATCGGTCAGGCCGGATGGGCAGCATGGGCCGCTGACGGCTTCGGAGTTGTCGCACCGGCACACACCACGTGATCGTTCCGGGGCCGTCGCCATGCCCGGAGGCCAGAACCAGACCGTCGCGCTCCACGCATGATCAGCCACCCGACAGGCCCTGAGGCGCGGGCGTACGCTTGACGTTGTTCAGGGACAGGCCCGCGGCGGGAGAGCATTCCAGCAGGCAGCCACCCGGCGTCCAGCAGTCAGGGGCCGGCCTCGGCCCGGCACGCACCGCGGACGCCGTCCTCCTCCCACCTACGCCCCACGCCTGCTGCCCGGCCTGGCCGGGAATGATCTGTCGGCCGACCGCAACTTCGCCGCCCGAGGACTCCTGGCCGACATCGCGGCCACCGTAGCCGACGTCCCGGTCCGGCAGAAGAACGGTCGCAGGATGCCGGTCCTGGCCTGCTTCCCCGACGGCTCCTGCCCCCTGCACGCCGGCCGGGCCGACGGCGGACAGGAGCAGGAAGGCAGCGGCGGCGGCGATACCGGCCGCGGTGGTGCGGTTGTGCATACCGTGCAGCCCAGGAGGGCGCTGACCTGCCGAAACACTTCACCCGGGCTGAGGGCGGCCATTGACCCGAATGCCCCGCCCCGATCGGGTCATCGCGCCATGGCCCTCCCCGCGGGGGCGGCGGACGGGGCGGCCGGGTGGCGGCGCGCACCGTCCGACCGGCCGTCGGGGACGACGCAGGCGGCGAGGAGGAGGCCGCCCGCCAGGAGGGCGCCGAGGAGGCCGAGTCCGAGTCGTTCGGCTGTGCTGCTGGCTGACACTCCCTCACGTTGCCCCGCGCCCGGCCGCGGCCCCCGCCGATTGCGCCGTTCGGCCCGCGCGGCCGCCCGAACGACGGCCCGTCGGCACCGGAACGGGTCAGGCGGGGAGGAGCGCGCAGCCGCGGACGACGTCGTCCAGGGAGAGACCGAGCGCCTCGGCCAGGGCGGCCACGGTGAAGAAGGCCGGGGTGGGAGCCCGGCCGGTCTCGATCTTGCGGAGGGTCTCGGCGGAGAGTCCGGCGGTTGCCGCGACCTCGACCATGCTGCGCCCGCCGCGGGCCTCGCGCAGCAGCGTGCCGAGGCGCTCGCCGCGCTCGCGCTCTTCGGGGGTCAGGGGGGTTCGGACCATGGGCCCATCGTACCGGCCGGCCCAACAATCATCCCGGTATAGCTTTACCGGTATAGTTTTACCGGTATAGTTATTGGCATGGTGGAGATCAAGACGGAACGGTCGATCGACGAGATGCGCGCCGCGGGCCGGGTCGTCGCCCGGGCCCTGGCGGCCGTACGGGATGCGGCGCGCGTGGGTGTGTCCCTGCTGGAGCTGGACCGGGTGGCGCGCGGTGTCCTCGCCGGAGCGGGGGCGGCTTCGCCCTTCCTCGGCTACCGGCCGCATTTCGCGCCGGTCCCCTTCCCGGGGGTGATCTGCGCCTCCGTCAACGACGCGATCGTGCACGGCATCCCGGACGACCGCCGGCTGCGCGACGGCGACCTCGTCAGCATCGACTGCGGGGCCCTGCTCGGCGGCTGGGCGGGGGACGCGGCGGTCAGCTTCACCGTGGGCCGCCCGCGCCCCGCCGACCTGCGGCTGATCGAGACGGCCGAGGCGGCCCTGGCGGCCGGTATCGCCGCCGCCGTGCCCGGCAACCGCATCGGCGACATCGCGCACGCCGTGGGCACGGTCTGCCGCGCCGCCGGATACGGGATTCCGGAGCACTTCGGCGGCCACGGCATCGGCCGCAGCATGCACGAGGACCCGGGCGTGCCCAACGAGGGTCGGCCCGGCCGCGGCATGAAGCTGCGCCCGGGCATGGTCCTGGCGATCGAGCCGATGGTGACGGCGGGCGGCAGGGACGACTACCGCTGCGACGGGGACGGCTGGACCCTGCGGACCGTCGACGGCAGCCGCGCCGCGCACGCGGAGCACACGGTCGCGATCACCGCCGACGGCCCGAGGATCCTCACCGCACTCTGATCGTGCTACGGCTTGCCGTGCGGGTGGACGGCCATCGCCGAGCCGCCGCCCCGCCGGGTCTTCTCGGCGGCCGCGAGCCAGCGCCCGTCCGGGAGCCGCTGGACGCCGGTGGCGGCGCCGATCTCCTGGTTCAGCCGGAACGCCTGGCCCAGTTTCTCCAGTTGTCCGCGCAGCGGGCTGTTCCACAGGGCGGGTTCCAGCTCCGTCGTGGGCTGGTTGCGCTGGCTGGCGCGCGGCGCGGCGATGGCCTCGACCAGCGGCATGCCCCGGTCCAGGTGCTCGGTGAGGACCTGCAGGACGGTGGTGATGATGGTGGCGCCGCCCGGCGAGCCCACCGCGAGGACCGGCCGGCCGTGGTCGAGCACGATGGTCGGGGACATGGACGAGCGGGGCCGCTTGCCCGGGCCGGGCAGGTTCGGGTCCGGTACCCCGGGCGCGGCCGGGGCGAAGGAGAAGTCGGTCAGCTCGTTGTTGAGGAGGAAGCCGCGGCCGGGAACGGTGATCGCGCTGCCGCCGGTCGACTCGATGGTCAGGGTGTACGAGACGACGTTGCCCCAGCGGTCGGCGACCGTCAGGTGCGTGGTGTTCTCGCCCTCGTAGGTGGTCGGCGCGGGCCGGCCGGGGGCGTCGCAGGGCTTCGGCTGGTACGGGTCACCGGGGGCCAGGGGGCTGGTCAGGGCGTGTTCCGGGTTGATCAGGCAGCCGCGCGCGTCGGCGAACCGCTGCGAGAGCAGTTGGCGCGTGGGCACCTGTGCGAAGGCCGGGTCGCCGACCCACCGGCCCCGGTCGGCGAAGGAGATCCGGGAGGCCTCGATGAAGTGCTGGAAGTACTGCGTCTCGGAGAGGGCGCCCAGGTCGGTGCGCTCCAGCATGTTCAGCGCCTCGCCGACGGTGGTGCCGCCGGAGGAGGACGGCGCCATGCTGTAGACGTCGAGCCCGCGGTACTCGATCCGGGTCGGCTCCTGCCGCTTGGTCCCGTACGCCCTCAGGTCCTGGGTGGTCATGTCGCCGGGCCGGACGGTGCGGGTGGCGGACGGGTCGACGGGGGGCTTGCGGACGGTGTTGGCGATCTCGTCGGCGAGCGGCCACCGGTACAGCGCTCCGGCGCCGTTGCGTCCGAGCTCGGCGTACGTGGCCGCCAGGTCCGGGTTCTTGAAGGTGGAGCCGACCACCGGCAGGGCGCCGCCCGGAAGGAACAGCTTGCTGCTGGCCGGGAAGTCCTTGAAACGGGCCTCGTTGGCCTCGGTCTGGGCGCGGAAGGTGGGGTCCACGGTGAACCCGTCGCGGGCCAGCTTCTCGGCGGGCTTCAACAGCTTGGACAGGGGCCTGGTGCCCCAGGCGTCCAGGGCGCTCTGCCAGGTGGCGGGCGTGCCCGGGACGCCGACCGAGAGACCGCTGGTCTGGGCCTCGGCGAACGGGATGGGCGCCCCGTTCTCCAGGAAGAGCCCGGCAGTGGCCGACGCGGGCGCGGTCTCGCGGCCGTCGATGGTCTGCACCCGGCGGGTCTTCGCGTCGTAGTGGACGAAGTACCCGCCCCCGCCGATGCCGGCGGAGTACGGCTCGGTGACGCCCAGCGCGGCGGCCGTGGCGACGGCGGCGTCCGTCGCGTTGCCGCCCGACCGCAGGACCGCGATGCCGACGGCGGTGGCGTCGGGGTCGACGCTGGCGACGACCCCGCCGTAGCCCACGGCGACGGGCACCTTGGCGGGAGGCCCGTCGGCCGCCGGGGGCGGGGCCGCGGCGCCGGTGGAGACGAGCGCCGCGGTGAGGGCGACGGCGAGGCTTAAGTGGCGTGGAGCGGGACGACGCATGGCGTACCTCCGGTCGACGGCCTGTCGGCCCCCTGGCGACAGGGCTGCGGTCGGCACTGTAACTTCACCGAACCCCCCGCGTCAGGAAGACCCGGGCCGCGGACGATCGCCGGCCCCATCGCGGCACTTCCCGCGGAGCGCATAGCATCCCGCGCATGAACGACGACCTGCGCAACATCGTGCTCGGGGTGGCGGCCACCGCTGTCAGCGGCGGCTTCGGCTGGTTCACGCGGACCTATCTGTGGCGCCGCGCGCTGCGCCGCAAACAGGCGTTCTTCGGCCTGCCCACCGGATCGGACTGCGTGTTCGTGGTCAACCGTAAGCCGGACGCCGATGCGTGGTCGGTACACCGTAACGACGCCTTCGCGCTGCTGGAGATATCGGCCCTGATCAAGGACTGCGGCGCGAACCTCCGGCTCGTCTCCCACGACGCGGTCCGCCAGGGCATCGGCGAGCGCACGGAGTTCTGCGTCGGAGGCCCCTCCTCGAACACGCGGACGATGGCCCATCTGTCCTCCATGCTGCCGGGCGTGCGGATCGGCGCGTACGAGGAACCGGAACCGGACCGCCTGGCGATCCGCGTCGGCGGAGAGTCGTACCGATGGGACAAGGGCCAGGTGGAGCACGTGCTGCTGGCCCGGCTGACGGCCCGTCCGGGAACCCGCCCGGTGTTCCTGATATGCGGGCAGACGGCGATCAGCAACCAGGCGGGCGCCCGGTACCTGGCCCGCAACCACCGGGAGCTGGCCCGCAGGTACCGGGGGGATTCGTTCTGCGTCGTGCTGAAGGTGACCCACTCCGACGCCTACGGCCCGGACGTGGCCGAGCTGCTGGCGGACGTCACCGGGCCGGCCCTGACACCCGCAGCGGCAGCCGTGTGATCCCGTTGATGAAGTTCGACACCAGCCGGCGCGGCGGAGCCGCGAGTTCCGGCGCGGGCATGGCCGTACGCCACTCCTCGTGGAGGACGCGCAGCTGGAGCCGGGCGAAGTGGGCGCCGAGGCAGACGTGCGGGCCGTCGCCGAAGGAGACGTGCGGATTGGGGTGCCGGCCGAGGTCGAGGCGGCCGGGATCGGCGAAGACGCGCTCGTCGTGGTTGGCGGAGGCGTGGAAGACCACCACCTTGTCCCCGGCCCGGATCGGCTGCCCGGAGAGTTCGGTGTCGACGGTCGCGGTGCGGCGGAAGCTGAGCACGGGCGGGTGGACGCGCAGGAGCTCCTCCACGGCCCTGCCGGCCGGCACCTCCCCGGCGGCCAGCCGCCGGTACTCGCCGGGGGCCCGTGCGAGGGCGAGCAGCCCGCCGGGGGCCGCGCTGCGCACGGTGTCGTTGCCCGCGACGGTGAGCAGGAAGAAGAACATCTCCAGCTCGGCCGGTTCGAGTCCGGCCTCGGCGAGGGAGGTCATCACGTCGTCGCCCGGGTGGCGGCGCTTGTGGGCCGCCAGTTCGCGCGCATAGCCGAACATCTCGCCCAGCAGGGCGGGTGAACGGGGGTTGAGGGGCGTGCCGTCGGGGGCGCGCAGGGGTTCGGGCACGTCCTCGGGATCCTGGTAGCCGATGACGCGTACGGTCCACTCCAGCAGCAGCGCGCGGTCGCCGGGCGGGATGCCGAGCAGGTCGGTCAGGTTCAGCAGCGCGTACTCGTCGGTGACGGCGGCGACCACGTCGACGGCGCCGTCCTCGGCCTTCGCGCGGGCGGCGGCCAGCAGCGTACGGGCCCGTTCCCGGACGCGGGCGGCGTAGGCGTCGACGCGGGCGGGGGTGAAGGCGCGGGAGACCAGCCGTCGCAGCCTGCCGTGGTCCGTGGGCGGCTCCCCGGGGCCGCAGGGCCGGGGGGAAGGGTCCTGGTTGAGCATGGTGCGGCGCAGGAAGGGCAGGTCGGCCGGGTCGGGGTCGCGGATCTGGGTGGCGCCCAGCCAGGAGGAGTACGTGGCGTGGTCGCGCAGCACGCGGACCACGTCGGCGTGGCGGGTGACCGCACGGAAGCCGGGTCCGGCCGGCCAGCCCTGGACCTCCGGTTCGTCCTGCCAGGCCACCGGGTGCCGGTCGCGCAGCAGCCGGTAGCTCTCGTACGGGATGCCCGCGGCGTAGATGCGGGGGTCGAAGACGTCGGGGAGGCCGGCTTCGGGCTGCTCGGCGGCGGCGTGCATGCGCCCACGGTGGCGGTGCGGGCCGCCCGCCGCAAGAGGACCGGCCCGCACCGGATGCCGTGCCCCGCCCGGGTCAGCCCACGACGCCCGGCCCGCAGGGGCCGGCCCGCACGGTGGTGCACGGTGGTGTGCGTGCCGGCCGGCACGGCGCGGACGGGCGAGGCGCCGGTGGAGAGCGCGGTGCACACCGCCTGGCGGCGGGCGGGGTCCCACAGGCTGCCGACGCGGAACGGGAGCCGCACCTCGATCACCTCCGCCCCGGTGGCGACGACCTGCGGTGGCCGGGGAGCGTCGTGAGGCGGTGAACGCTGCCGGTCAGAGCACTAACGGCCGGTGCGGCGCCGCAGGGAGGCCAGCAGATCGGTGATCCCGGTCAGGCGCAGCGGCCTGGCGAGGAGGAGGACGACGAGGCCGATCACCGCGGTTCCCGCGCCCGCCGCGGCGAGGTCGCCCAGGCCGGACCGGTCGGCGGCGCGGGCGGCCGCGTATCCGGCGGCAGCGGCCGGCAGGGCGGCGGCGAGCAGCCGCAGGTGGGTGCCGAGCGCGGTGGCGGTGCCGGCTCCGGGGCTGCCCCGGCGGGGGCCGAGGCGCCGGGCGAGGGCGTACGCGGTGACGGCGAGGCCGGCGAAGAGGGCGACGGTGTAGGCGGCGGCCATGCCGGTGACGGCCCAGCGCGGGGGCAGCAGCAGGTAGGCGGCGGCGGAGAGCCCGGCGTTCAGCCCGGCGACGACCAGGTTGAGGAAGAAGGGGGTCCGGGTGTCGGAGAGGGCGTAGAAGCCGCGGGAGAGGACGTACTGGCCGGAGAAGGCGATCAGGCCGGGGGCGAACGCCGCGAGCATTCCCGCCATGGCCTCGATGTCTGCGGCGCCGGTGCGGCCGTATCCGAAGACGCTGCCCATCACCCAGGGGGCGAGGGCGGCGAAGAGCGCGGCGGCCGGGACGACGAGGGCGGCGCTGGAGCGCAGCGCGTACGACACGTCGCGGCGGACCGCAGCGAGGTCGCCGTCGGCGGCGGCGGCGCTCATCCGGGGCATGAGGGCGGTGACGAGGGAGACGGTGATGATGCCCTGGGGGACGATCCACAGCTGGTAGGCGTTGCTGTAGGCGGTGTAGCCGGCACCGCCCGCGAGACCGGCCTCCACGGCCTGCCGGCCGGCGGTGGTGGACAGGCGGGTCACGACCCAGTAGCCGATCTGGTTGGTGAACACGAGCATGACCAGCCAGCCCGCGTTGCGCAGCGGCCGGGCCAGGCCCTGGCCGCGCCAGTCGAAGCGGGGGCGCCAGCGGAAGCCGGCGGCGCGCAGGGAGGGTATGAGGGCGAGGGCCTGGACGACGATGCCGGCGGTGGTGCCGAGGCCGAGCAGCCGGGTCTCGCCGGCGGTCAGCCCCTGCGCGCCGTGGTGCGAGAGGTACAGGAAGAGGCCGAAGACGCCGATGATGACGAGGTTGTTGAGGACGGGGGTCCACATCATCGCGCCGAACCGGCCGCGGGCGTTCAGCACCTGCCCGAGCAGGGTGAACAGCCCGTAGAACAGGATCTGCGGGAGGCAGTAGCGGGCCAGGGCCACGGTGGTGCTCGCCTGGCTGCCGGTGTACGGGGTGTACGCGGCCACGATCAGCGGCGCGGCCAGCACGGCGACGGCGGTGAGCAGGACGAGCAGGGCCGTGCAGGCGGTCAGCAGCCGGTCGGTGTAGGCGGCGCCGCCGTCCCGGTGCTCCTTGGCGGCGCGGACCAGCTCGGGCACGAAGACGGCGTTGAGGGCGCCGCCGACGAGCAGCATGTAGATGATGTTCGGGACGGTGTTGGAGACGGCGTAGGCGTCGCCGAGGAGCCCGGTGCCGAGGGCGGCGACGACGACGGCGGAGCGGACGAATCCGGTGGCGCGGGAGACGATCGAGCCGGCGGCCATGAGCGCGCCGCTGCGCAGCACCGAGGTCTTGGGGGCTGCGGCGGGGGGCGCCTCGGCGCCGGGTGCGGTCGTGGCGGTGGTCACGGCGGCATCGGCGGCGGGTGCGGCGGCGTCGGCAGCGGGTGCGGCGGCCGTCACCGGCGGCACAGGTAGGTCTGGAAGGCTTTGCAGAACGCCGTGTCGGCGTGTCCGTCCAACGGTATCTCCCACTCTCCGGGCGTTTCGACGACGTGCCCGCCGGTACCGGGCTTCCGGCGCAGCAGTCCGAATGGGCGTTCGCCGGGGTCGAGAGTGGAGAGTACCCGCGCATGTCGTGCTCGGCCTCTCCGAGGGTACGGGGAGGAACGGTCGGCGACGCGGCCCCGGTGAGGGGGGCGAAGTAGGTGCGGGCGTCGGGGAATTGGCGGTACAGCACCAGCGCGGCTCCGGCAATTTCCCCTTCGGTGGCGGCATCCGACCGTTTCGCGCGTCAGAGGTCCTTTGGCCCGGCCCAGGACGAGGACTGCAGAAAGCTTGCATTCCGGTTCCGGGAAAGGAAGGTGGGGTATTCGGCCGCCGCCAGGGAGCGGAACTCCCGCTCCCGGTTCCGGTCGCGTCCCGGCCGGTACTCCGGCCGTGGCCCGGTCCTGGTTCCGGTGCTACTGGTGGGCGGGGGTCGCGAGCAGTGGGCACACGGCGGATCGGCCTTCCTGTTCGTCCGGGGCGGGACGCACAGGAGACTCCCAGGCGTCCGTGACGGATCTGCACGGCGTTTGTGACGGAACCATGACCGTTTCCCTGCAGTGCGGCGTCACAGGAAGGAACTCGGATCTTTTCCGCGGATTGTGCAACCTGAGGTCGCCCTTTCCGCATCTTCCGATCCGGATGACCGTCGCTTTGGAGGGGTTTTCGTTGAGCCGCACACGCCGTTTCGCACACCGCCGCCACGCCATGCTGGCGGGCACCGCACTCATGGCCGCAGCGCTGACCGCCTGCACGGGCGGCGGCGACAAGGCCGACGGCGAGGCGAAGCCGAAGGACAAGGCGGCCATGGCGATCTCCGTGAACCTCACGGGCGAGCAGGCCAAGCCCGGCGAGCCGGTGAAGGTCACGCTCGCTGCGGGCAAGTTCGCCCAGGTGAAGGTGTCCGACGGCAAGGGCGGGGAGCTGCCGGGGAAGATAGCCGACGACGGCCGGACCTGGACCTCGGAGCGCAACGCGGCGCCGGGTACGGACTACAAGGTCGAGGCGCAGAACACGGACAGCCAGAGCGCGAGCGCCCAGTTCAAGACCGTGGCCGCGGACAAGGTGAACAAGGTCACGATCGTCCCCGGCAAGGGCGGCACGGTGGGTGTGGCCCAGCCCGTCTCGCTGGTCTTCGACAACCCGGTGAAGAACAAGGCCGAGGTGGAGAAGCGCCTGAAGGTGACCACGTCGAACAACACCGAGGGCTCCTGGGGCTGGTTCAAGGACCACACCGGCAGCGACCGCGTGGACTGGCGGCCGAAGGATTACTGGAAGCCGGGGACGGACGTCAAGGTCGAGATGAACCTGAACGGCGTGGACTCCGGCCAGGGCGGCGGCTACTTCGTGCGCGACTACGACACCAACTTCAAGATCGGCAAGGACCGCCGGCTCCAGGTCGACCTCGACAGCAAGAAGATGTCGGTGGTCGAGAACGGGCAGACGGTGAGGACGATCCCGGTCTCGGCGGGCACGCCGGGCGGCAAGAAGGCCTCCTGGTCCGGGAAGATGGTGCTGATGAGCAAGGAGGGCACCATCCGGATGGACTCCCAGACCGTCGGGCTGGGCGACTCCTACGACAAGTTGGTCGACTACTCGATGCGGGTGACCTGGTCGGGCATGTACATCCACGCCGCGCCGTGGAACTCCGCCTACTTCGGCCGGAGCAACGCCAGTTCCGGCTGCGTGGGGATGAGCGACTCCGACGCCAAGTGGCTGTTCGACTCGTCCCAGGTCGGCGACGCGGTCGAGGTGACGGGAAGCGGTTCCAAGGGCAAGGCGGACATCGGCAACGGGTACGGGGAGTGGAACCTGTCCTGGGACGAGTGGAAGGCCAAGAGCGCGCTGAACGGCGCTCCGCAGAACGGCTGACCGGGGGACACCGCTCCGCCGCAGCCGGTCGGGCCGCCGCCGCGACCGCACCGGGAATTCGATCAATCGTTACCTTCGCGTAACTTACTGATGGGTTACCTCAGGTAAGCAACTCCCGTTACCGTCGGGTCACTTCGACATATAGGCGCATACGAGGAGCCCACGATGGTCCGCACCCCCACCGCGGCGGCCGTGGCGGCCACCCTGACCGTGGCCGCCCTGGGCCTGACCCCCCAGGAGGCCCGGGCGGCGGCCCCGGCCC
>NZ_JACBGN010000212.1 GCF_013401435.1 Streptomyces sp. BR123
TTGTGTATAAGAGACAGGCCCCTCACCGCGGGAGGGACCGGGCTCCACACCCGGAAACGGGCCGGCTCCGGCGTCGCGGCAACGGCAACGGCAACGGCAACGGCAACGGCAACGGCAACGGCAACGGCAACGGCAACGGCAAGGGCAAGGGCAAGGGCAAGGGCAAGGGGCAACGGCTCGACGGCGGCCCCGCAGGACGTGCCTCGCAGCGATGGGTGTCAGCCGGCAGCGCAAACCGGCACCGCCCAGGCGTTCGCCTTGGTCGAGGTGAGCCGGGACGCGTGGGGTGGAACCTGGCCGGGCATGCCGGAACTACTGGAGACGTGTCGCAGTCCGGACGAGGTCGGCGACGGCTCTGGACCGGCTGTGCGGTGGCCAGGCGATCACGGTGGTGACCTCCGGCGCGTCCAGCACGGGCACGGCGGCGAGGTCACCGTGCAGTTGGGCTCGGCACGACTCCGGTGAGACCGCGCAGGCACGGCCGAGCGCGACGAGTTGCAACAGCTGCGCGTGGTCGCGGACCTGCGGGCCGGGGCCGGGCGGGTAGGTGCCGTCGGGGTCGGGCCAGCGTGGCAGGGGCAGGCCCGGCAGCCCGGTGATGTCGGCCATGTGCACATGGGCCCGGACGGTGAGCGGATGTCCGGCGGGCAGGACCACGACCTGGCCTTCCGTGCTGAGTTCTTCGGTGTCGAACCCGGCCGTCGAGTCGAACGGCCGGTGCAGCAGCGCCACGTCGGCCCGGCCCTCGCGCAGGAGTCGTTCCTGCTCGGCCGGGCCGCACAGGATGACGTCGACGGGGACCGCGCCTGGTTCGGCGGCGTACGCGTCGAGCAGTTTCGCCAGCAGTTCTCTGGACGCGCTGGCCTTCGTGACCAGGACCAGGCCGGGACGGCCTGTGGTGGCAAGCGCAGCGCGGCGGGTCCGGCGTTCAGCAGCGTCGACCGCATCGAGGGCCGCGCGGCCCTCGGCCAGCAGCACCGAACCGGCCTCGGTCAGTGCGACGGTGCGGCTGGTCCGATCCAGCAGCACTGCTCCGAGCCTGCGTTCGAGCTGCTGGATCGCCCGTGACAGGGGCGGCTGTGCGATGCCGAGCCGCCGCGCGGCGCGCCCGAAGTGCAACTCCTCGGCGACCGCGACGAAGTAGCGCAGTTCCCGGGTCTCCATACGACCACGCTACCCCGGGTCAATACCCGGACGGTATCGTCGCCCACCCGATCGGTCTTGGACCCCAGCCGGAGTCCGAGGACAGCATGGTCCCCATGAGTGAACGAACGATTGCGCTGGTCACCGGCGCGAACAAGGGGATCGGCTACGAGATCGCCGCGGGCCTTGGCGCCCTCGGCTGGAGCGTCGGAGTCGGCGCCCGCGACGATCAGCGCCGCGAGGCCGCGGTGGAAAGGCTGCGCGCGGCCGGTGTGGACGCGTTCGGCGTACCACTGGACGTGACCGACGACGCGAGCGCGACCGCCGCCGCCCGGCTGATCGAGGAACAGGCGGGGCGCCTCGACGTGCTCGTCAACAACGCCGGCATCGCCGGCGGTATGCCGCAGGAGCCCACCCGGGTCGATCCCGCCACCATCCGGACGGTCGTGGAGACCAACGTGATCGGCGTCATCCGCGTCACCAACGCGATGATGCCGCTGCTGCGCCGCTCTGCTGCACCGCGGATCGTGAACATGTCCAGCAGTGTCGGCTCCCTCACCCGGCAGTCGGGAACCGCTGCCGAGCAGACGGCGGGTCCGGTGGCCGTGGCGTACTCGCCGTCCAAGACGTTCCTGAACGCAGTCACCCTCCAGTACGCCCGGGAGCTGAGCGGCACGAACATCCTGGTCAACGCCGGCTGCCCCGGCTACGTCGCGACCGACCTCAACGGCTTCCGCGGCGTGCGCACCCCCGAACAGGGCGCGGCGATCGCCATCACACTCGCGACCCTGCCCGACGACGGCCCGACCGGCCAGTTCTTCGAAGACGCCGGCACGGTGCCCTGGTGATGCGCACGGCGGTCATCAGCCACCAGGTGAGGCGGCTTCGCCCGAGTCAGGGACGGACCGTCGTCGAAGGCTCTGCAGGTCCGTTCGTCCGTTTCGCCGACCAGGGCGGCCGGACCGGCGCGTGTGACTCAGGGAAGCGCCTGTCGGCACGCGAACGCCGAAGACGCGCGACCGGTTCCCACGCGAAGGGCAACTCACCGCAGGTTGCGAGCAGCGTGACCGTCCGGTCGCGTACGTCGCCGTGGTGACAACTACGCTGCGAACGTGCCGTTGGTGACCGGATGGCGCTGAGATTCCAGCGCGAAGCCGCAGGTCGGCCACCGGCGCCGGTGACGACCACCGCTGCGCGTCACACAGGAACGGCCCGACCCCGGCCCCGCGGGAAGGGGCCGGCATGCCGCGCGGGCGACGGGGGCGGGGTCGCCGCCCGGCATGCCGTGCCGTCGGGTCAGGGGCGCGGGGCGCGGGCCAGCTGCCGGGACTGCGCGACCAGGCGGTCCTCGGAGTCCCAGACCTCGGCGTCCTCCTCCAGGAAGCCGCCGGCCAGATTCCGCGTGGTGATCGCGATCCGCAGCGGGCCGGGAGCCGGGCGGCGGCGGATGTGCGTGGTCAGCTCCACGGTCGGGCTCCAGCCCATCAGGCCCAGGTCGAAGCAGGTCGGCGGGAGCGCGTCGACCGCGAGGAGCAGGGAGAGCGGGTCTGCGTCCCGGCCGTCGGCCAGCTCGAACCAGGCTCGCATCTCGCCCTTGCCGGAGGGCGCGCCGAGTGCCCAGCCCGCGGTGGCCGGGTCCAGGCGCAGCCGGAGCCGGTCGACGATGGCGGTGCTGCCGGGGATGGGGGCCGGGCCGGCCTCCGGGCCGAGGCAGGCCTCGTACGGCGGGATCGCCGGCGGGAGGGCGGTGGTGCGGACGTCGTCCGGCAGGGAGGCGAGGTCGCCGTAGGAGGCGATGACCCGGATCCGCTCGACCTCGGCGCCGTTCTCGTCGAACTGGAACAGGGAGGCCTGGCCGGTGGACAGGGTCCGGCCGACGCGGACGACCTCGGTGCGGATCACCGCGGGGCCGGGCTCGGAGGAGGTGAGGTAGTGGGCGGAGACGGTGAACGGGTCCGGGTGCGGCAGGGCCGCCGACAGGGCCCGGCCGACCAGGGCCAGCAGGTAGCCGCCGTTGACGGCGGTGATGATCGTCCATCCGGCGGAGAGCTCCGCGTCGTACACCCCGGGTTCGCCCGCGCGCGCGGTGAGGGTGGTGTCGCGGTCGAACTCGCTGTCGCCGATGGAGGCCTGGGCTGCTGCGTATGCCATGGAATCGAGCCTACAACGCAATGCTACTAAGCGGTAGCTTTTCGGGTGACGTGCGGATCACGGCTCCTCGGAGACCGCGGAGCGGCGGTTCCAGGCCAACGGCGCCCGCCAGTGGAACTGCATGGCGAGCAGCCTCAGCACGAAGGTGGTGACGATCGCGACGGCCGTCGTCAGCGCGTTGAGGGCGCCGAGGCCGATGAAGCCGGCCACCATCGCGGCGCCGACGGTGGCGGGCACGGCGTACATCTCGCGGTCGCGCAGCAGCGAGGGCACCTCGTTGGCGAGGACGTCGCGCAGCACGCCGCCGCCGACGGCCGTGGCCAGGCCCAGCGCGGCGGAGGCGGTCAGCCCCAGGCCGTACTCGTACGCCTTCGTCGTGCCGCTGACGCAGAAGAGGGCGAGTCCGGCGGCGTCGAAGACGTTGATGGCACGGTTGATCCGCTGCACCTCGGGGTGCATGAAGAAGACGATGGCCGCGGCGATCAGCGGGGTGACGAAGAAGCTGAGCTCGCCGAAGGCGGCCGGCGGGACGGCGCCGATGACCAGGTCGCGGAAGAGGCCGCCGCCCAGGGCGGTGACCTCGGCGAGGACGGCGATGCCGAAGATGTCGAAGTTCTTGCGTACGGCGAGCAGCGCGCCCGCGGTGGCGAAGACGAAGATGCCCGCGAGGTCCAGCGCGTGCTGGATATCGGGGGTGAAGAGATCGTGGAGCACCGCCCCATTGTCAACGGGAATGACCCGTGGCCCGGTCACCGACCGCTACTCGGTGACCGGACCACGGACGTATCGTGCCCGGGCGGGCCCGCGCCTACTCCGAGACCGTGGCCAGCGCCTCGGCGGCCCCCGGCAGGGCGGGGTCGCCCGGCGCCTGGTCGGGTGCGTTCTCGGGGTGGTGGCAGGCCACCTGGTGGCCGGTGGCCAGCGCGGCCATCGGCGGCTCCTGCACGGCGCAGATCTGCGTGGCCTTCCAGCAGCGCGTGTGGAAGCGGCAGCCGCTCGGCGGGGAGATCGGCGAGGGCACGTCGCCCTTGAGCAGGATGCGGCCGCTCTTCGCGCCGCGCCGGCGCGGGTCCGGCACCGGCACGGCCGACAGCAGCGCCTTGGTGTACGGGTGCATCGGGTTGGTGTAGAGCGAGGTCCGGTCGGCCAGCTCCACGATCTTGCCGAGGTACATCACCGCGATGCGGTCCGAGACGTGCCGGATGACCGACAGGTCGTGCGCGATGATCACGTACGTGAGGCCGAGCTCCTCCTGGAGGTCGTCCAGCAGGTTGACCACCTGGGCCTGGATCGACACGTCCAGCGCCGAGACCGGCTCGTCCGCGACGACCAGCTTCGGCTTCAGGGCCAGGGCCCGGGCGATGCCGATGCGCTGGCGCTGGCCGCCGGAGAACTCGTGCGGGTAGCGGTTGTAGTGCTCGGGGTTGAGGCCCACCAGCGACAGCAGCCGCTGCACCTCCGCCTTGAGCCCGCCCTCCGGCTCCACGCCCTGCAGCTTGAAGGGGGCGCTGACGATGGTGCCCACCGTGTGCCGCGGGTTCAGGGAGCCGTACGGGTCCTGGAAGATCATCTGGACGTCGCGGCGCAGCGGGCGCATCCCGGCGACCCCGAGGTGCGTGATGTCCCGCCCCTCGAACTCGACCGTGCCGCCCGTCGGCTCCAGCAGCCGGGTGATCAGCCGGCCCATCGTCGACTTGCCGCAGCCGGACTCGCCGACCACGCCGAGGGTCTCGCCGCGCCGGACCTCGAAGTCGATCCCGTCGACGGCCTTGACGGCCCCGACCTGGCGGCGCAGCAGCCCCTTGTTGATGGGGAAGTGCTTGACCAGGCCGGTCACCTTCAGCAGCGGCTCACCGGCCGGCACCGGTGCGGGTACGCCGGGCGCGGCCGCCCGGGGCTCGGCCGCTTCCGTCCCGGCCGCATCCGTCCCGGCCGCCCCGGGGGCGTCCGCCGCGGGCCCGTCCGCCTTCTTCTTCATGTCGGTCACAGCTTCGGCGCAATCTCTTCGGTCCAGATCCGGGTCCGCTCCTCCTGCGACATGTGGCAGGCGGACCAGTGCCCGCCGCCGTCCTCGGTCAGCTCGGGCCGCCGGGTGCGGGTGATGCCGCCCTTGGGGACGTCGGCGTACGGGCAGCGCGGGTTGAAGGCGCAGCCGCTCGGGATGTTGATGAGGCTGGGCGGCGAGCCCTTGACCGGGATGAGGCGCTCGGTCTGCTCGCGGTCGATGCGCGGCATGGAGCCGAGCAGCCCCCAGGTGTAGGGGTGGCGGGGCTCGTAGAAGACCTTCTCGGCGGTGCCGCGCTCGACGCACCGGCCTCCGTACATCACGAGGATGTCGTCGGCCATCTCGGCGACCACGCCCAGGTCGTGCGTGATCATGATGACCGCGGAACCGAACTCCTTCTGCAGGTCGCGGATCAGGTCGAGGATCTGCGCCTGGACGGTCACGTCCAGGGCGGTGGTCGGCTCGTCCGCGATGAGCAGCTCGGGGTTGTTGACCAGCGCCATCGCGATCATCGCGCGCTGGCGCATGCCGCCGGAGAACTCGTGCGGGTAGGCGTCCACGCGCCGGTGCGGCTCGGGGATGCCGACCCGGTCGAGCATCTCGACGGCGCGCCGCCGGGCGGCCTTCTTGTCCGCGTCGTGGTGGGTGCGGTACGCCTCGACGATCTGCTTGCCGACCGTGTAGTAGGGGTGCATCGCGGACAGCGGGTCCTGGAAGACCATCGCCATCTTGCGCCCGCGCAGCCTGCGCACGCGGTCGGCGTCGGCCTTGACGAGGTCCTCGCCGTCGAGGACGACCTCGCCGGAGATGTGCGGGCGGCTGCGCGCGTTGCCGGTGCGGTGCAGGCCCATGATGGCCAGCGAGGTCACCGACTTGCCGGAGCCGGACTCGCCGACGATGCCGAGCGTCTTGCCGCGCTCCAGGTCGAAGGAGAGCCCGTCGACGGACTTGACGAGGCCGTCGTCGGTCGGGAAGTGGACCTTGAGGTCGCGTACGGACAGGAAGGCGCCGCTGTCGCGGGGCCCGGCCTGTTCGGGGACGAACGCGGGACCGTCGGCGGGGGTCTCGCCCGCGCCGGAGCCGGCCGCGGAGCCGGAAGTGGAGTGGTTCTCGGTCACGTCAGCCTCACGCGCGGGTCGATGACGGCGTACAGCAGGTCCACGATCAGGTTGGCCATCACCACGAAGAGCGCGGCGAGCAGGGTGACGCCCATGATCACGGGGAGGTCGCCCTGGCCGATGGCGGCGACGGCCGCCGTCCCCAGACCCTGGAAGTTGAAGGTCGTCTCGGTGAGCACCGCGCCGCCGAGGAGCCCGCCGAGGTCGAGGCCAAACATCGTGACGATCGGGGTGAGGGTGGAGCGCAGGGCGTGCTTGCGGATGACCACGCCCTCCTTGAGGCCCTTGGCCCGGGCCGTGCGGATGTAGTCCTCGCCGAGGACCTCCAGCATCGTGGCGCGCGTGATGCGGGCGTAGGTGGCGGCGAAGAGGAAGGCCAGGGTGACCCACGGCAGGATCAGGGCGTTGAGCCAGGCCCCGGGATCCTCCGTGAGGGGTTTGTAGTTGGACACGTCCAGCCAGCCGAGGCTGTAGACGAAGATCGCGGGGGCCACCATGCCGGTGAAGAAGATGGGGAGGGAGACGCCTGCGAGGGCGCCGACCATCACCGTGCGGTCGATGGCGGTCCTTCGTTTGAGCGCCGAGACCACGCCGGTGGCCACACCGGCGAGCACCCAGATGACCGCCGCGCCGAGGGCGAGCGAGAGGGTGACCGGCATGCGGTCGACCATGGTCTCCCAGACGGGCGCCTCGGTCTTGAACGAGTAGCCGAAGCACGGCGCCTCGCAGTGGGTGACCTCGGTGCCGCCGTCGTAGTCGCGGCCGGCGAAGATGCCCTTGACGAAGGTCAGGTACTGCTCGGAGATGGGCTTGTCGAAGCCCATCTTCACGCGGATGCCCGCCAGGGCGGTCTCGTTGGTCTCGCGGCCGGCGTACATGAGGGCCGGATCGCTGCCCGTGAGCTTCGGGACCGCGAAGAAGATGCCGAAGGTGACCACGGAGACCACCAGCAGCGTGGCGGCGACGTTGAACAGTCGCCGTATGAGGTAGACGAGCACTGCAGTCGGCCGCCCGGGGCGGGCGGCTGCCGTCCCTCGTGGGACGGCAGCCGCCGCCTGCGGCCTTCACCTGCCCTTCGGACTAGCGCATGTGCGGTGAAGGCACTTGCCTGTTGTTACGTGACGACTCGACTACCGGATCACTTGCCGACGCCGATGACGGCGAGGTCGATCTTGCCGAGGGAGTCGTTGAAGTAGACGTTCGTCAGCCGCGGGTTGTGGTAGACGAAGGCCTTGTCGAAGTTGATGGGAAGGTAGAGCGCCTTCTCCATGACCTTCTTGTTGATGTCCGTGTAGAACGGGGCGGCGGCTTCCGGCGTGGCGGCGGCAGCGGCCTTGTCGAACAGCCCGTTGATCTCCGGGTCGTTCAGCTCGGTGTAGTTGTTGTTGCCGTTCGGCAGGATGAACGATCCGTCGACGAGCGGCTGCAGGAAGCCCGAACCGGAGTTGTAGTCGGCGCCCCAGCCCATGACGATGATGCCGTAGCCCTTCTTCTTCACGTTCTCGGGCGAGCCGATCGTGGAGGAGGAGAGCTTGCCGTCGTACTGGTCGATCGTGGCCTTGATGCCGACCTTGGCGAGCGAGGCCTGCAGGGACTCGGCCGTCTTCACCTCGGGAGCGCGGTTGTTGCGGACCGCGATGGTGGTCTCGAAGCCGTCCGGCTTGCCGCAGGCCTTGAGGGCCTCCTTGGCCTTGTCCTCCTGCGGCTGGCCCTTCGTCAGGCCGAACGGGTCGAAGGACTTGTCGGAGCCGGGGATGCCGGGCGGCAGCATGTTGGCGCCGAGGTCACCGCTGGTCGGGCCGCCCCGGGCGGTCTGCAGGGACTTCGGGTCGGCGGCGTAGATGACGGCCTTGCGGCACTCGATGTTGTCGAACGGCGCGACGGTCTGCGGGAAGGCGAAGTAACGGATGTAGCCCGTGAACGGGTTGTCCGCGTTCTTCTTGAGCTTCTCGTCCTTGAGGATCTTGTTCTTCGCGGCCTGCTGCACACCGGTGCCGTCGACGGCGAGGTCGATGTCGCCGGACAGCAGACGGGCGTCCATGTCGTCCGGGTTGGTCGTCACCGTGAAGGTGACCTTGTCCGGCAGGCCCGTGCGGATGGTGTCCGTCTTCGGGTCCCAGTTCTCGTTGCGGACGAAGGTCGCGCCCTTGCCGGCGGTGAAGCTCTCCACCTTGTACGGGCCGGTGGCGAGCGGCTTGTTGGTGTACGTGGCGCCGGTGTCCTTGGCCGCCGGGACCGGCGAGGAGGACGGCATGGCCAGCAGGTAGCTGAAGTCGGAGTTGGCGCTCGCCAGGTTGAAGACGATCGTCTTGTCGTCCGGCGTCTCGACGGACTTCAGGCCCATCTTGTTGGGGTCGGTGTCCTTGTACGGGCCGGGGTACTTCTGGCCCTGGTCGAGCAGGTCGATCAGGTAGGTGGGACCGCCGGACAGCACGTCCTGCGCGAAGACGCGCTCGATGCCGTACTTGATGTCCTTCGAGGTGATCGGCGTGCCGTCCTCGAACTTCACGCCGTCCTTGAGCTTGACGGTGTACGTCTTGCCGTCGTTGCTGAGGACGGGCAGGGCCTCGGCGAGGTCCGGGACCAGCTTGGTGCCCGCCTCACCCGGCTTGCTGTCGTACGCCAGCAGCTGGCGGACGTAGAGGCGCTGCATGTTCCACACGAAGCCGTAGTAGGCACGCGCCGGGTCGAGGTAGTCGACGTCCTGCGGCGACCAGAGCCTGAGCTCGCCGCCCTTCTCGGTGGACGGGTTCACGACGCCGGTGGTGGCGGCGTTGAAGGCCGCGTTGCCGCCGCCCTTGCCCTCGGTCTTCTTGTCCCCGTCGCCGCCGCCGCACGCGGCGGTCAGCGACAGGGCGGCGATCACGGCGGTGATCGCGAGTGCCTGCTTTCTGCGGATCACGTTGGTCCAACCTCCAGAGGTGGGTGAATCGGTGGAGCGGTTCAGCTGCCCTTGGGGTCGAGTGCGTCACGCAGCCCGTCCCCGAAGAGGTTGAACGCCAGGACGGTGATGAAGATCGTCATACCCGGGACCACCATGTACATGGGGTCGTCCTGGTAGATGGGGACGGCGTCGGAGAGCATCTTTCCCCAGGACGCGGTCGGCGGCTTGACGCCGGCGCCGAGGAAGCTGAGCGCCGCCTCCGTCAGGATGTTGGTCGGAATGATCAGCGTCGCGTAGACCAGGATCGGCGCGACCAGGTTGGGCAGCAGCTCCTTGATCAGGATGTAGCCGCGGCCGGCGCCGAGGCTGCGCGCCGCCTCCACGTACTCGCGCTCGCGCAGGGAGATCGTCTGCCCGCGGACGATGCGGCCGATGTACGGCCACCCGAAGAAGCCGATCACGACGATCAGCACGCCCATCCGGACGCCCGAACCCTCGAACCCCCAGAGGGAGTTGGGGACGACGGACACCAGCGCGATGGTGAACAGCAGCTGCGGGAAGGCCAGCAGCAGGTCCATCAGGCGGCTGATGAGGCCGTCCACCCAGCCGCCGAGGAACCCGGCGAGCGCGCCGAGCAGGCTGCCGATGGCGACCGAGACGAACGCGGCCAGGAAGGCGACGACCAGCGAGATCCGGGCGCCGTAGACGATCCGGCTGAACACGTCGCGCCCGTTGGTGGGTTCGACGCCCAGCAGGAAGTCGGAGCTGATGCCGCCCCAGGAGCCGATCGGCGTACCGAGGTCCGGGTCGATCATGTCCTCGTGGAACTCGTTGGGCGGGTGGCCCAGCAGGCTCACGATCTGCGGCGCGAAGACCGCCACGAGGATCAGGAGGATCACGACCACGCCGCCGGTCAGCGCGACCTTGTCGCGCTTGAGCCGCATCCAGGCGATACGGCCGGGCGAGCGGCCTTCGATGGCCTTCGCAGGGACGTCGGCTACGGCCACGGGTGCGGCAGGTTCCGCGCTCGTGTCATGCAGTGGTGCCGTCATCGTGGTGGGGACCCCTCTCGGCCGACGGGTTGCCGGCCCATGCCCGCCGCTGTGGCGGCGTTGGTGCGGAGTGGCGCTCTTGTGCGTGGTGACACGCAGGACTGTGCCGAGGTGCGGGAAGTGCGGAGGTGCAGGTGGTGCTCGGTGCGTGTTCGGGCATGCGCGGTGCGTGATCATGCATGCCCGGGTGCGCTCGGTGCGGTGCGGGTGCGGTGCGGGTGCCGTGCGGAAAGCCGTGCGGAAGTACGCGAGAAGCGGTGCGGAACGACAAGCGACGTGCGGGGAGCCGAACCGTTTCGCGGGGACCCGGCGGCTCTTGGGTCGGGAGTCTTCAACGGCGCCGCGATCAGCCGCCAGACCCGCAGATGAATGGATGCGCAACCGTGATGTGAGGGTCGGGTTCCCGTTATCCGGACTGCCGTGTCGGCTCAGCGGAGCAACACCGTCCGTTCGGTGCGCAATCGGACAACGCGCCCAACTCGCTTGAGGAGTGCGTCTTTTGGGTGCGCATCAGTGAAGAAATCAGGACAAGAAGAAGGCCGCGGGGAACGGTCTGTTCCCCGCGGCCCGAGCGGCGCGCGACGCGGTTGTCCCGGCTGCCGGTCAGTAGGCCGGCGCCTGTCCCTCGCGGTCGTAGAAGGGCCGCGTCTGTGACCGGAGCCACATCGCGACGGGGTCGTGCTCGTCGGCCAGTGCCACCGTGCACACCGGCACGCCCTCGGGCACCGCGCCGACGGAGTGGCGCATCATCTCCCGTACGGATTCCAGCGCGGGTGCGGAGGCGTCGTACAGGTCGAGCCCCACGGCGAGGTACGGCGACCCCAGCGCGGGCTGCACCCAGGCGCGGCGCAGCGAGCGCACGGCCGGCGTGCGGTGCGCGTGCTGGGTCAGCAGCCCGTAGAACTGCGGGAGCTCCAGGGCGGGCTCGGAAAGCCGCAGCGGGCCCGCCGGCATCCGGTCCAGGCCGGTGGCGATCCGGCGCAGGTCGGCCCAGGGGATGCCGAGGCCGCCGCCCTGGGCGTGCGGGTTGAGCCACAGGCCCCAGCGGTCGGGGTAGAGAGCACGCGCGATGTCCCGGCCGGTGACCACCTCGTAGCCGCGGTTCCAGCCGCTGGCGGCCAGCTCCTGCGGGGAGGTCACGCAGGGCGCGTACCCGAGGCCCTCCAGCTCCATGCCGCCGTACTGGGCGTCCGCAGAGCCGGGGCTGCCCTGCCAGAGCAGCATCCACAGCCGGCCCTCGGCGAGGGCGCGCAGAAGCGACTCGTAGCTCTCGTAGCGCCCGGGAGTCACCTGGCGCATGATGTGCTCGACCTGCCCCGCCGCGGCAGTGCCTGACGCACTCACCGGTACCCCTCCTCGTCCGCACGCGTGTCCAGGCCACCCGTGCGGCCAGGAGATGTCATCAGCTTAAGCGTCGCTAGGGCACGAAGAAGGGGCGTACGCGCGCAACGATGAAGTCGACCACCGGGTCTGTCACCGCGTCCAGCAGGACCAGCTGCACCGGCCAGGGCGCCGGGACCCGGGCCAGGGCCCTGACGAGGGCCTCGCGCGGCGCGTTCTGCGCGGCGGGGTCCCGTCTCGACAGACGGACGCCGATGCACAGTTCCGGGTCGCCGCCCTCGACGCTGGCCAGGCAGCGGTGGGCGGCCACGACCAGGCCGGTGGCCCGGAACTCCTCGGCCGCGGCGGCCAGGAAGTCCACCGGGTCGTCCTGCCAGTCGGGCTCGAAGAGGCGGACGCGGCCGCCGGTGGCGGGCCCGTCGAGCTCGGTCCGGCCGACCCGGCACAGCTGGGCGACGGCGGGCGGGGGCAGCGGCACGCCGACGGCGCCGTCCGGGTTCACGGCGATGCCCAGCTGCGGGGGCAGGCCGCGGGCGAACTCGACGGCGGGGGCCACGGCGAAGTCCATGCCGGGGCCGACGCAGGTGCGGAACTGGGCCTCGGAGCTGTAGACGGGGACGTACGCCGCCCCGCCTATCTCCATGGTGGGCAGGGTGAGGGAGGGGCTGTCGGGGCCGCCTCCGCCGGGCAGCGGCACCCACACGTGGCTCCGGCCCAGCACCTCGACGATCCTCGGGCCGGCATCGGCCGCGCCCAGGGCCGCCCCGAGCACCTGCTCCAGCTCGTTCTCCGGCCAGCCGCCGCCGTCCATCTCCGCCTCCGCTTGTCGCGCCGTGTACCGGCTGAGCGTAGCCGCCCGCACGCCCCTCCCGAACCGCCGCTCGCTGCCCGGCCGCTCGCCCTCCGGCTCCCTCCTGCCCCGCCGGAGCCCGCGTCGGCCCCGCCAGAGCGCGCGTCGGCCC
>NZ_JACBGN010000213.1 GCF_013401435.1 Streptomyces sp. BR123
AGACAGGGGGTGTGGAGGCGGGCCAGGCGCAGCAGCAGCACGAGGTTGACGGCGAACGAGGCGACGTCGATCCACAGGACCCAGGTGAAGCCGACCGTGCCCATCAGCACGCCGGCCAGGGCGGGGCCGAGGAGGAACGCGACGTCGGCGACGAGGGAGAGCAGGCCGTTGGCGTCCTGCAGCCGGTCCTCGGGGACGAGTTCGGGAGTCAGGCCGATCTGCGCCGGGTTGTAGAGGGCGGTTCCGACGCCGTAGAGGGCCGCCGACACGCACAGGTGCCAGCTTGCGACGGGCAGCAGTCCGGCGAAGAGGAGGGCGAGGGCGCCCTGGGCGGCGATGCGCAGGACGTCCGCGCCGATCATCACCTTGATCCGGTCGTGCCGGTCGGCGATGCGGCCGCCGGCGGCGACCATGAGGAAGCGGGCGCCCCACAGGGACAGCAGTACCCAGGTGATGCCCGCGGCGGAGCCGGACACCTGGTAGGCGGCCAGCGAGAACGCCACGGGGACGGCGGCGTCGCCGAGCTTGGAGACGGCGTTGCCGGCGAAGAACGTCGCGAAGCGGCGTTCGCGCAGGATCGCCGTCTTGTCCTTGAGCCGCACGGTGGTGGACACGGTCACCCTTCGCAGATGAGGAAGTCGTTGCGCGCACCGAAGCGGATGAAGGTGCGCAGGTCGGCGGCCGGGAGGTCGCTCCGGTCGACGAGTTCGGGCCAGGTGAGGGCGCCGCCGCGGGAGAGCAGGGCGATCGTCGCTGCCAGCCGGTGGTCGAGGCGGATCCGGCGGCCCATCGTGGTGACGACGAGGCCGTCGTCGGTGGTGCGGACGTGCGGGGGGAAGCGGCTGGCCCAGCGGATGCGGGTCGATTCGTCCACCTCGCCGGTCAGGGCGTTGCGCAGGGAGGCGCCCGCACGGCGGTCGGGGCGCATCGCCAGGCGTGCGGCCATCCAGGCGGGGTCGGGCTCCGGGGCGGGGGTGCCGAGGAGCTCGCCCGCCGCGCGCGTCTCGTCGCGCAGGTCGGCGTACGGTTCGTAGCCGACGGTGAGGTGCACGGTGAGCTCGCCGGTGCCGGAGACGCAGTGGGCGGTGCCGCGCGGCACGGACAGGCACATGCCCGGTTCGAGGATCCGGTCGAGGCTGTCGGGGGCGAGGTCGCGGGAGCGGGCGCCGACGCGGGTGTCGACCTGCCAGCGTTTGCGGCCGAGGAGTTGCAGGATCAGCGCGTCGTGGTCGTCGGAGTGGACGTCGAACGCGGAGGTGTCGCCGGCGGTGATGTAGCAGTTGATCCAGGCGCGGGCGTGGAGCTGGTACTCCAGGGCCTCGCACAGGAGCATGACGTGCTCGTCGAGGGCTTCGAGGTGGCTGATGACGAGCGTGGCACCGCGTTCGACCGCGCTGTGGAGGTAGACGGGGACGAGGGCGGTGTGCAGGACCTCGCCGTCGCCGACGCGGGAGCGCATCCAGCGGCTGCGGTCGATCTGGCGGCCGGACTCGACGAGGCGGAAGTTGGTGGCGAGCGCGCCGGGGCGGGCGAGGGCGGACCACACGCCGGCCAGGAGGGCGTCGGTGGCGTCGGCCGGCCCTGCGGCCGGTTCGTGGAGGCGGACGCCGGAGGCGGGGGGAAGGGTGGTCGGCTGGGGAGGGCCGCCTGCCGGGTCGGCCGGGCTGCCGGGGCCCGCGGGGGCGCCGAGGGCGGTGAGGATGCGCTCCGCGTGGGCGTAGGCGTCGAAGCCGGTCATGCGGGGATCACCGCCCCGAGCGCGTGGAGGCCGCGGGCCAGGCAGGCGCGGTCCGTGTCGTCGAGGGGCTGCGGGAGCTCCCCGGCGAGGCCGCGGAGGGTGAAGGGCTCCGCGGAGTGGGTGGCCCGCTCCAGGGCGGTGAAGTCGAGTCCGTCGCGCACGGGCAGCGGGCGGCCGCGTACGACGAGAGCGGCCCCGGCGGCGGAGCGGACGGCGGCGACGGCGCCGGGAAACGCCCAGCGGAGCAGGTCGGTGTCGTGCGGGTCGTCCGCGGGCAGGGCGGCGGGGTGGGGGCGGCTGAGGTGGCCGCTGGTGCGCAGGCGGAGCTGGCCGAGGGCGATTTCCGCGGCGACGCGGTCGGCGAGGGGGACGCCGGTACCGGTGGCGGGGTGGTCCTGCAGGAGGGCCCGGGCGAGCCCGGCGACCTGTGCGCCGGTGGGGTAGGCGGCGAGGGAGGGGAGGTCGTCCGCGCGGGCGGCGCGCCACAGGGCCTCGGTGACCAGGGCGCGTCCCTTCACCGGGTAGAGGGTGAGGCCGAGGAACGCGGAGGGGCCGAGGTTCCGGAAGACGTGGTACGTGTCCTGCGGTATGCACAGGAAGTCGCCGGGCCGGAGGAGGAACCGCTCGGCCGTTTCCAGATGCGGCTCGATGTCGAAGGTGATGCGCCCGAAGGACGGGCTGGGGGTGATCCCCGAGTCGTCGAAGGGGTTGTCCTGCCAGACCCAGACCTCCTTCGGGGACGGGCCGAGGTGGAAGATGAGCGACGGCTCGGAGTCCTTGTGGATGCCGAAAGGGGTCCAGCCGGAGTCCGCGACGAACGTGTAGACGTCCGTCCCGGAGGGGAGTTCGTGGATCCCCTCGGCGACGATCTCGCGGAGGAGGGCGGCGACCCATTCGGCGAGCGGCAGGCTCCAGGACGCGATGTCGTTCACGGCGAGGCACTCCTCGCGGCTGTCCGCGGTACGGGCGAGCCAGTCGACGGCGCTCTCGCCCGGGCCGAGGGGGGTGCCGAGGAAACGCTTCGTCAGCCGGTAGTCGAAGGCACCGGGCCGAAACGCCCGGAGCCGCAGGTCACCGGGGGCTGCCGTGGTCGCGGTACGCAGGCCGTCGTCGATGAGCGCGGCGATGCGGCCGGGGTCGGTCACGAGGGAGGACAGGAAGAACGTGCCGACGAAGTCGGGGGCCTGGGCGGCCGCAAACGCTTTCCACTTCGTCGCGTCGATCGTCGTCGTCCCACTGGTCTGTCTGCTCATGAAGTCACCGCCGTCCGGAAAAAGCCGAGGGAATACAGGCCTACGCGGCCGGTGTCGGGTCGGACTACCGGCCGCGTGAAGCGCGGGTGGCCTCAGTGGCCGACGTCCTGGCGCGGGCCGAATTCGGCCTCGAAGTCGAAGTTTTCATCCTCGATGATCTCCATGGCCAGGTTCTGCTCGTTCTCCATGACAACCATTCCTTTGCGGTGAGGGGTGTGCTGAAGGTGTTGTTCGGTGCAGTCTTCCGGGTGGGGATTCCGGAAGGGGGCCGTCAGGCGCTGCCCGACTGCCTGTCGCACAGGACTCCGGGAGACCCGTCAGGCGGCTTGCGCCGGCCCGTGGAGGGGCGCGGACGGATTCAGTGGCCGACGTCCTGGCGCGGGCTGAATTCGGCCTCGAAGTCGAAGTTCTCGTCCTCGACGATCTCCATGGCGAGGTTCTGCTCGTTCTCCATGAGAACCATTCCTTTCCGGGGTGTGAGGTGAGGTGCACCGGGAGGTGTTCCGGGGCGCGAATCCCTTCCGAGAACATTTTTTCCGGAAGGGCCGTCAGGCGCCTTGCGGCTGCCTGCCGTTCGTTCTGAAAAGAATCCTGGCATATCCCGGAAGAGTTTGTCTGCGTTCTCGTTTGGCAGGGAATTCGCCTGGCATCTTTGTGTCATGCGGTGATGGGCCCCGTGCCCCACCGGTTCCCCGCGCACCACCGATGCGTCGTGCGCGGGCTGTCCCCAGGTCGGGAGACCTTCTCCGTGGGTGCGGACCCGGACCTCGGCAGGCCGAGGTCGGAGCGCCGCGAGCGGTGCACACGGTCGCCCCGTCACCCGTGGGTGACGGGGCGGCCGTTACAGCAGGCCCCGGCGGACGGCCTGCTGGCCCAGCTGGAAACGGCTGTGGGTTCCGAAGCGGGCCGAGAGGCGGGAGATCATGCGGCGTTCGCTGCGCAGGGACACACCGAGTTTGCGGGCGACCGCCTCGTCGGTGAGGCCGTCCGCGAGGAGGCGCAGCAGGGCCCGTTCCTGCGCGGAGAACTCGGTGTCGGCAGCAGGCCCGGCGCCGAAGGGTGTGCCGTCGTCCCACAGGTGGGAGAAGAGTGCACGCAGCCCGGTCAGAGCACCGGGCTCCCGGATGACGACAGCGCAGGGCACCGCGGCGGAGCCGGAAGCGGAGGACGCACCCGGGAGGGAGGCCGCCGACGCCGGGGCACCGCCGGGGCCCGGGCCGGAGCCTTGGCCGGGGGCAGGGTCGGGGCCCGGGCCGGAGGCCTGGTCGGGGGCGGAGGCCCGGTCGGAGGCGGGGGCGGAGAGGACGGCGAGTTCGTCGTCGGCGATGCGCAGGTGCAGCGGCAGCGAGGGCACCGTGCGGATCTCGGCGCCGGCGTCGGCCAGCGCACGCATCCCCCGGCGCCGTTCCGGGACGCCGGCCGTGCTGTCGAGGTGGAGGATCCGGACGCGGACACCGGCGGCAAGCCGGTGCGCGTGCAAGGGCACGTCCACGTCCCAGCAGGTGCCCGGACCCGTGCCGGTGGGAGCGAGGACGGACAGGCCGGCGCCGGCCCGCAGCGAGAAGTCCTCCAGGCAGCGACGCACCGCCTCCGCCCCGGTGACACGCTCGACGGCTCCGGCCACGCTCTCCCGCCCGAGGGCGGCGTAATCGGCGAGGAACTCGGTGATGGCGGCGCGACCGGCGTCCAGCTCCAGCCGGCTGCGGCGGAGCTCGTCCTCACGGCGCGCCAGCAGAGCCTCCAGACCCGCCTGGGGCGGAACCGGTCGACCCGCCTCGAATCCCCCACCGGTACCGGGAGCAGGGTGGGCACCGGCGGGTGCGTCGGTGTCGGCGTCGGCACCGGAGCGCAGCAGGGCCAGGTCCGCCAACCGGTCCAGAGCGGCGGCAACCTGCTGCCGGCCGGTCCCCAGCGCACCGGCCAGGGCCTCCACCCCCCAGTCCGGATGCTCCAGCATCAGCCGGTAGACGGCCTCCGTCACGGCGTCGAGTCCGAGAACCCGCAACATCAGTGCTCCCCCAGTGATTCGTGATGGGTCGTCGGATCGGCCAGGCCGCGGGAGGGCCGCCGACGGGTAACGGGCATGTGGCGTCGAGCACGTGCGACCGCGCCTGCCACGTGACCCCGAGCGGTCACGTCCGAGCCGGGACGTGACGCCGGGCGGTCGTCACCGCGCCGCGGATGCGGCGCCGTGCGGTCGCTCCCCTGCCGGAGACGACACCCCTGCCTCACAGCCGGACGGGGGACGCGGCCCCGTGGGGCACGTCCGTGTCGTGGCACGGACGTGCCCGGTCGCATCCCTGTCGGGGGTCGCCCCGCTGCGGCACAATCGGCACGTGCACCTCGTCGAGTTCTCCCTCACCAAACCACCGAACGCCCCGGACGTGTCCGCGGATGCGCTGCTCGGCGCACTCTGGGCCGGGTGCGAGCACGGTGACGGGGTGGAACACCTCAGGGTGCACGCCGCGCGCTCCGGCGCACGCGGCGTGGCGTTCCTGCTCGCACCGAGCGGGGCGAGCGCGATCGAGCAGTGCCGCACCATGTGCCTGCGCGCGCTCACCCGGTCCGGTCACCTCACCGGCTGGGCCCTGGCGCGGCCGGCCGCCGTCTGAGCGACGGTCTCGCGGCAGGCGCGGCCGAGGAGCGCCGCACCGTGCCCCGCAGGGGCGCGGGCCGGTCGACCGCGGCCCTGGACCGACACCGGAAAATGCCCGGAACGCCGGTCCGGCCTCTCCGGTGACGGAGAACCGCACCCGCACGCCTGCCGACGCGCCGGGCACTGCCGACCGCCACGGCGGGCCGCATCCCGGGCTGCTCCCCTTCCGGTGGTCGCGCATGGCCGCACGTCCCGGCCGTCGTCGCCGCGTCGCCGCCGCACGGCGCCGGGTCGCACCGCCTCCCGCAGGGCCCCCGCCGCCCGTCCGTGCGGACGGGCGGCCGTCGGTTCTGCGGCCGTGGTCGTCCCGCAGGCGAAGCCCCAGCGGTCTCGCCGCCCTCCCCCGCGGGAGGGCGGCGAGACCCCGGGCTGCCCGGAACGGGAGGGCGACCGGGTCAGACGAGGCCCGCCGCGGCGCGCAGGGCCTCGACGCGGTCCGTGCGCTCCCAGGTGAAGTCCTGGTCCTGGCGGCCGAAGTGGCCGTAGGCGGCGGTCCGGGCGTAGATCGGGCGGAGCAGGTCGAGGTCGCGGATGATCGCGGCCGGGCGGAGGTCGAACACCTCCGTGATGGCCCGGCTGATGCGGTCGCGGGAGGTCGTCTCGGTGCCGAAGGTCTCGACGAAGAGGCCGACGGGCTCGGCCTTTCCGATGGCGTACGCGACCTGCACCTCGCAGCGCGAGGCCAGGCCGGCGGCGACCACGTTCTTGGCGACCCAGCGCATCGCGTACGCGGCGGAGCGGTCGACCTTCGACGGGTCCTTGCCGGAGAACGCGCCGCCGCCGTGGCGGGCCATGCCGCCGTACGTGTCGATGATGATCTTGCGGCCGGTCAGGCCGGCGTCGCCCATCGGGCCGCCGATCTCGAAGCGGCCGGTCGGGTTGACCAGCAGGCGGTAGCCGTCGGTGTCCAGCTTGATGCCGTCCTCGGCGAGCTCCTTGAGGACGTGTTCGACGACGAACTCGCGGACGTCGGGCGTGAGCAGCGAGTCCAGGTCGATGTCGGAGGCGTGCTGCGAGGAGACCACGACCGTGTCGAGGCGGACGGCCTCGTCGCCGTCGTACTCGATGGTGACCTGGGTCTTGCCGTCGGGGCGCAGGTACGGGATGGTCCCGTTCTTGCGGACCTCGGTCAGGCGGCGGGAGAGCCGGTGGGCGAGGTGGATCGGGAGGGGCATCAGCTCGGGCGTCTCGTCGCAGGCGTAGCCGAACATCAGGCCCTGGTCGCCGGCGCCCTGCCGGTCCAGGTCGTCGGCCTCGTCACCTGCGGCGGTGCCCTCGACGCGCTGCTCGTACGCGGTGTCGACGCCCTGCGCGATGTCCGGGGACTGCGCGCCGATGGACACCGACACGCCGCAGGATGCGCCGTCGAAGCCCTTCTTCGAGGAGTCGTAGCCGATCTCGAGGATCTTGTCGCGGACGAGCTGCGCGATCGGCGCGTACGCCTTGGTGGTGACCTCGCCGGCCACGTGGACGAGGCCGGTGGTGATCAGTGTCTCCACGGCCACGCGGGAGGCCGGGTCCTGCGCCAGGAGGGCGTCCAGGATGGTGTCGCTGATCTGGTCGGCGATCTTGTCGGGGTGCCCCTCGGTGACGGACTCCGAGGTGAACAGGCGGCGGGACATGTCTCTCCAGGGTGCGGGTTGGCAGGGTCAGATGGCGGCCGGGGCCAGCATGCGGGCGCCGAGCAGCAGTTCGCCGACGGCGCGGTCGATGCGGGCGGCCAGCTGCTGCGGCGGCTCGGCGGCGGTCAGTTCCGAGCGCTGCGCGATGACCTGGGTGGGCACGGCCCAGCCGCCCAGGGAACGGACGACGGCGCGCAGGTGGTCGCAGGCGGCCGCGCCCGGGTGGAGGGTGCCGCCGGTGGCGGCCACCAGCACCGGCTTGTCGCGCAGCGCCGCGCGCGGTGCGTGGTCGAGGAGGTTCTTCAGGGCGCCGGAGTAGCTGCCGTGCTGGACCGGCGTGACCAGGACGACGGCCCGGGCGTCCGCGAGGCGGTCGGCCAGGTGGCGGACGCCGGGGTCCCGGGCGAGGGCGCCGCCGGTGTAGGCGTCGGCGTCCAGGCCCGGCATCCGCAGCAGGCTCCGGTCCAGGTCGGACACGACGGCGCCGAGGTCGCGCAGTTCGATCCGGCGGCGGATGAGTCCGGCCAGGCGGGCGCAGGTGGACGCGGCCGCCGTGCTGCCGGTCAGGATGAGCGTCTCCATGGGGCGCCCGTCAGGACGCCGCGGCGACGAGGCGGCCGGCCGGGTGGGCGAGGCCGAGGCGGTCGCGCAGCGTCGTGCCGGGGGCGTGCGGGGCGCGGAGCAGGCCGCGGCGGCGCAGCTCTTCGGCGGTCGTGGTGAGGAACCGGTCGTCGGGTGCGGTGAGCGGGACGACGAACCCGTCGGTGAGCTGCCCGGTGCACCACTCGGCGATCTCGTCGGCTCCGGCACCCGCGGGCAGGGTGAGGGCGACCTTGACGGCGTCCGCGTCGCGGCTGGCGTCGAGGGCGTCCTGCCGGACGCGGGCGCGGATCCGGCCGGCCTCGGCCGGGTCGTCGGTCTCCAGCAGGAGGAGGTCCGCTCCGGCGGCGAGCGAGGGGTCGGTGACGGCGGTCACCGGGTGGCCCTGGGGCGGGCGGGCGACGTTCAGCGGGCCGGCGACCGTGTAGTGCTCGCCGGTGTGGTCGAGCCGGTGGAGGCCGTCGAGCCGCCAGTAGACGCCCCCCGCGCGGTCGTGCAGGAAGGCGTCCGCGTCGAAGCTCTCCCACAGGCCCTTGACGACGTGGAGGTACTCGGCCGCGGCGGCGGTGCCCGGGCCGGTGCCGGTCGCGCACCAGCCGGACCGGCCGTGGCTGAGGTGGTCCAGGGACGCGGTGATCCGCGCGAGGTGGTAGGGCGCGAGGCCGCCGGGCGGGGTGGCCGGCAGCAGGCCGATGTGCTCGGTCGCGGCGGCCAGGGCCGCGGCGGCGGTGGTGCCCTCGAAGGCGGCCGGCGCCTCGGCGGTGCCGTCGCCGAGCAGCAGGGCGTCGAGGCCGGCGCGTTCGGCGGCGTACGCGAGGGCCTTCAGACCGCGCAGGTCCAGCAGGGCCCCGCCCGCGGTGCGGGGGGCGACGGCCGCGACGAGCAGCGGGGCGGGGGCGGTGTTCTGGCCGGAGGTCACGCGGCACCTGCCTTCTGGGAGCGTACGGGGAGGTCCAGGCCGAGGTTCTCGCGCAGGGTGGTGCCCTCGTAGGCGGTCCGGTACAGGCCGCGGCGCTGGAGTTCGGGGACGACGTGGTCGACGAAGGCGTCGGCCGAGCCGGGGAGGTAGGGGAAGTCGATGTTGAAGCCGTCCGCGCCGCCCTGCGTGAACCACGACTCCATGTGGTCGGCGATCTGCTCGGGCGTGCCGGCGATCACGTCGCCCATCAGGCGCAGGGCGAGGCCGCGGATCGACAGGTTCTCGCGGCGGGCGAGGCCGATCAGACGCTCGGTGGTGCTCTGGGACTGGTTGGTGTACGGGATGTCGGGGACGGGTCCGTCGACGGGGTGGCCGGTCAGGTCGAAGCCGAGGAAGTCCTGCAGGGTGCGCAGGGCGACGTGGTCGGGCACGAGGTCCTGGAGTTCGGCGAGGATGGCGCGGGCCTCGGCCTCGGTGCCGGCGATGATCGGGGCGAGGGTCGGCCAGACCAGGACCTTCTGCGGGTCGCGGCCGTGCCGGGCGACACGGGCCTTGAGGTCGGTGTAGAAGTCCTGGGCGTCGGCGAGCCGGTTGTGGCGGGTGAAGATGACCTCGGCGTGGCGGGCCGCGAACTCGCGGCCGACCGGGGAGGACCCGGCCTGGATGATGACGGGCCGGCCCTGCGGCGGGCGGGCCACGTCGAGCGGCCCGGTGACGTCGAAGTGTTCGCCGCGGTGGTGGAGGGGGGTGCCCGGAAGGCCGTCGCGGGTGTCGGCGCCGGCGTCCCACAGCTGCTTGACGACGTCGATGAACTCCTCGGCGCGCTCGTAGCGCCGTCCGTGTTCGAGGTGGTCGGCGCGGCCGAAGTTGACGGACTCCCAGGGCGCGGCGGAGGTCACGACGTTCCACGCGGCACGGCCGCCGCTGAGGTGGTCGAGCGAGGCGTAGCGGCGGGCGATGTGGTGCGGCTCGTTGTACGTGGTGGTGGCGGTGGCGGCCAGGCCGATGTGCTCGGTGGCGGCCGCGTAGGCGGCGAGCAGCGTCAGCGGCTCGAAGTGCTCGGCGCGCGAGGTGTGGCACAGCGAGTCCAGGTGGGTGCCCCACACGGCGACGATGTCCGCGATGAACACGGCGTCGAACAGGCCGCGTTCCAGGGTCCGCGCGTTGCGGACGTGGAAGTCGAGGTCGAGCTGGGCGTCGGCCTGGGTGGCGGGGTGGCGCCAGGCGGCGACGTGGCCGCCGGGGCCGTCGATGATGCCGGCGAGGGTGATCCGTCTGCGGGGTCGTGACATGGAAGGGCCTCCTTGGGGCCGGGGGGTCGGTCAGGTCCTGGCGGCGGACGCCAGGATGCGGGCGAGGACGCGCACGTTGTCGCCGGTCAGCATGGTCACGTGGTTGCCGGGCACGATCCGGATGGCGAGGTCCTCGCAGTGGTCCTCCCAGCCGAGGCCCGGGCGGCCGTGGAAGCGGTCCGACTCGTCGTAGTCGGTGCCGCGGCCGAAGCCGGTGTCGCCGGCCCGCAGGACCGCCACGGGCCCGTGGTACGGCAGGGGCCGGTACCGCTGGACGGCTTCGACGCTGTCGGTCATCAGGGCGACCGGGTCGCCGCCGCCGTCGCCGCGGACCCAGTCGGCGATCTGGGCGAGCTCGGCGAGGTAGGCGTCGGCGTCGGCGGGCTCGTCGGTGCTGCCCTGCGCCGGGCCGTCGGCGGTCCTCGCCTCGGCCTCGGCACCCGCCCCGGTGTCCGCGCGGTTCTCGGCGACGGCGCGCAGCCGGGAGGCGAACGAGCCCTCGGCCTCGGCGTCGGTGACCTCGCCGTCGGGGGCGCCGGCGTCGATCATCACCACCAGGGGCGGCTGCCAGCCGTCGGCGGCGATCCGCTGGGCGATCTCGTAGGCGATGACTCCGCCTCCGGAGAAGCCGCCGAGCACCACCCGCCGGCCGCTCTCCAGGACCGGAAGCAGAGCCTCGTGGTAGATCGCGGCGAGCTGTTCGGTCGTCAGGTGCTCGGGCTGGGCCTGGTCGACGCGCGGGTCGCGGATGCCGGTGAGGGCCTCGGGACCGGGGTAGCTCTGGGCGAGCTGGGCGTAGCAGGCGACCTGCCCGCCCGGGGGGTGGACCAGGTAGAGGGTTCCGGCGTCCGGGTCGGCGGCCTCGCGCAGCGGTACGAGCACGCCCCGCTCGCCGGCGGCGGGACCGTCGGCCAGCAGGCGGGCCAGGGCCCCGGCGGTGGGGTGGGCGAGCAGGTCGTCCAGGCGCAGGGTGCGGCCGGTGCGTTCGGCGATCTCGCGCAGCAGCTTCATGGCGAGCAGCGAGTGGCCGCCGGCCTCGAAGAAGTGGTCGCCGGGTGCGACGTCCCCGGTGCCGAGGACGGCCTGCCAGGCGTCGCGCAGGAGCTGGGTGTCGGGGCCCTCGGGCCAGGAGGCGCCGTCGTCGCCGTCGCGGTCGCGTTCGGGCCGGTCGGCCATCTTGGGCAGGGCGTCGTCGGGCAGGGTCTCCAGGAGGTCGGCGACGGTGGTGAGGTCGTCGCCGGTCACGGGGAGCTCGCGCAGCAGCCGGGCGCACAGCTCGACGAGGGTGGCGGCGTCGGCGTCGGCCAGGCGGGACCGGTCGTGGACGGCGGCCAGCACCAGGCTGCCGTCCGTGTCGCGGTAGGCGAGGAGGGCGACCGGGAAGGCGGTCTCCGAACCGGCGGCGTCGGGGAGTTCGACGCGGATGCCCTGGGCGGCGAGGTCGTCTTCCAGGCCGTCCTGTGAGCGGGGGTAGTTCTCCAGGACGAGGAGGCTCTCGACGAGCTTCTCGCCGGCTCCGCGGCCGCTCCACTCGTGGATCTGGCCGGTGGAGACCCACTCGTAGGAGGCCATGTCCAGGGCCTGGTCGCGCAGGGTGGCGAGCAGGCCGGGGACGGTGGCCGCGGGGTCGACCTCGATGGTCATGGGCAGGGAGTTCATCAGCAGGCCGGGGAGGCGTTCGACGCCGTCGAGCGGGATGCCGCGCCCGGAGACGGTCACTCCGAAGCCGACCCGGACGGGCCCGGCGGCGCCGCAGGCGCGGCTGAGCAGCAGGGCCCAGGCGGTGTTGAGCGCGCTGCTCTCGGTGGCGGCGTGGGAGGCGGCCCAGCGGCGCAGGCGCTCGGCCTCGGCCGGCGCCAGCCGGGTCTGGGCGCGGCCGGAGCCGTGCTGTCCGGTCGGTTCGCCCGGCAGGGCGGGGCGTACGGCGAGCGGTCCCGCGGGGACGGCTGCGGACCAGTACTCGCGGGCCGGGCCGGTGTCCTGGGCGTGCAGCCAGCGCGAGTAGTCGCGGATGTCGGGGCGGCGCGTGCCGGTCTCGGGCAGGGTGCCGCCGGCCAGGTAGGCGCGGTAGAACTGCTGGATCAGCAGGGAGACGCTCCAGCCGTCCAGCAGGACGTGGTGGAAGGTCAGCAGGACGCGGGTGGACGCGGTTCCCGTGTCGCCGGGGGCGGCCTCGTCGAACAGGGTGGCGCGCAGCAGGCCGGGGCGGCGCAGGTCGAAGCCGCGCAGCCGGTCGCGTTCGAGCAGGTCGTCCCAGTCGTCGCTGCCGTGCGCGAGGCGGACGACCTCGGGGCGGACGTCCTCGTGCAGGACGAGCCGCGGCTCGGCCTGCCAGTCGAAGGCGGTGCGCAGGACGGCCTCGCGTGCGAAGACGGCCTCCCAGGCCGCGGTGAAGCGGTCGGTGTCCAGCGGTCCGTGCCAGCGCCAGTGGAGCTGTTCGACGTAGCGGCCGGTGCCCTGGTGGGCCAGGGCGTCGAGGAGCAGGCCGTGCTGCTGTGCGGTGACGGGGACGCTCTCGCGCTGCGGTCCGGCCGGGGTCGGGCGGCCGGTACGGGCGGGCCGGGCG
>NZ_JACBGN010000214.1 GCF_013401435.1 Streptomyces sp. BR123
CCTTCCCACCACCCGCCTTCCCGTCGCCGGCCGACGGCGTCGCCGACGGTGCCGCAGGCGAAGGCGCCGATGTCTGCGGGGGTGGCGGCGAACCGGCCGGTGACGGGGGCGCGGAAGCCCGGGGACCCGGCCCGTCCGTGCCGTCCGCCGCACAGCCCGTCGCGGCCAGCAGCAGCGAAGCCGCGAGCACCGCGCCCCGCACCACACGTATGTGACGTCCCATGAACCCCACCCCAAGAATCCGGTTGGCACAGTGTCTTGAAAACAGTAGCCAGAAACGGACATTCAGCCCAGAGCAGGGACCCCCGCAAGAGCCCCCGGTCCCCGATGCGGGCCCCCTGGGGGGCCGTTGTCAGTGGCTCTCGCTAATCTCCCCGCATACCGCAGCTCAGGGGGGCTTTTCAGCCGTGCCCGACGCTGCGCGGAATCGGATCGGGCAGGCGGAAAGGCGCGAGGCACATGGCTTGGCTGGCGGCGGGCGAGGGATACGAGATCGCCCTCGTGGAAGGAAAGGTGGCGGCGCGGTCCACCACCGGGCGCACGGCGGGACGGCAGCTGAAATCACTGCCCAGGGCCCTGCGGGACCACCCCGAGGTGGACCGGCTGCGCCGGCTCGCCGAATGGCTCGACCGGCACGAGGCGGCCTGCATCGCCCAGGTGGACACCTGGATGGTGTCCTCCCTGCCCGTGCCCACCGCACTGCTCGCCCGGGTCTGGCCGGACGAGGCCTGGCAGAACGCACTGCGCGACCTCGCCGTCGTCGGCGACGACCCGGACGAGGTGGGCTTCCTGCGCGACGCCACCGCCTCCGGCGAGCTGAAGGTGGTCAACCTCGACGGCGAGACCGTGCGGCTCTCCCCGCGCACCGTGACCCTGCCCCACCCCGTGCTGCTGCCCGACCTGGACGACGTACGGGACTTCGCGGCCGAACTCGGCATCGTGCAGCGCGTCGAGCAGATACACCGGGCGACCTGGCTCAAGCCCGAGGGGCTCGCCGCCAAGGACACCGAGGTGCGGGACTACGCGGGCGGTGTCTTCCCCAACCGGTTCGGCCTGGCCGCCCGCGCCACCGGCCTCGGCTACCGCGTCTCCGGCGGCTACGCCACCTGCGCGGTCCGCGACACCGGCCGGGCCGCCGAGGCCGCCGTCTGGATCGGCGAGCCCTACTACGAGGACGAGGCCACCACCGGCGCGCTGAGCTGGCACGACGAGGACGGCCGGGCCGTGCGCCTGACCGAGGTGGGACCGGTCGCCTGGTCCGAGGGCATGCGCATGGCCGCCGCACTGTACGCCGGACGCAAGATCGAAGAGGGCAAGGACGCACGATGACCACCACGACCACCGACACGACCGCGACCGGCAGCGCGGCCGAGGCCGAACTGCTCCTGAAGGCCGGCGCCGTGCTGCCCGTCGGCACCGACGGGGCCGGACCCTCCGCGGTCGACCTGACCGCCCGCACCTACCGCCACCCCGCCCTCCCCGACGGCCGCGTCGTCGTCCGGCTCGCCGCCGCCGAACTCGGCCCGGCCGAGGACCTGGCCGCCGGCTTCCTCGGCCTCGTCCCCGACGAGGGCGAGCCGCCCGTCGTCGGCCTCGGCCAGCGCCAGGCCCTCGGCTTCCCCGAGTGGGTCCTCGTCCACCATCCCGAGGACGGCCACCACGCCCTCGCCGTCGTCCCCGAACTCGACCGGGTCGCCCGCCAGGCCAAGACGAAGCCCAAGGCCGCCCTCGACGCCTGCCACGAGTTGGCCGGTCGGCTCGCCGCGGCCGTACCGCACTTCCTGCCCGTCTTCTACGAGCAGGCCGCGCGCCTCTTCCTCGCCGTCGAGAACACCGCCTACGCCTCCCAGCTGTTCGGCCGCGCCCGCACCGCCGAGGCCCGGCACGGCCTCACGGTCGACGAGGACCGCCTCGACGCCGTGTTCCTCGAATTCGCCCTCGTCGGCGCCCTCCCCGTGAAGGTCCTCACCGGCTACGCCAAGGACCTCTCGGCCCGGGTCAGCCCCGCCGAGGCCCACACCCGCTTCCGCCGCCTGTGCGTCCGCCGCACCGCCGGCGGCCTGCCGCCGTCCGCGCAGGCCGCGACCGAGCTGCGCCGCCTCGCCCGGGCCGCCGGCCTGACCGGCAGCCGGGCCGAGCAGGAGTACCTCGCCGAGCTGCTGCCGCTGCCCGCCACCCTGCGCGCCGCGTACGGCTGGTGGAAGGCGCACCGCACCGCCCTGATCGCCCTGGCGCACCGCGAGCCGGCCGTACGGGGCACCCTCCTCGAGCTGATGCCGCCCGGCAACGACGGCGAACTGTCCGACCTGTGGCTGGAGATCCTGGAGGAGTCCGGTGCCACCGAGGGGCTCGTCGACACCGGCCTGCCCGCCGAACAGCGCTGCGCCGACGGGGCCGCCGGCTGGCTGGAGCGCTACCACGCCGCCCGCCACAGCGGCTGGAGGCAGCGCCCCACCCCGCCCGCCCTCCTCGACCTCGTCACCCGCGCCGCCGACCGGCTGCGCACCGAACTCGCCGAGCCCGGCCGCGAGGCCGGCCTGCGCATCGGCGTCCAGGACGTCGACCTGCTCGACCTGCTCCTCTCCCTCGGGATCCCGGTCGCCGACCCCGAAGAGGACTCCCGCTCGCACCACCGCCACAACCAGCTGAACGTGGCCGACTGGGCCCGCGCCGACCAGCGCCGCGACCTGCTCGCCCTCGCCGCCGACCGGCGGTTCCGGCCCGCGTTCCGCCGCGCCGCCAACTCCTTCGGCGACGCGGGCTCCGGCGGCGACGTGATGCGCCGGCTCGCCGCCTCGCCCGGCGGCCGCCCGATGCTCACCGAATGGATGCAGGAGGTCGCCCGCAACTCCAAGGCCGCGGGCCTGCCCGGGCTGCCCGAGGCCATCAGCCGGCTGACCTGGCTGCCCGCCGAGGCCCTCGAACTCGCCCGCGAGGAGGTGGCCGACGCGGCCGCCGCCGACCTCGGCGCGATCCTCGCCCGCACCCTGCGCGGAGGCCTCTTCGAGGAGTACGCCTGGCCCGCGTTCGAGGAGGCACTCACCGAGCTCGCCGACCGGAAGGCACTGCACCGCAACAACCTGACCGTCGTCGAGGCCTGGCCCCACCTGATCGTCGCCAACAGCATCCAGGTCCGCGTCATCGACGCCGACTCCACCGTGCTCACCCACGACCTGCGCGTGCCGACCGGCAGCTCGTACCAGTACGGATTCCACTACGTCGACGGCGCGCTGCTCGTCTTCTGGTCCACCTGGGGCAGCGACGTCCAGGGCTACTGGCACACCGACCCGCAGAACGTCTTCACCCTCAAGACGGACCGCAACCACTGGTCGCTGCGCTCCGACGAGATCAGCCTGCCCCTGCCCGGCGGCGGCCGCACCGTAGGCGGCGGCGTCCTCCACGTCGGGGACACCGAACTGCCCCCCGAGCAGTCCCTGCTGTGCGACGGCACCTCGTACTGGGTGTGGCGGCGCCACGAACAGGACAAGGCCGCCGGCTGGTGCGAGTACAACCCCGCCGACGGCAGCCACGGCCGCTTCTCCCAGCCGGCCTTCCTCACCGACACGCTGAACGCCCACCCCTCGCGGACCGGCTTCGCCGCCCACTCCACCTGGCTGCGGCCCGCGCCCACCGTCGAGGGATCCGCCCTCGGCACGCCCGCCGACGGCCTCCTCGGCTGGTGCGCCGTCCGCGTCAAGGACGAAGGCTGGTACGGCCGCGACACCGCCGGCCGCACCGTCCACGTCCCCGCGGACGCCCACAAGCCCGCCGCGGCCCTCGCCCTCCCCGGCGACGACCGGCCGCGCGCCCTCACCCACCGCTGGCGCGAGCTGAGCATCACCGACCCCGACGGCGTCGTCACCGTGAAGACCAGCGGCGACCACCGCAACGCGGGCTTCGCCACCGGCAGCATCGACCTCCCGCCGCTGCCCTTCTGGTACGCCCTGCGCCCCCGCGACCCCGAAGGCTCCGCCGCCCTGCGCGCCGCCGACCGGGACACCGTCGCCGCCCTGCTCAAGGCGGCCGCCGCCGCGGAGAAGGCGTCCGACCTGCCCGGCCTGGTCAGCGCCGCCTTCCCGCAGATCACCGCGCCCGAGCTGCTCGGCGGCATCATCGAGGTCCTGCGCTTCGCCCTCACCCAGCAGAAGGCCCTGGACGGCATCGCCGCCCGCCTCGACTCATCCGACGCCGGCGCGACCCGCGAACCGGAAGGCCCCACGGACCAGTTCGTCGAGGACGCCCTGCGCGGCGTCATCGGCACCGGCTACTACCACTGGGGCGCCCAGCGCGACGTCGCCCACCAGTACCTGCACCGCCTCGCCGCCGGGATCGCCGACACCGGCGCCACCGCGGTACCCGGCCGGCTCCACTTCGACACGCCCGCGCTCGAGTACTCCAGGCTCCCCTTCACGCCCATGCTCGACCACCCCGCCGCCGTCGCCTACCGCGCCGTCGCACCCGGCACCACCGACGAGCAGCGGGCCGCCCTGTGCGGGCTGCTCGGCACCGTCGACGCCCTCGGCCTGGCCTCGGCCGCAGGCTCGGCCGACCGCTGGCGCCGCGTCGTCGTCCACCTCGACGACCACCACCTGCGCACCCCCGACGGCCTGGGCCGCAGCTTCTCGCACCGCAGCCTGCTCCCGCTCGGCGGCGGCGCCGTCCTCGCCCTCACCGAGCACAGCGAGGCCGTACCCGGCGGAGGCGGCGAATTCGGGGCCCTGTTCCACGACCCGTCCGGCCGGTTCACCGTCCCAGGCCCCTACACCCTGCGGGGCGAGGCCCCCGTCGGCGACCGCGAGCGCGGCCCCGGCTGGCTGACCGCCTTCCTCACCGAGGCCGCCGCACACGGCCCCGCACCGCTGCGCCCCGAGGCCGCCGACGAGTTCGCGCGCCTGACCGGCGTCTCCGCCACGGCGGCGAAGCTGCTGATCGCCGGCCTGCCGAACATCGACAGCCACGAGCACAACTTCCTGCCCGCCGAACTGCGCACGGCCCTCGGGGTGAAGGCCGCCGACGCCAAGCACGCCCGCACCGAGCTCCAAGCCCTCGACATCGACCTGCGCCGGTCCCTCGTCGCGGCCCTCCTGCCCGCCGACCCGGCCCGGCTGTGGACCGACGGCCCGGACGTGGCCGCCGCCGCCGAGCTGTGGAACCGGCGCGTGGGCCGCCGCACCCCCGTACCCGAGTGGCTGCTCGCCGAGACCACCCGCGCCGTGCGCACGTCCTGGCCCACGCACCGGGCCCTCGCCGCCGTCCTCGACCCCGAGGCGTCCCCGGCGCTCGGCACCGACACGGAGTGGAAGGTCCGGGGCGACCGGGTGGAGCCCGTCACACCGGGCGGAGAGCCGTTCACCAGGACGGTCCTCACCGACACCCTCGCCGTGACCGCCTGGCTCGCCCACCGGCTGCCCGCCGGCCACCCCGTGCGGGCCGCCCTGCCGCCGGTGCTCACCGCCGTACGACAGCGGCTCGCCGCGCCCGGACTCCTCCTCGACCTCGGGTACTTCGCCTCCCTGCCCGACTTCCGCAAGACCGCCGGCACCCCGACCGAGACCGCGGAGGGCCACGAACGCTACGGCGCGGTCGTCATGGCCACCGGCGACGACCGGCCGCGGCCGGCCCTGCGCACCGCCCTGCTCGACTCCACCGGCTCCGACCCCTACCTGCCGGCCCTGCGCGGCGACGACCAGCAGCCCTCATCGGCCGAGACCGCCCTGCGCTGCGTCCACGAGCCGCGGTTCGCGTCGCTCCTCGCCGACCCGGGTGCCCCGGCGGCGGGGACGGCGGACAAGGACGGGACGTGGTGGCCGCAGGACCCGGGCCGGTCGGTGCCGGAGCTGGTGGCCGAGGTACGGGCGGCGTACGGCCTGGGCGCGGATGCGGCGGTGCTGTACCTGATGCTGCTGGCGATGCCCGATCCCACCGACCGGAACACGGCCCGGTGGACCGGCTGGAAGCCGGCCCGCCTCAAGGCCGCCCGCGCCGAACTGGCCGCCACCGACCTGGTGGTCACGGCCGCCCGAACCCGGGCCGGACGCACCCTGTTCCTCCCCGGCCCCTGGGCGGACATGGCCTCCCCGAACCTGCCCGTCGAGCAGTGGAAGCTGCCGATGTACGAGGGCCTCGCCCCCGGCGGCAGCCCTGTCCTGCGCGTCCTGGTGCCGGCCGAACCGGCCGCGGACCTCTACCGCAGGGCCTGGCAGCGGGTCACCGAGGGCGACGTACCGCGCTTCGAGGAGCTGAAGGTCAAGCGCACCCGCACCCGCCGCCGCTGACGGCACCGCCGGCCGGCCCCACCCGCGGGGCCGGCCGGCCCGCCCCTCCCCACTCCTTCGTACCTGCTTCCCTTTTCTTTCCCCTGTTCGAGTTTCCGAGGACTCCCATGACGACCGTCACCGAAGACGCTGCCGCCGCCCCGGCCCGCCAGACGCTGCCCGCCGAAGAGCGATACGCCACCGAACTCGCCTTCCTCGCCGCCCAGGACACCGGCCCCCGCCCGCCGGGCTGGGCGCTGACCCCGCGCGCCGTCGTCACCTTCGTCTGCGGCAGCGACGGCGCCGAGCTGGCCCTGCCGAAGCGGCGGGCGGGCCTGCCCGCCAAGCTGGCCATCGCCCCCAAGTTCGTCGGCGAGCGCGCCCTCGTCGAACGCTGCGTCGTCACCCTCGCCGGCGAGCGCGGCCTCCTCCTCACCGGCGAGCCCGGCACCGCCAAGTCGATGCTGTCCGAACTGCTCGCCGCCGCCGTCTGCGGCACCAGCGCCCTCACCGTGCAGGGCACCGCAGGCACCACCGAGGACGCCTTCCGCTACGGCTGGAACTACGCCATGCTGCTCGCCCAGGGCCCCACCCCGCAGGCACTCGTCGACTCCCCGGTCCTCTCCGCCATGCGGACCGGGCGCGTCGTACGGGTCGAGGAGATCACCCGCTGCCTGCCCGAGGTCCAGGACGCCCTCGTGTCCATCCTGTCCGACCGGCGGGTCAGCGTGCCCGAACTCGCCGCCACCGAGGACGCGGTGGTCAGCGCCGCCCCCGGCTTCACGGTCATCGCCACCGCCAACCTGCGCGACCGCGGCGTCTCCGAGATGTCCGCCGCCCTCAAGCGCCGCTTCAACTTCGAGACCGTCGACCCCATCGCCGACGCCGACGCCGAGGCCACCCTGATCCGCCGTCAGGCGGTCGCGGCCGTCCGGCGTGCGGGCGCCGCCTTCGGCGTGGACGACGCCGTGCTCGACGCGCTCGTGACCGTCTTCCGGGACCTGCGCTCCGGGCGCTCCGCCGAAGGATGGGACGTGGAACGCCCCGGTACGGTCATGTCCACCGCCGAGGCCGTCCAGGTGGCGACCTCGCTGGGCGTCGCCGCCGCCTACCTGCCGGGCGGTGACGTCCTGGACCTGCTGCCCGGCCACCTCCTGGGCGTGGTCCGCAAGGACGACCCCGCCGACCACGGCCGCCTGCTCGGCTACTGGGACGGACCGGTCCGCCGCCGCGCCGAGGACGGCTCGGCCATGTGGCGCCGCCTGTGGGACCTGCGCGGGAGCCTGCGATGACCACCACCGCCCTGCCCGCGGGCGCCCCGGCGCCCGCCGCCGTACCGGATGCGGACGCCGATCCGCGGGCCACCGTGGAAGTGCTCGCCGCATCGCGGACGCCGTACCTGCTGGGAGTGCGCCACCACAGTCCCGCCCTGGCCGCCGTGGTCCCGGCGCTGCTGGACGCCTCCGGGGCCGAGGTGGTCTGCGTCGAGCTGCCCGCCGAGTTCCAGCCGTGGCTGGAGCACCTCGCGGACCCGGAGACACAGGCCCCCGTCGCCCTCGCCGGCACCGGCCCCGACGGCCGACTGGCGTTCTACCCCTTCGCGGACTTCTCCCCGGAACTGGCCGCGATCCGCTGGGCGCGGGCGCACGGCGCCGAGGTGCTGTGCTGCGACCTGCCGCTGTCCGACCCCGGCTGGACCCTGCGCGGGCCCGCCGCCCCCGATGCGGCTGCGGAGCCGGCTCCGGACGCGCCCGCCGATGCGGCCCCTGCCGCGGACCCCGCCCGGGGACCCGGCTCCGGCCGGCGGGGGCGCTCGTACGCGGGCGCCCTCAGCGCGGCAGGCACCGGCCGGGACGGCGACGACCTGTGGGACCGCGCCGTGGAGGTGCTCGCCCCCGGCTGCACGCCCGAAGCCGTCCGCCGCGCGGCCCTCGGCGTCGGCTGGGCGCTGCGCCAGGACGCGGCCGCCGCCGTCCCCGCGGTGGACCTGGCCCGCGAGGCCCGGATGCGCGAGGCCATCGAGGCCGCGGCTGCCGGGGGCCGACGGGTCGCCGCCGTGATCGGCGCCTTCCACGCCCCGGCCCTCCTCGGCTCCGGCGCCGCCCGGGGCCCGGCTGCCCCGGGCACGGCCGCCGACGGTCCCGCCCCGGACCAGGCTGCACCGTGCCCGGCCCCCGAGGGCGGCGCCGATGCGGCCCGGGCCGCCCACGACGCCGCCGTCACCTCGTTCGTGCCCTACTCCTTCGACCTGCTCGACTCCCGCTCCGGCTACCCCGCCGGCATCCGCGACCCGCTGTGGCAGCAGGCCGTCCTGGAGGCCGGCGGCGACCCGACGCGGCTGCGGACCGCGGCCTCCGCCGCCATCACCGGCCTGTGCCGGGAACTGCGCCGGGCCGGCCACACCGCCGGCACCGGGGAAGCCGCCGAGACCCTGCGGCTGGCCTGCGACCTGGCCGTCCTGCGCGGCCTGCCCGCCCCCGGCCGCGGCGAACTCCTGGAGGCCGTCACCACCGTCCTCGGCCAAGGCGAACCGCTGGGCCGCGGCCGGGCCTTGGCCCGCGCCCTCGAAGCCGTCCTCGTCGGCGCCGGCCGGGGCCGCATCACCCCGCGCGCCCCCCGCTCCGGACTCGCCCCCGGTGTCGAGGCCGAACTCGCCGAGCTGCGGCTGCCCGGCCCCGAGGACCCCGCCTCCCGCGAGGTCCGCCTCGACCCGCTGCGCTCCCCGCTCGACCGACGCCGCGAGGTCCTGCTGCAGCGGCTGTCCGTCCTCGGCGCCGGATACGGAGAGCCGCTCGACGTGGCCGCCACCGGCGACGGCACCGCCCTCGGCACCAAGTGGCGGCTGAAGTGGACCCCTTCCGTCCCGGCCCGCCTCGACCTCGCCGGGGTACGCGGCGTCACCGCCGCCCAGGCGGCCGCCGGCACCCTGCGCGACAGCGCCCGCCGGGCCGCCGCCGACGGCGGCCCAATCCCCGCCGGGATCCTCGCCGGCCTGACTGCCGCCGCCCGCTGCGACCTGCCCGAGCTGGTCGCCGTACGGCTCGACGAGGCGGGCGCCACCCTGCCGCAGACCGCGGCCCTGCCCGAACTGCTGGAGGCAATGGACCTGCTGGAAGGGCTCTCCCGAGGGCACTTCCCGGTCGACTCCGACACCGTGCGCGCCACCGCGGGCGCACTGGCCGGCGAAATCCTCGACGCCGCCGTACGCGCCCTGCCCGGCCTCGCCGGCAGCGAGGACCCGGCCGACGCGCGCGCCCTCGTCGCCCTCGCCGACCGGGCCGCCGCCCGGCACCTCGGCCTGCGCATGGACGAGGCCCTCGCAGGCCTCGCGGCCGACGGTTCCCCGCTCATACAGGGCGCGGCGCACGCCGTACGGGTCCTGCTGGACCTCGACACGGCCGCCGGACTCGGCGACCGCGCCGCCGGCTGGATCGACGGCGCCGCCACCCCGGACGGCCGGCGCGCCCTGACCCGCCGCCTGGGCGGCCTGCTGTCCGCAGCCGGGCCGCTGCTGCAGTCCTCCGCGGCTGCCCTGGTCCCGGTCCTCGACCGGGTCGACTCGCTCACCGACCAGGACTTCCTGGACCGGCTCCCCGCCCTCCGCGGCGGCTTCGACGCGATCGCCCCCGCCGCCCGCGACCGGCTGCTGGCCACCGTCACCGAGCGGCTCGGCGACCGCGTCGACCTCTCCCTCGACGCGCCGCCCGCCCTGCTCGCCCTGTGGGCCGCCGCGGACGCCGCCGGGGCCGCCGCGCTGAAGGCCCTGCCCCGACCGGGGCACGACGCCCCGGCTCGGGATTCGGATGCGGCTCCGGACTCGGCGGGGGCCCCCGCACCCCCACCCGGGACCGGAACCGTCCCCGGACCGGGAGCCGGGACGGCCGCCGGACCGCAGCGGCTCGCCTCCGCCGACCGGTGGAGGCTGCTCCTCGGCCGACAGCGCGACCGGCTGCCCGCCGGAGCCCGCCGCTACGCGCACGCCCTGGACGAGCTGTACGGCGCGGGCCGCGGCGAGGGATCCGCCGACCTGGACGCCGGCGGCGGCAGCGGCGGCGGCCAGGAGGCCTCGTTCCCCACGGCCCGCGAATGGGCCGAGGAACTGGAGGCGATCTTCGGTACGGACGTCCGGGAGGAGGTGCTCGCGGCCGCCGCCGATTCGGGCCGCACCGACGTGCTGGCCCAGCTCGACCCGGCCGCCGTACGCCCCTCGGTGGAACTGCTCGGCTCGGTGCTGTCCCTCGCCGGCGGGCTGCCGGAAGCCCAGGTCGCGAAGCTGCGCCCGCTGGTGCGCCGCCTCGTCGACGAACTCGCGAAGGAGCTGGCCACCCGGCTGCGGCCGGCGCTGTCCGGCCTCAACACCCCGCGCCCCAGCCGGCGTCCCGGCGGCCGGCTCGACCTGGACCGCACCCTGCGGGCCAACCTCGCCCACACCCGACGGCTCGACGACGGCAGCCTCGCCGTCGTCCCGGAGCGGCCGGTGTTCAGCACCCGGGCCCGCCGCGAGGCCGACTGGCGGCTGATCCTGGTCGTCGACGTCTCCGGCTCCATGGAGGCCTCGGTCATCTGGTCGGCGCTGACCGCGGCCGTCCTCGGCGGTGTCCCGACCCTGTCCACGCACTTCCTGGCGTTCTCCACGCAGGTCGTGGACTTCACCGACCGGGTCGACGACCCGCTGTCGCTGCTGCTGGAGGTCCGCGTGGGCGGCGGCACGCACATCGCGGCGGGCCTGGCCCACGCCCGCTCCCTCATCACCGTGCCGAGCCGCACCCTCGTCGTCGTGGTCAGCGACTTCGAGGAGGGCGGGCCGATCGGCGGACTCCTCGGGGAGGTGCGCGCGCTGGCCGCGTCCGGCGCCCACCTGCTCGGCTGCGCCGCGCTCGACGACGCCGGCACTCCCCGCTACTCGGTGCCCGTCGCCCGGCAGCTCGTCGCCGCCGGCATGCCGGTGGCCGCCCTCAGCCCGCTCGCCCTCGCCCGCTGGGTGGGCGACCGCCTCCGTGGAGAAACCCGTTGAGCACCGCCCCGACGCCGCTGCCGCCCGTCGCCCCCGAGGTCCTCGCCGAAGCCGTCGAGAGCCTCACCGCCCGGCTGCGCAAGAAGCTCGACGCAGCCATCGAGGGCTGCGCCGCCGGTACGCCGGCCGCGGAGCATGCCGACGACGGCAGCATCGGCTTCCGCTTCGGCGAGGACGCCGTCGTGACCCTGCGGCCCGGCCCCGGCGGCGCGGTCACCGACGCGGGACAGGCCGTGTGCAGCTGCCTGCTGGCGCCGCGCTGTCTGCACCGGGCCGCGGTGCTCGGCGCGGCCCCGCTCGCCGACGCCGCCCAGCCCGAGCCCGAGCCCGAGCCAGAGGCCGGGGACGGCGCGTCCGAGTCCGGGGACGGCGACGAGTCCGAGCCGTCGGCGGACCCGGCGTCGCAGCCCGCAGCCGCGGCCCGGGCCGGCGTCGCGGCGCAGCAGACCGTACGGGAGGACGCCGCACCGGCGGAAGCCGCCCTGACGCCTGCCCAGACCGCCGCCGCCTCCGCGCTGTGGCAGGCCGCCGCCGAGGCCCTCGCGGCGGGCGTCACGGCCGGCGGGGCGGTCGTCCAGGCCGAGCTGCTGCGCGCCGCCCACACCGCGCGCCTCGCCGGGCTGCCCCGCGCCGAGGCCGCCACCCTGAGGCTCGTACGCGGCCTGCGCGCCGCGCGGGAGCGCAGCGGCACCCACCGGCTCGCCGACCTCACCGCCGCCTTCCGGGAACTCCTCCACACCGCCGCCGCCCTGGCCTCCGGCGCGGCCGACCCCGCCCTCGCCGGCAGCGTCCGCCGCGCCTACCGGCCGGGCGGCAGCCTGCGGGTGCACGGCCTGTGCCGCGAGCCGGTGCTGTCCGCGACCGGGTACGGGGGAGTGGTCACCCACCTCCTTGCCCCCGACGGGGGCCGCTACTCGGTCTCCGACGTCCGCCCCGGCGGTCTCGCCCGCGCCAAGGGCGCCGGATCCGCCTCGGTGGCGCTCGGCGGCGCCGTCCTCGACCACGCGGGCCTGGCGCGCGGGGGGCTGCGCATCGCCGGGGCCACGGTGTCGCCCGACGGCCGGCTCGGCGCAGGGCGCGGGGTGCAGGCGACCCCGCTGCCCGGCGTCCGGTGGACCGGCGAACCCGCCGCGGCGCTGTTCGCCCGCCCGGCGGCCGAGGCCGTGGCCGCACAGCTCACCGGCCCGGACCCGGACGCGGCCGGTCCCGCACTGCTGGGCTGCGACGTCACGGTCGTCGGCGCGGCCGGAGAGGACCTCCTGGTCCGCGAGATCCGGACCGGGCAGGCCCCGGCCCCGCTGCTGCGGCTGCGGGCCGCCCACCCCCACCCGGAG
>NZ_JACBGN010000215.1 GCF_013401435.1 Streptomyces sp. BR123
GGGGTGGGCCTGGGCGCGGGTGAGGACCTCGCGGGCGCTCGGGTCGGACAGCGCTCCCAGGCCCTCCACGCACGCCAGCGCCACCCGCCAGTACGGGTCGTGCGGCGCGAGCCGCCGGGTCAGGGTGCGGATCAGGGCGGGGGCGGACTCGGGGGCGCGGAGCGCCACGAGGAGCCGGATCGGCTGGAGGGCATACGCGGTGCGCAGCTCGTTCGTGGCCAGGGCGGCAGCGGCGCGGGCGGTGCGCGGGTCGCCGAGCGCCGCCAGGGCCTCGGCGGCGGCCGCGCAGCGCGCAGGGTCGCGGTGGTTGAGCAGCAGGACCAGCGGTTCGAAGGCCCGGCGGTCGCCCGCGAGCCCCAGCCGGTAGGCGGCCAGTTCCCGGGCCCACAGCGGCAGCCCGGCCGACATCAGGGAGGCGGCGAGCGCGTCCGGGTCCGCGTCGAGCAGTTCCCGGTAGCGGGGGGAGCCGTCCGCTTCGGCCCGCAGGCGCTCCCGTACGTGCCGTCCGTCCCGGCCGTCCTGTCCGTCGCTCACGCGGCCCACCCTAGGGGCTGCCGGGCCGGCCCGTTCGGGGTTCTCCCGCATCGGCTGCCGTCCCGTGGCCGGGGCGTCGGAGGGGGCGGCGGAGGGGATCCGACGGCCGGACGCGCCGTGGGGCGGCCCGGCTGCCGCCGACGCCGCACGGGAGCGCGTGTCCGACGCGGCCGCCCGGGTGGGCGGCGTACGTCACACCGGCTGTCTTCTCCGCGCTCTGGCCAAGGAGTTACCGACGAGTTAGTCTCGCTGCAACACGTACGGGGCCGGCCTGGTGACGCAGCCGCCTCGTGCAGTCGGTCCGGTACCCAGGTACCGCACAGCACCACCGGTACCGCCGGGTACCGCGCGCAGCACTGCGGCCGCCAGCCGTCCGCGGGCTGCGCTCCACGTACGGCGTGGCCCCGGGACAGGGTCCGCCGCTCTCCGTTCCGCCCGCCCGATCACGGCGCCCCGTGCGGACGTCTCCCGTTTTCCCGTTCTTCCGGCCGTGCGTCGTGCGCCGCGCGCCACCCCCAGTCGTCACCCTCATCCACTGGAGTCCGCGATGGACCTTCCGTCCACGTCCAGTCCGTCCGCCCTTCAGACCATCGCCGTCGTCGGCCTCGGCACGATGGGCACCGGCATCGCCGAGGTCCTCGCCCGCGCCGGCCGCGAGGTCGTCGGCATCGACATCAGCGAGAGCGCCACCCGCCGGGCCACCGCCTCCCTCGCGGCCGCCACGGCCCGCTCGGTGGCCCGCGGCCGGCTCACCGAGGAGGAGCGCGAAGGCGTCCTCGCCCGGCTGCGGACCTACACCGAGCTGGAGGCCGCCGCCGGCGCCGACCTCGTCATCGAGGTCGTCCCCGAGGACTACGAGCTCAAGCACCGGATCTTCACCGAGCTGGACGCGGTCGTCCGGCCCGACACGATCCTGGCCACCGGCACCAACGCCCTGTCGGTGACCCGGCTCGCCGCCGAGTCGCAGCGCCCCGAGCGCGTCCTCGGGCTGCACTTCTTCAACCCGGCGCCCGCGATGAAGCTCGTCGAGGTGGTCTCCAGCGTCCTGACCGCCCCGCCCGCGGTGGAGGCGGTCACCGCCCTCGCCCGTGAGCTGGGCAAGGAGCCCGTGCCGGTCGGTGACCGCCCCGGCTTCGTCGCGGACGGCCTGCTCTTCGGCTACCTCAACCAGGCCGCCGCCATGTACGAGTCGAAGTACGCCTCCCGCGAGGACATCGACGCGGCGATGCGGCTCGGCTGCGGTCTGCCGATGGGCCCGCTCGCCCTGCTCGACCTGATCGGCGTGGACACCGCCCGGACCGTCCTGGAGGCCATGTACGCCTCCTCCGGCGACCGGCTGCACGCCCCGGCCCCGATCCTGGGCCACCTGGCCGAGGCCGGGCTGACGGGGCAGAAGTCCGGGCGCGGCTTCTACACGTACGCGGAGCCGGGCAGCTCCGAGACCGTCCGTGACGCGCAGACCCCGCTGGAGGGGGCCCGGCTCGGCGAGGGCCGCCCGGTCTCCTCGGTCGGCGTGGCCGGCTCGGGCACCATGGCGAGCGGCATCGCACAGGTCTTCGCGCAGGCCGGCTACGCGGTGGTGCTGGCCGCCCGCAGCCAGGAGAAGGCCGAGGCGGCGAAGGCGGCCATCGGGAAGTCGCTGGGCCGCGCGGTGTCGAAGGGCCGGCTGACCGAGGAGGCGGCGGCCGGGACGCTGGCGCGGATCACCCCGGCCGGGTCGCTGGACGCCTTCGCCGAGGTCGACCTGGCCGTGGAGGCCGTCGCCGAGGACCTGGCGGTCAAGCAGGAGCTGTTCGCGACCCTCGACAAGGTCTGCAAGCCGGGCGCGGTGCTCGCCACCACGACCTCCTCGCTGCCGGTGATCGCCTGCGCCCGCGCGACCTCGCGCCCGCAGGACGTGATCGGCATGCACTTCTTCAACCCGGCGCCGGCGATGAAGCTCGTCGAGGTGGTCCGGACCGTCCTGACATCGGACGACGTGCACGCCACGGTCCGCGCGGTCTGCACGAAGGTGCGCAAGCACCCCGTCGACTGCGGTGACCGGGCCGGCTTCATCGTGAACGCGCTGCTGTTCCCGTACCTGAACAACGCGATCAAGATGGTGGAGCAGCACTACGCCGGCATCGACGACATCGACGCGGCCATGAAGCTGGGCGGCGGCTACCCGATGGGCCCGTTCGAGCTGCTCGACGTGGTCGGCCTGGACGTCTCCCTGGCCATCGAGAAGGTGCTCCACAAGGAGTTCCGCGAGCCCGGCCTGGCCCCCTCCCCGCTGCTGGAGCACCTGGTGGCGGCGGGCTGCCTGGGCCGCAAGACCGGCCGCGGATTCCGTGAGTACGCCCGCCGGTAAGACGGGCCCGGCCCACGGGGCCCCTGATCCGGATGCGTGGGGAGGGCTGCTCGGGTCTGCCGCACCCTCACGGCGGACCGCACCCTCCGAGCCCAGTGCGGGCCCTCCCCCGCATCCATCCCCGTACCGCCCCCCTCAGGCGCGCGCCCCGGCGCGAATGAAGTACTTTCGCTCTATGTCCCAGCCCGCCAAGACCTCACCCCGCGCCGCCGCGGCCTCCGACAGTCCGGAGAGCTCGGCCGGCAGCAAGGCGGCCGCGCAGCGGCTGAAAATGCGCCGCGAGCTCGCCGCCGCCGCGATGGAGCTGTTCGCGACCAAGGGGTACGAAGCCACGACGGTCGACGAGATCGCCGCGGCCGCGGGAGTGGCGCGCAGGACCTTCTTCCGGCACTTCCGGTCCAAGGAAGAGGCGATCTTCCCGGACCACGACGACACGCTGATCCGGGCCGAGGCCGTGCTGGACGTGGCCCCGGCGCACGAACACCCGCTCGACACGGTGTGCCGCGGGATCAAGGAAGTCATGAAGATGTACGCCGCCTCCCCGGCGGTGTCGGTGGAGCGCTACCGGCTGACCCGGGAGGTGCCTGCGCTGCGGGAGCGGGAGATCGCCTCGGTGGCCCGGTACGAGCGGCTGTTCACCCGCTACCTGCTGGCCCACTTCGACGAGACCGAGCCCCACGACGGCAACGACGACCCGCTGCTGGCCGAGGTGGCCGCCTCGGCCGTCGTGACGGCCCACAACCACGTGCTGCGGCGCTGGCTGCGGGCGGGCGGCCAGGGGGATGTGGAGGCGCAGCTGGACCGCGCCTTCGCCATCGTCCGCAAGACCTTCGGCACGGGGATCGGCGCAGGCCGGGCCCTGACCGCGGCGGCGGGCCCGGCGCCCGACCGGCAGGAGGCGGCTCCGGCGGCCGCGGTCCGGGCACAGGACGAGGTGCTGGTGGCGGTGGCGCGGACGGACGCCCCGCTGGAAGAGGTCATGCGGACCATCGAAGAGGCACTGCGCAACACCTGGCCAGGAGGTCCCGTGGCCTGAGGCACACGAGGAACCACACGAGGCGACGCTCGTCACAGCGGCCGCTCCCTTTCCCGGGAGCGGCCGCTTCCGTTTGTCCGAGTTACCCCTACTCGCCGGTAACTCTGATCGATCATCGCTCATCTGCGCAGGTCAATCGGCAAATGAGAGAAAGTTTTGGCACGCGGTGCCTTGCTGAGTGACACGGGGTGCCATACGTTGAATCCCGTCCGGATGTCCCCGCGGTCCACGCCCACTCGGCACGGAACGCGCCCCGGACGCCTGCGTCACCAGGCACCCGCGCGCCGCACCACAGGCGCCGCCCCGCACCACCGCTCGCCGGACCGACGGCACCACAGCAGCACCGCCCCACGTATCCGAACGCACCGCGTACCCCTCGGCGCACCCTCATCCAGCGCTTTCCCCCGGCCCCGCCCGGGAGGACCCCAGGAGGCAACACCGTGAAGGACATCCTGGACGCGATCCAGTCCCAGGCCGCCACCGCCGCCGACTTCGCGGCCCTGCCGCTCCCCGACTCGTACCGCGCGATCACCGTGCACAAGGACGAGACGGAGATGTTCGCCGGGCTCGCGTCCCGCGACAAGGACCCGCGCAAGTCCCTGCACCTCGACCAGGTCCCGGTGCCGGAACTCGGCCCGGGCGAGGCCCTGGTGGCCGTCATGGCCTCCTCGGTCAACTACAACTCCGTGTGGACCTCGATCTTCGAGCCGCTGTCCACCTTCGGCTTCCTGGAGCGCTACGGCCGGCTCAGCGAGCTCACCAAGCGCCACGACCTGCCGTACCACATCATCGGCTCCGACCTCGCGGGCGTCGTCCTGCGCACCGGCCCGGGCGTCAACTCCTGGAAGCCGGGCGACGAGGTCGTCGCGCACTGCCTCTCCGTCGAGCTGGAGTCCTCCGACGGCCACAACGACACGATGCTCGACCCCGAGCAGCGCATCTGGGGCTTCGAGACCAACTTCGGCGGTCTGGCAGAGGTCGCCCTGGTCAAGTCCAACCAGCTGATGCCGAAGCCGGCCCACCTCAGCTGGGAGGAGGCCGCCTCCCCCGGCCTGGTCAACTCCACCGCCTACCGCCAGCTGGTCTCCCGCAACGGCGCCGGCATGAAGCAGGGCGACAACGTCCTGATCTGGGGCGCGAGCGGCGGCCTCGGCTCGTACGCCACCCAGTTCGCCCTGGCCGGCGGCGCCAACCCGATCTGCGTCGTCTCCTCCCCCGAGAAGGCCGACATCTGCCGGAAGATGGGCGCCGAGGCGGTCATCGACCGCAACGCCGAGGGCTACAGGTTCTGGAAGGACGAGCGCACCCAGGACCCGCGCGAGTGGAAGCGCTTCGGCTCGAAGATCCGCGAGCTGACCGGCGGCGAGGACATCGACATCGTCTTCGAGCACCCCGGCCGCGAGACCTTCGGCGCCTCCGTCTACGTCACCCGCAAGGGCGGCACGATCACCACCTGCGCCTCGACCTCGGGCTACATGCACGAGTACGACAACCGCTACCTGTGGATGTCGCTGAAGCGGATCATCGGCTCGCACTTCGCCAACTACCGCGAGGCGTGGGAGGCCAACCGCCTCATCGCCAAGGGCAAGATCCACCCCACCCTGTCGAAGGTCTACTCCCTGGAGGAGACCGGCCAGGCGGCGTACGACGTCCACCGCAACCTCCACCAGGGCAAGGTCGGCGTGCTCTGCCTCGCCCCCGAGGAGGGCCTGGGCGTCCGCGACCAGGAGATGCGCGACAAGCACCTCGACGCCATCAACCGCTTCCGGAACATCTGAACCGTCCGACCACCCGAACCGTCGACGACCGATCAAGGGCCAAAGGGACAGCCTGAGATGACAGAGCGCCAGAAAGACCGTCCGTGGCTCATGCGGACGTACGCCGGCCACTCCACGGCCGAGGCGTCCAACGAGCTGTACCGCCGCAACCTCGCCAAGGGCCAGACCGGCCTGTCGGTCGCCTTCGACCTGCCGACGCAGACCGGCTACGACCCCGACCACATCCTCGCCCGCGGCGAGGTGGGCCGGGTCGGGGTCCCCGTCTCCCACCTCGGCGACATGCGGCGGCTGTTCCAGGACATCCCCCTGGAGCAGATGAACACCTCGATGACGATCAACGCCACCGCCATGTGGCTGCTGGCGCTCTACCAGGTGGCCGCCGAGGAACAGGGCGCGGACGTCTCCAAGCTCCAGGGCACCACCCAGAACGACATCGTCAAGGAGTACCTCTCGCGCGGGACGCACGTCTTCCCGCCCGGACCCTCGCTCCGCCTGACGACCGACATGATCGCGTACACGGTCAACCACATCCCGAAGTGGAACCCGATCAACATCTGCAGCTACCACCTGCAGGAGGCGGGGGCCACGCCGGTCCAGGAGATCAGCTACGCGATGGCCACCGCCATCGCCGTACTGGACTCGGTGCGCGACTCGGGCCAGGTGCCCGAGGACCGGTTCGGCGAGGTCGTCGCCCGTATCTCCTTCTTCGTCAACGCGGGCGTCCGCTTCATCGAGGAGATGTGCAAGATGCGCGCCTTCGGCCGCATCTGGGACGAGATCACCCGCGAGCGGTACGGCATCCAGGACGCCAAGCAGCGCCGCTTCCGGTACGGGGTCCAGGTCAACTCCCTCGGCCTGACCGAGGCCCAGCCGGAGAACAACGTCCAGCGCATCGTCCTCGAGATGCTGGCCGTCACCCTCTCCAAGGACGCCCGGGCCCGCGCCGTGCAGCTGCCCGCCTGGAACGAGGCCCTGGGCCTCCCCCGGCCCTGGGACCAGCAGTGGTCGCTGCGCATCCAGCAGGTCCTCGCCCACGAGAGCGACCTCCTGGAGTACGACGACATCTTCGCCGGGTCGCACGTCATCGAGGCCAAGGTCGACGCGCTGGTCGCCGACTGCATGGCCGAGATCGACCGGATCCAGGAGATGGGCGGCGCGATGGCCGCCGTCGAGTCCGGCTACCTCAAGTCCCGGCTGGTCGCCTCGCACGCCGAGCGCCGCGCCCGGATCGAGAACGGCGAGGACAAGATCGTCGGCGTGAACTGCTTCCAGCAGACCGAGCCCAACCCGCTCACCGCCGACCTGGACACCGCGATCATGACGGTGGACGGGGCGGTGGAGGACACCATCGTCGAGCGGATCGTGCGCTGGCGCGGCGAGCGGCAGGAGTCCTCGGACCGGCAGGGCGGCGGCGACCCGTTCGTCTTCCCCACCGTCGGGCAGGCCCTGACGCGGCTGAAGGAGGCCGCCGCCGGGACCGAGAACCTGATGGAGGCCACCCTGGAGTGCGCCCGCGCCGGTGTCACCACGGGCGAGTGGGCGAGCGCCCTGCGCGAGGTCTTCGGCGAGTTCCGCGCCCCGACCGGTGTCTCCTCGGCCCCGGTGGCCGTCGCCGCCGAGGAGGGCACTCCGCTGGCGGTCGTCCGCGAGAAGGTCAGCCGGACCGCGGAGGACCTCGGCAGCGGCCGACTGCGCCTGCTCGTCGGCAAGCCCGGCCTGGACGGGCACTCCAACGGCGCCGAGCAGATCGCCGTCCGGGCCCGCGACGCCGGCTTCGAGGTGGTCTACCAGGGCATCCGGCTCACCCCGGAGGAAATCTCCACCGCCGCCCTGGCCGAGGACGTGCACTGCGTGGGCCTGTCGATCCTGTCCGGCTCGCACAGCGCACTCGTCCCCGAGGTGCTGGAGCGGCTGCGCGCGGCAGGGGCGGCCGACATGCCCGTCGTCCTGGGCGGCATCATTCCCCAGGCCGACGCCGCAGAACTGAAGGCCGCCGGCGTCGCCGCCGTGTTCACCCCCAAAGACTTCGGTATCACGGAGATCATCGGCCGTATCGTCGACGAGATCCGGAAAGCGAACAAGCTCGACCCCCTGGAGGTCCCCGCATGACCGCCCACCCGTCACCCACCACCACCCTTGCCGGAAGCGGCTCCGCCGCTGCCCCTTCCGGTCCGTCCCCGGTGAACCGGCTGCGGCCGCGCCGCTCCTGCCTCGCCGTCCCGGGCTCGAACCCCCGCTTCCTGGAGAAGGCCCAGGGCCTGCCCGCCGACCAGGTCTTCCTGGACCTGGAGGACGCCTGCGCGCCGCTCGCCAAGGAGGGCGCCCGGCACACGATCGTGGACGCGCTGAACAACGGCGACTGGACCGGCAAGACCCGGGTCGTGCGGGTCAACGACTGGACCACCCACTGGACGTACCGCGACGTCATCACGGTCGTGGAGGGCGCGGGCCAGAACCTGGACTGCATCATGCTGCCGAAGGTCCAGGACGCCCAGCAGGTCGTCGCCCTGGACCTGCTGCTGACGCAGATCGAGAAGACGATGGGCTTCGAGGTCGGCAAGATCGGCATCGAGGCGCAGATCGAGAACGCCAAGGGCCTGGTCAACGTCGACGAGATCGCGGCCGCGTCGCCGCGCCTGGAGACGATCATCTTCGGCCCGGCCGACTTCATGGCCTCGATCAACATGAAGTCGCTGGTCGTGGGCATGCAGCCGCCCGGCTACCCGGCGGACGCCTACCACTACATCCTCATGCGGATCCTGATGGCGGCCCGGACGCACAACCTCCAGGCGATCGACGGCCCCTTCCTCCAGATCCGCGACGTGGACGCCTACCGCGAGGTCGCAGGGCGCGCCGCGGCCCTCGGCTTCGACGGCAAGTGGGTGCTGCACCCGGGCCAGGTCGAGGCGGCCAACGAGGTCTTCTCCCCCTCCCAGGAGGACTACGACCACGCCGAGCTGATCCTGGACGCGTACGACTGGTGCACGTCCGAGGCCGGCGGCAAGAAGGGCTCGGCGATGCTCGGCGACGAGATGATCGACGAGGCCAGCCGCAAGATGGCCCTGGTCATCGCGGGCAAGGGCCGGGCGGCCGGCATGCAGCGCACGACCAAGTTCGAGATCCCGGAGGCCTGACCCATGCAGTTCGGACGCACGTACGAGGAGTTCGAGGTCGGCGCCGTCTACAAGCACTGGCCCGGGAAGACGGTCACGGAGTACGACGACCACCTGTTCTGCCTCCTCACCATGAACCACCACCCGCTCCACATGGACACGAACTACGCCGAGAAGACGACGGACTTCGGCAGGAACGTGGTCGTGGGCAACTACATCTACTCGCTGCTGCTCGGCATGTCCGTGCCGGACGTCTCCGGCAAGGCCATCGCCAACCTGGAGATCGAGTCGCTGCGGCACGTGGCGCCGACCTTCCACGGCGACACGATCTACGGCGAGACCACGGTCCTGGACAAGACACCCTCGAAGTCCAAGAGCGACCGCGGGATCGTGTACGTGGAGACCAAGGGCTACAAGCAGGACGGCACCCTCGTCTGCGTCTTCCGGCGCAAGGTGATGGTTCCGACCGAGACGTACATCAAGGAGCGCGGCGGCGAGCAGCCCGGCCGCCCCACGCTTTCCGATTAACAGAGTCAAGGAACAGGGGAAGTAGCCATGGCACGACTCGCCCAGACCGCCGGGCTGACCGACGTCCAGCAGGAGATCCTCAAGACCGTCCGCGAATTCGTGGACAAGGAGATCATTCCGGTCGCGACCGAGCTGGAGCACCGCGACGAGTACCCGCAGCAGATCGTGGACGGGCTCAAGGAGCTCGGCCTGTTCGGGCTGATGATCCCGGAGGAGTACGGCGGCCTCGGTGAGTCGCTGCTCACCTACGCGCTGTGCGTGGAGGAGATAGCGCGCGGCTGGATGTCCGTCTCGGGCATCATCAACACCCACTTCATCGTCGCGTACATGCTCAAGCAGCACGGCACGCAGGAGCAGAAGGACCACTTCCTCCCGCGGATGGCGCTGGGCGAGGTGCGGGGCGCGTTCTCGATGTCGGAGCCGGGGCTCGGCTCCGACGTGTCGGCCATCACGTCCAAGGCGGTCAAGGACGGCGACGAGTACGTCCTGAACGGCCAGAAGATGTGGCTGACGAACGGCGGCACCTCGACGCTGGTGGCGGTGCTGTGCCGGAGTGACGAAGGACACGCCGAGGGCACGGCCCCGCACAAGTCGATGACGACCTTCCTGGTGGAGAAGGAGCCGGGCTTCGGCGAGGTCCGTCCGGGCCTGACCATCCCGGGCAAGATCGACAAGATGGGCTACAAGGGCGTCGACACGACCGAGCTCATCATGGACGGACTGCGCATTCCGGCCAATCGGGTCCTGGGCGGGGTCACCGGCCGAGGGTTTTACCAAATGATGGACGGCGTCGAGGTCGGCCGCGTGAACGTGGCGGCCCGTGGCTGCGGCGTCGCGCAGCGTGCCTTCGAGCTGGGTGTCTCGTACGCCCAGCAACGTCACACTTTCGGCAAGCCGATCGCCCAGCACCAGGCCATCCAGTTCAAGCTGGCCGAGATGGCTACCAAGGTCGAGGCCGCCCATGCCATGATGGTCAACGCAGCACGCAAAAAGGACTCCGGGGAACGAAACGACCTCGAAGCAGGGATGGCGAAGTACCTCGCCTCCGAGTACTGCAAGGAGGTGGTGGAGGACGCGTTCCGCATCCACGGCGGCTACGGCTTCTCGAAGGAGTACGAGATCGAGCGCCTCTACCGCGAGGCCCCGATGCTGCTGATCGGTGAGGGTACTGCCGAGATCCAGAAAATGATCATTGGGCGACGCCTGCTCGAGGAGTACCGACTCCAGGGCTGAAAGTCCGCTTTTGCGGCGAATCCTCCGAGGGTTCGCCGCAAAAGAATCACTTGCGGTCACTGGCTGACGGGCATCGACTGAGCTTCTGGCTTGCCCAGTTGTCGCGCGCAACCGATAGCATTCCAGTAAAAGCCGCCGTCCCGTCCCCCTGTTTGCGGCGCGGCAATCCACCGCTACGAAGGTCATCCATGCCCCACAGCCAAACCTCTGCACCTCGCGACAGCCTCCTGGGCGTACGCCTCGCGCGCGGAGCATCGCCGTGGCTTCTGCCGACCGTCGCCACCGCGGCGCTCAGCCTCGCCCGGGCCCGCAAGTCCGGACGCTGGGCCGCCGCGGCCGTGCCCGCCACCGCGCTCGCCGCGGGCATGCTGTGGTTCTTCCGGGACCCCGAGCGTGAGATCGCCCAGGGCCGTGTCATCTCGCCCGCCGACGGTGTGGTGCAGAGCATCATGCCGTGGAAGGACGGGCGGACCCGCGTCGCGATCTTCATGAGCCCGCTGAACGTCCACGTGAACCGCGCGCCCCTCGCGGGCACGGTCACGTCCGTGGAGCACGTCCCCGGCGGGTTCGTCCCGGCGTTCAACAAGGAGAGCGAGAACAACGAGCGCGTTGTCTGGCACTTCGACACCGAGCTCGGCGACATCGAGATGGTGCAGATCGCCGGCGCCGTCGCGCGCCGCATCGTCCCCTACCTGCCGGCCGGAACCAAGGTGGAGCAGGGCGAACGCATCGGTCTGATCCGCTTCGGCTCCCGCGTCGACATCTACCTCCCCGAGGGAGTCGAGGTCGCGGTCGAGGTCGGTCAGGCCACCACCGCGGGGGTGACCCGAATTGACCGTGACTGACCCTGCGACTCCCGCGACGCCGTCGACGGGGTGGGTGCCCGAGGCCGCGGAGGAGGAGGCCGCCGAAGACGACATGCCGCTCTCGCTGCGACTGTCGATAGCGGACACCCTCACCCTCGGCAACGCGACCTGCGGATTCATGGCGGTGTACTTCACCACCACCGGAATCCTCATCCCCCACCTCACCGGCAGCGGCGAATCCGGCATGGCCCGGCACAGCGCGGCGACCGCGGTGATACTGATGCTGCTCGCGGCGGTCTTCGACCTCTTCGACGGCATCGTCGCCCGCAAGCTGCGCAGCTCCCCCATGGGCGCCGAGCTGGACAACCTGTCCGACCTGATCAGCTTCGGCCTCGCCCCGGCGTACTTCGTGCTGGTCTACGGCATGGTCGCGGACGACGCCCACCAGAAGGTGTCCGCGCTCGCTGCGATCGTGGTGCTGCTGGCCGTGGTGCTGCGGCTCGCCAGATTCAGCTGCGTGACGATGAAGGACGGCATGTTCCAGGGCATGCCGAGCCCCTTCGGCGCGCTCACCGTCGTCTCGGTCGTGCTGCTGGAGCTGCCCTTCGTGCCGACGCTGCTGGCGATCATCGGGGTGGCCTGGCTGATGGTGAGCCGGGTCGAGTACCCGAAGCCGCGGGGGGTCCTCGCGGTGGCGATGCTCAGCTGGATCGTCTCGGCCATGGGGCTGCTGGCGGCGTGGGCGTTCGACGCCCCCGGCGGGCAGCTGCTGCTCCAGACCGGCTGCGCCCTGCAGATCGCGCTCGCGGCCACCATTCCGCTGTTCGCGACCACGCGCCGGGCGAACACGTTCCGCCACAACCGGCGGGAGGCGCGGGCGGCCCAGCTGCCGTAGCGCCGCACCGCCTGTGTACGAAGGCCCCGGGGTTCTCTGCCCCGGGGCCTTCGGCGTCACCCGGGTCCACCCCGCGCAGCCCCCGGCCCGTCCGTCGGGCTCGACCCGCGCAACCCGGGCCCGGGGCCGGTCCCTCTCCGCCCCTTTTCCCACCGGGACGGCCCCGGCCGCCTCCCCCGGCCCGCCACGGGCCCACGAC
>NZ_JACBGN010000216.1 GCF_013401435.1 Streptomyces sp. BR123
GGCCCACACCCCCGACCAGCCCGTTCACGACCCGGGCCTGATGGCCGCCTTCCGGCACGGCTTCGGCCTCGTCCAGTCGGAGAACGAAGCATGACCCCGAACCCCCACCCCGGCAAGGAGCGCACCACCATGGGCGGCGAAACGGCCACCACGAGGGCCACCACGAGGGCCACCACGAGGGCCACCACGACGGCAGCGGCAGCGGGAGCGGCACCGGCGACGACCCCGCCCCCGACCACGACTGCCGTCCGGCTCTCCGATCTCGACTGGCTGCTCAGCGGCCTCGTCCAGCGGGTCCCGCACACCCGCAGCGCGGTGCTCCTGACCGCCGACGGCCTCGTCACCTGCCTCCACGGCCTCGACGCCGACAGCGCCGACCACCTGGCGGCGCTGGCCTCCGGCCTGTACTCCCTCGGCCGCAGCGCCGGCTCCCGCTTCGGCGACGGCGCCGAGGTCCGGCAGGTGGTCGTCGAGCTCGACACCGCGCTCGTCTTCGTCACGGCCGCCGGATCCGGCACCTGCCTGGCCGTCCTCGCCGACCGGGAGGCCGACGCGGGCGTCCTCGGCTACGAGATGGCGATGCTGGTCAAGAGCGTCCGACCGTACCTGGCGGCCCCGCCGCGGCGGCCCGCCGCCGGCCGGGAGTGACGCCGTCCCGGGCCGCGCACGGCAGGGGAGCCCCGAGCGAGACGACGCCGTGGCTCGACGACTCGGCCGGGCGGGTGACGCGCCCGTACACGGCCAGCGGCGGGCGGACCCGGCCGGCCGTCGCCCTCGACCTGCTGTCCCTGGTCACCGCGACCGGGGTGCGGCCGCGTACCGCCCTCGGCGCCGAGCACATCCTGGCACTGCGCCTGTGCGCGGGCGCCGTGGCCGTCACCGTCGCCGAGGTGGCCGGGCAGCTGCGGCTCCCGGCGGTGGTGGTGAAGGTGCTGCTGTCCGACCTGATGGAATCCGGGGCCGTCACGGCGCAGGCGCCGCGGTTCCCGGGCGGCGCAACGTCCGCCGCAGCCGACGACCAGACCCTGCTCCGGGCGGTGCTCGATGGCCTACGCCGACGACTGTGACACCCGTACCCACTCCCGCGCGGCCGCCGCCGCGCCGCCCGCGACGCTGAAGATCCTCGTCGCGGGCGGGTTCGGCGCGGGCAAGACGACCTTCGTCGGGGCGGTCAGCGAGATCGAGCCGCTGTGCACGGAGGAACTGCTCAGCGGCATCGGCGAGGCCGCCGACCCGCTGGACGGCGTCGAGACGAAGACGACCACCACCGTCGCCCTCGACTTCGGACGGATCACCCTGGACGAGCGCCACGTCCTCTACCTCTTCGGCACACCCGGCCAGCAGCGCTTCTGGTTCCTGTGGGAGGAGCTGTGCATCGGCGCGCTCGGCGCGGTCGTGCTCGCCGATACGCGCCGCCTCGCCGACTGCTTCCCGGCCGTGGACTTCTTCGAGCGGCGCGGCATCGGATTCGTCGTCGCCGTCAACGAGTTCGACGACAGCCACCGCTACACCGCGGAGGAGGTCCGCGAGGCGGTGGGCCTCGCGCCCGGCGTGCCCGTCGTACGCTGCGACGCGCGGCTGCCGGGCTCCGGGACGGGGGTGCTGGCCGTCCTCGTCCGCCATCTGCTGTCCCTGGCCGCACCGCATCGGCCGGATCGGTATTCGTGAATCGGAAATTCGCAAGGGGGACCCGCCATGACGTACTACGAGTCAACCGGACACCTGCTGCTCACACCGGTGGACCGGGACGCGCCCGCGCGCGCCGTCAGGCTGCGCGAACTGGGCCTGGGGCAGCGGCCGGACACGGGGCTGGACGCCTTCGCCCGGAGGATCGCCGAGGCGCTGCAGGCCCCGTACGCGGGCGTCAACTTCGTCGGCGAGGACCGGCAGTTCTTCGCAGGGCTGCACCACGCGCCGGACGCGCCGCTCAGCGGCTACCCGGCGCGGGTGCTGCCGCGGGACCACGGGTACTGCCCGCACGTCGTCGTGCGGCGGCGGGCGCTGGTGTTGGAGGACGTACGGGACTTCGCGCGGTTCGCCGGGAACGCCGTGGTCGACGAGAGCGGGGTCCGGTCCTACGCGGGCGCGCCGCTGACCGACGGGCAGGGGATGGTCCTGGGCACGGTGTGCGCGGTGGACGTGGCGCCCCGCCGGTGGGGGACGGAGGGCCTGGCGACCGTGAAGTCCCTGGCAGCGGAGCTCGCAGACCTCGTCCGGGCGCACCGGGACGCCGCGCGGGCCGGCTGAGCCGGCACCGGTCGGGCGGCCGCCGCCGGGGCGATCGCCGCCGGGGCGATCGCCGGTACCGGGACGCCACGGTCGCCCACCCGTCCCCCGGAGGACACGGCCGAGCTGCGCGCGAGCCCGGTCGACTCCCGGCGGCAGGCGGTGCCCGAACGCCCGGCCGAGGCCCATCCGGAGCCGGCGGGGGATCGACCGCGGGGGCGTGCGCCGGGCGCGATCACCGCAGGAACGCGGTGATCCGTTCCCGCAGGGAGCGCGCGTCCAGGCCGTGGGCCGCGGTGTGCTGCTCGATCGTGCCGTAGCGGCGCAGCTCCGCCCGGCCGACCCCCAGCCCGAGGACCCGGTGCGGCACGTCGACGAGGGCCTGCCCGGCGGCCGCCGTGGAGGTGCCGGCCAGGTACGGCTCGACGAGGACGACGTCGGCCGAGGCCCGGCCGACGGCCTCCCGCAGCGTCTCTCCGTCGAAGGGCCGCACGGTGGCGGCGTACAGCACCGTCACGTCCAGACCCTCGGTCGCGGCGAGCACCTCGTCGAGCAGCGGGCCCACGGCGACGACCACCCCGGCAGCGCCCTCCCGCACGGCCCGCATGCGCAGACCGTCCACCGTGCGGGGAGCCGCGTTCGACTGCATCGACAGGCGGACGTACACCTTGTCGTCGCCCGCGGCGCAGGCGTGCCGGAGCAGGGCCTCGGCCTCGTCGGGATGGCCGGGCACGTGGACCGTCCAGCCGTCCAGGGTGTCCATCAGCGCCACGTCACCCGGTGACATGTGCGTGAAGCCGCCGGCCGGCCAGTCGTAGCTGGCGGCCGCACTGACCAGGACCCCGCCGGTGCCCTGGTGTCCGAAGTCCAGCTTGAGCTGCTCGAACGGCCGCTCGACGAGGAAGCTCGCGAAGGTGTGCATGACCGGCCGCATGCCGGTGAGTGCCAGCCCGCCGCCCGCCCCGACCAGCAGCTGCTCCCGGATGCCGACGTTGATCACCCGGTCCGGATGGCGCCGCTGCGCCGGCCGGAACCCGTCCATGCTGATCTCGGCCAGCACCAGAGCCAGCCGGGGGTCCTCGTCGAGCAGCTGCGACGTGACCGCGATGAACCGCTCCCGCATGTTGTCCATGGTCTTCTCCCCTCAGGCCTTCTTCTCGACGCGCGCGACCACGGCGTGCGGCCGTCCCGGATGCGGTGCGCTGAACGCGGCGTACAGCGCCTCGTGGTCCCGGCCGTCCACGGTCACCGCGGACCAGCCGGCCGCCTCGAAGCGGGAGGCGATCCCGCCCCGCCAGCCGTGGGTCGCCGAGTCGTTGTCGACCACCACGGTGTGCAGCCGTTCCAGCCCGGCCGCACCCGCGTACGCCAGCGCCTCGTGGTTGCTGCCCTCGTCGAGCTCGGCATCGCCGACCAGCACCCACACCGCCGGATCGGTCAGCCCCTGGGCCCGCAGCCCGAGGGCGCTGCCGACGGCGAGCGGCAGCCCGTGCCCGAGCGAGCCGCTGGCGATCTCGACGCCGGGGACGAGCACCCGGTCGGGGTGGTGGCCGAGCGGGGAGTCGTACGAGCCGAAGCCGCTCAGCCAGTCCACGGGGAAGAACCCCTTCGCGGCGAGGACGGCGTAGTACGCCATCGGTCCGTGCCCCTTGGACAGCAGGAAGCGGTCCCGCGCGGGATCCTCGGCTGTCCCGGGCCCGACCCGCAGCACCCGGTCGTAGAGCACCCACAGCACGTCGAGGGTGGACGTGGCGGCCGGCCCGTGCTTCTCGTCCCCGGTCATGAGCGCCATGAGACGCCCCAGGTCCTGGTGGCGGAACTCCGTGCCCGCGGTTTCTTGTGTCATGCATGGATCCTGCAACCTCAAGTGCGGTCGAGGTCAACCGCAAGCCCCGCAATCCGACGGCCGGGATCTGCGCGCAAGCACCCCGCGAAGTGCGGTATTGTTCTCATGCGCGTTCGGCCGGGGAAACCCCAGGTCAGCGGGCATCGGGACGTGGCGCAGCTTGGTAGCGCACTTGACTGGGGGTCAAGGGGTCGCAGGTTCAAATCCTGTCGTCCCGACTCGAAAGAGTCGCAGGTCAAGGGGCCGTTTTGGATCAATCCAAAACAGCCCCTTGACCATTTTGGGGACCGCTTGGGGACCGGCCTGCCTGACCGCGTCAGTTGGCGATCACGGGCGGCACGGTCCGCCGCGGCCCCCGGTCCGAGAGCGCGTGCGTGCCGCGTACGGCTGCAGCGAGAGTCGTCTGCCGGTCGTGTCCGCAGGGACGGCCCAGGAGGACCTTGAGCCTGCCGGGCCGTATGCCCGGCCCGGCCGTCCAGCGAACTCGGCTGCGGGGACCGTTCCCTTCACCACGGCCATGGTCAGAACTTCTCCGGGAAGAAGAGCGCCAGGACCAGATAGCCGACGAGGCCCACTGCGATGAGGGTGCCTACGACAGTCTCCGTGCTCACCCGTATCCGACCCCTCCGCCGACCCTCCGTACGACCTCAACCTCACCAGCGAACACCGGAGAACGGGCCGGCGACACGTCCTCGGCCCGTTCTTGACACCACCTGAGCGGATCACTGATGCCGCGTTGACGGCCGTTGCACCGATGGGGTGCAGGCGGTGTGCCGGGAAGCCTGGTCGGCGAAGTGCGGTCATGCCGTCCGTTCGGACTGTGCAAGCCCGAGCCTTCACCGCTCGGGATCGGAACGACCGCAACCTCTCACCCGGCGGGAACGCCGGAGCCGCGATGCCTCAACCGCCGACGGCGAGGCGGTCCAGCCACTCCCTCAGCAGATGCTGCTCTGCGCTGCTGAGGGTCGTCTGTTGTTCGGGCAGTGCTGCGCGCAAGGCGCGGGCGGCACCCGCCGGTCCCGCGTCCTGCACGGACGGCCGCTGATTGGTTACGGCGGCGACCATGGACTCCCGCAGAGTCGTCAACAGGGCCGGGTTGCGCCGGTGCTCCGGCAGGGACAGCCAGGTGAGCACTGCGCCGCGCGCTGTGGCATGGATGACCTGGGCCGCGACCTCCTCGTCGACGCGGAGCCAGCCGCCGGCGGCGAGGCGCCGGATGCGGCTCATCAGGATCTCCATTCCGGCCTTGAAGGCGGCCGAGGTGGCCCTCGTGGGTTCGCTGTACATCAGCGTGTACAGCGCGGGATTGGCCAGGCCGAACCCGACCGCGACGTCCCAGCCGGCTCTCAGGTCCTCGACGGGGTCCCGCGGGTCGGGGTCGACGCGCTTGGTGGCGAGAAACGCGGCGAAGCCGTGCTCGGCCACCGCGTCGAGCAATCCCTCCTTGTCGCCGAAGAGCCGGTAGATGGCCGGTGGTTGCAGGCCCGCCGTTTCGGCGACCGCGCGGGTGGTGACCGCGTCGCGCCCCCCTCGCGTCAGCAGTTCGACGGCGGCCTCGATGACCCGTTGTCGGGCCTGTTCGCGACCGATGGCCGCAGTGTCGGAGGCGCTGCTCCCGGACGGGGGACGAGGTGACATGAATCAACGATACCGCGGTGATGATTCCGCAGTTAGTATCAGTGATACGCCCTTGGTGATTCCAATGGAAACCAACTGCAGAGGAGCACTGCATGTCCGACCGGCTGCGGATCGTTGCGTTGGAAGAGCACGTCGCGCTACCCGCGATCATGGAGGCGTGGTCGCGGTCCGGGGTGCCGGAGCTGCCGAACCTGGGGTTCGGCGACAGCCTCGTCGCCCGGCGATTGCGCGACACCGCGGAGATGAGGCTCGCGCACATGGACGACCAGGGAGTGGACGTCGCGGTGCTGTCGATCTCGTCACCGGGCGTGCAGAACCTGCCTGACTCGGATGCGGTCGCCGCGGCGCGCGACACCAACGATCAGCTCGCTGAGATCGTGGCCGCCGACCCCGACCGGTTCCAGGCGTTCGCGGCGATCCCGACGCAGTCACCGTCGGGCGCGGCTGCGGAGCTGGAGCGGGCGGTCACCGAGCTGGGCTTCCCGGGCGCCATGCTCTACGGGCGCACCGGATCCAAGCTCGCCGACGACCCCGAGTACGACGAGCTGTACGCCGCTGCGGAGCGGCTGCAGGTTCCCCTCCACTTCCATCCGCAGATGCCCGTGCAGGCGGTGGTGGACGCCTACTACTCCGACATCGGCCCCATCGGGACCGCGTTGGCAGGGCCGGCGATCGGCTGGTACTACGACCTGGGCGTGCAGTACCTGCGGATGATCTTCTCCGGAGTCTTCGATCGGTACCCCGATCTCCAGGTGATCGCCGGCCACTGGGGAGAGGTCGTGCTCTTCTATCTCGACCACACCGGCTTCTTCGCCGACGCCGGTGGCCTGGCTCGGCCGCTCGCCGACTACTTCAAGCAGAACTTCTGGGTCGCCGGCAGCGGCACCGTCAGCCCCCGCTACCTCCGCTGGACGGCCGAAGTCGTGGGGACCGAGCGGATGCTGTACTCCACTGACTACCCCTTCACCTATGGGTTCCGCCCTCGCGGCTTCCCCTTCGTGGACACCAGCGCCGGTGTCGCCCGGTCCTTCCTGGAAGACTCCCCCTTCAGCGACGAGCAGAAGGCCGACATCGCGCACCGCAACTGGGAGCACCTCACGTCCCGCGCCGCCCGCCACGTCCGGTGACCTCGGCAAGGCAAGGCCTGTCACAGGCCTGACCAGGCCTTGCCCCTCACGAGGACCACCGCACCCGGCGACCGGTTCCGCACGTGGCAGGTGAGCAACGGCCGCCTCGCCGAAGCGGCGGATCAGCTGCCGGGCGTCGACGCCGGTCCGTGTGCCGGGCCCCGCGATCCCGGGTGCGGACCACGGGCCGCGGGCCGATCATCAATGCGTGGCTTCTCCGCCACACCCGTGGGGCGGGTCGTCGACGACTGAAAGCGGGGACCAGTGGATGGGTTCAGCGGCACGGCGGTCATCGGGATCGGCAACGAGTTCCGCCGCGACGACGGAGTCGGGTGGGCTGCCGTCGCACTGCTGAGGCAGCGGGCGGCGCAGCGGCGGCTGCCCCCGGGCACCGTTCTCGCGCAGTGCGACGGGGACCCCGGGCGGTTGCTCGACCTCTGGGAGAAGGCCGGGCTCGTGATCGTCGTCGACGCCTGTTTCCCTCCGTCGGCGCAGCCGGGGCGGACGCACCGGTGGGATGCCACAGGGGGAGGAGCCCCGAGTCCGGGCGCCCCCGGGAGGCACAGTACGCACGGGCTGGGACTGGCCGAGGCCCTGCGGCTCGGCGACGCTCTCGGGCGCGGTCCCGGCCGTCTGGTCGTGTACGCGGTCGAAGGCACGGACCGCTCGGTGGGCCTGGGCCTCACCTCGGCGGTGGCGGACACGGTGCCGCCTCTGGTCCGGCGGATCGAGGGGGACATCGCACGGCACGACGCATCTTCGCGCGACGCCCGTTCCGGGACGGGGCCACCGGGTGTGACTCGCCGGGCGGCGTTCGCGGCACGGAGGCCATCTGCCTGACACCCTGTCCGTGAGCAGGCGCACGCCGGACGTGACGGCCTCGGCGCGGCGGACCGTATCCGATGTGCGCTTCCCCGGGGCCGGCGCGCGCAGGAGAGGGCAGAGCATGAGCGATCCCGAAGACACCGGACGGGCCTGCGGCGGCGGGACCGAGGCGGTTCTCGACCGTGGCGGTCTCGACGCGCTCGTGCAGGCCCTGAAGCGCCGCGGCCGTACGGTGATCGGCCCGACCGTGCGGGACGGTGCGATCGTCCTCGACGAGCTGGGCTCCGCTGCCGAGCTGCCCTACGGGTGGGGGGTGGAGCTGGAGGCGGGTCGGTACCGGGTCCGCCGGCGCGACGACGGGGCCGCCTTCGCGCACAGTGCGGGGCCTCAGTCGTGGAAGTCGTTCCTGCACCCAGAACGGGTCCGCCAGTGGTCCGCGGACCGCGGGCCCGGCGGGGAGCTGACCGTGCGCGAGGAGAGGCCCGAGCCCGTCTCGTACGCGTTCCTCGGCGTGCGGCCCTGCGATCTGCGCGCCATCCGGATCCTGGACCGGGTGATGTCCGGTGGCCGGTACCGGGATCCCGCCTATCTGTCCCGGCGTACGGGCGCCTTCCTGATCGCGGTCGAGTGCACCGAGCCGGGCGCCACCTGCTTCTGCGTCTCGATGGGCACCGGACCGGCCGTGGACGAAGGGTACGACCTCGCGCTCACCGAGGTGCTGGACGACGGCGGCCACCGCTTCCTGTGCCGCGGCGGGACCGAGGAGGGAGCCGCGGTCCTCGCGGAACTCCCGCACCACACCGCCGACCACGCCACCCGTGCCGCCGCTGCCCGTGGAGTACGCGAGGCCGTCGAGCGCATGGGGCGGTCCATGCCGCCGGTGGACCTGCGTGCGCTGATGCGGGACACCCTGGAGGCGGACCGCTGGGACGATGTCACGGCCCGGTGCCTGAGCTGCGGCAACTGCACCATGGTGTGCCCGACCTGCTTCTGCACCACCACCGAGGACGTGACCGACCTGACCGGCGACCACGCCGAGCGGTGGCGCCGCTGGGACTCCTGCTACGACCTGGACTTCTCGCTGCTGCACGGCGGCCCCGTCCGGGCCACCCCCCGCAGCCGCTACCGCCAGTGGCTCACCCACAAGCTGGGCACCTGGCACGACCAGTTCGACAGTTCCGGCTGCGTCGGCTGCGGCCGCTGCATCGTCTGGTGTCCCACCGGCATCGACCTCACCGAGGAGGCCCACGCCCTGCACCGGGAGGCCGCGCAGAGGGAGAACACGCCGTGACCACGGATCCGGACGGGCCCGGCGGCGAGGGACTGCTCGCCGGCCTGCCCGCGGAGGAGCGGGAGCGGCTGACGGCCCTGGCCCGCGAGGTCGTCCTGCCGGGCGCCACGCGGGTGTTCGAGGAGGGCGAGGAGGCGGACCGCTTCTGGATCATCCGCTCGGGCACGGTCGCACTCGACGTCCAGGTGCCCGGCCGGGGTCGCGCGGTCGTCGAGACCATCGGTGCGGGCGGCCTGCTCGGCTGGTCGTGGCTGTGCCCGCCCCGGCAGTGGCACCTCGGCGCCGAGAGCCGGGAACCCGTCCACGCCTGGGAGTTCGACGCCGCCGCGGTACGCGCACTGTGCGCCGAACGGCCCGCGCTCGGTCTGGCACTCGTCACGCTGGTCGCCGCGACGATCGGGGAACGGCTCAGGGCCACACGGACCCGACTGCTCGACCTGTACGGACCGCAGGAGAGCGGGCCCAGGCCATGACCCTGACACCGCTTCCCTACCGTGTGGTGGACCGGCGGGAGGAGACGCACGACACGGTCACGTTCGCGTTGGAGCCGGTCGGTGAGCACCTGCCCGCCTTCGCACCGGGCCGGTTCGCGATGCTGTACGCATTCGGTGCAGGCGAGATCCCCGTCTCCGTGTCGCGCCTCCTCGACGGGCGGGGACTGGCACACACGGTACGGGCCGTCGGCGCCGTCTCGCGCGCGCTGTGCGAGCTGCGGCCCGGCGCGGCGGTGGGGGTCCGAGGCCCGTTCGGCACCGGATGGGACACGGCCGCGGCACGCGGCCGTGATCTCCTGGTCATCGCCGGCGGCATCGGCCTCGCCCCGTTGCGCCCCCTCGTCCACGCCGTACTGGCCGAGCCGGACGCGTACGGGCGGCTCAACGTCCTCGCCGGCGCCAGGACCCCCGGCGATCTGCTGTACCCGGACGAGTTTCCCACGTGGCGCCGGCCGTTCGCAGCGGCCACCGTCGACCGGCCCTCCGGCGACTGGACCGGCAGGGTAGGGGTCGTCACCGCGCTGCTCGGCGAGGCCCGGTTCACCCCGGCGGAGACGACCGCCTTCGTCTGCGGCCCCGAGGTCATGATCCGCGCCACCGGGCGCGCCCTGGTCCACCGGGGCGTGCACCCCGCCCGCATCCAGGTCTCCCTCGAACGCAACATGCGCTGCGCCACCGGGCACTGCGGGCACTGCCAGCTCGGCCCCCTGCTGCTCTGCCGCGACGGCCCGGTCATCGGCTACGACCAGGCCGAATCCCTGCTCAACGTCCGGGAACTGTGAGATGACCACCCCCACCGCGCCGCAGCGGACCGCCCGCCCCCGACTGGGCGTCTTCAAGTTCGCCTCGTGCGACGGCTGCCAGCTCACGCTGCTCGACTGCGAGGACGAACTGCTCGGCATCGCCGCCGAACTGGAGATCGCCCATTTCGCCGAAGCGTCCGGTGATTCCGCACCGGGACCGTACGACCTCGCGCTCGTCGAGGGGTCGGTCAGTACCCCCGAACACCTGGACCGCATCCGGCGTGTCCGCTCCGAATCCCGCCACCTCGTCACCATCGGCGCCTGTGCCACCGCCGGAGGCGTCCAGGCACTGCGCAACTACGCCGACGTCGAGGAGTACCTGGCGACCGTCTACGCCCGCCCCGACTACATCGCGACCCTTGCCACCTCCACGCCCATCTCCGCCCACGTCCCCGTCGACTTCGAGCTGCGCGGCTGCCCCATCGACCGCGGCCAGCTCCTGGAGGTCATCACGGCCTTCCTCGCCGGACGCAAACCCGGCATCCCGAACCACAGCGTCTGCTTCTCCTGCAAGCGACGCGGCAACGTCTGCGTCACCGTCGCCCACGGCACGCCCTGCCTCGGCCCCGTCACCCACGCCGGCTGCGGCGCCCTCTGCCCGACCTACAGACGCGGCTGCTACGGCTGCTTCGGTCCGGCCGGAACCACGAACCTGCCCGCGCTCGTACCGCTCCTGCACCGCGACGGGATGAGCGAGGAGGACGTCGGCAGGTTCCTGCACACCTTCAACGTGACCGCGTTCACCGCCGTGGAGGAGCAGGGGCCCGGCGTGCCGGACGCGAAAGGAACCGGATGAGCGAGCCCGCGCCCCGCTCGCAGGTCCTGCGGATCCCCGCCCTGACCCGTGTCGAGGGCGAGACCGCGCTCCACCTGCGCATCCATGACGGCACCGTGACCGAGACGCGCCTGGCGATCTACGAGGCACCGCGGTTCTTCGAGGCCTTCCTCCGCGGCAGAGCGCACACCGAGCCCCCCGATCTCACTTCCCGCATCTGCGGGATCTGCCCCGTCGCCTACCAGATGAGCGCCTGCCGGGCGATCGAGGACGCGTGCGGCATCACCGTCGAAGGGCAACTGGCCGCCCTGCGCCGTCTGCTGTACTGCGGTGAATGGATCGAGAGCCAGACCCTGCACATCCATCTGCTGCACGCACCGGATTTCCTCGGCCACGAGGACGTGATCGGCCTGGCCCGCGCACATCGGGAGCACGTCGAGCGCGGACTGCGCCTCAAACAGACCGGCAACGCGGTGGTCGAACTGCTCGGGGGCCGGGCGATCCACCCCGTCAACGTCCGCCTCGGCGGTTTCCACCGCACCCCGACCCGGACCGAACTCCGGCCCCTCGCGGAGCGACTGCGCACCGCCCTCGACGACGCGTGGGACACGGTCCGCTGGGTGGCCGGGTTCGACTTCCCCGACGCCGAGTGCGACGCCGACCTCTTCGCCCTCGCCGAAGCCGATACCTACGCCATCGAGTCCGGCGTACCCACCGTGCTCCCGTACGGCGAGGCCCTCACGCCGCGCAGCTTCCCCCTTCGGGACTTCTGCGACCACGTCACCGAGGTGCACGTCCCGTACTCCACGGCTCTGCACTCCCGGCTGGACGGCCGCAGGCACCTCACCGGATCCCTCGCCCGCTGGGCCGTCAGCGGCCACCTGCTCTCGCCCACGGCCCTGGAAGCGGCCCGGGAGGCCGGACTGGGAGATCCGCCGCCGGGCCGTCCGGGACCGAAGGACACCGGACCCGGCACCGTCTGCAGGAACCCCTACCGCAGCATCCTCGTCCGTGCGGTGGAAGTCCTGTACGCCGTGGAAGAGGCGCTGCGCATCATCGACGCGTACGAGCAGCCCGGGCGCCCGTACGTGGAGGTGCCCGCCCGGGCCGGCATCGGACACGGTGCCACGGAAGCACCGCGTGGCCTGCTCTACCACCGCTACGCGCTCGACGACAGCGGCCGCATCACCGACGCCCGCCTCATTCCGCCGACCGCCCAGAACCAGGGCGCCATCGAGGAGGACCTGCGCCGGATCGTCCAGGCCGGACTCGACCGCGCGGAGGCGTCCGAGGCAGAGCTCACCCACCTGTGCGAGCGGGCCGTCCGCAACCACGACCCGTGCATCTCCTGCTCGGCCCACTTCCTGGAACTGGACGTCGAGCACATCGGTGGCTCCGATCCGTCCCCCAGGGGGTGAGATTCGCC
>NZ_JACBGN010000217.1 GCF_013401435.1 Streptomyces sp. BR123
GCGGGGGATCGGGGCGGGGCGGAGGCGGCCGCGGCGGTCGCCGTGCCGAGGAGTGCCAGCAGGAGGAGGCACACCAGTGAGTACCGGCCGCTCCTTCGCGGCCGCAGCATGTTCATGCCAATCATGGGCGGGAGGGTAGCGTGCGCACCCGTGATCCGCGCCCCCGCGGACACGCCCGGCCGGAATGCGACGCCGGTGCCCCGCCGGAAAGGCTTGCCGGCTCGCGGCGTCCGGCCCGGTGACGCAAGGCGGGGGGCTGCCGTTCGTACTCGGCGTTCCCGCGCGGTCGGTGCCCTGCCGGGCGTCGCGAGGCGGCGAACCCTTCCGGAGGGCGTTAGGGCAGTGGTGTGCCGCGGGCGGTGAGCCAGAGGCTGTACCACTCCTCGTGGTCCAGCTCCGGCGGGCGGCCGACAGCCTGCCGGCAGGACCGGATCCGCGCCGGGTCGGAGGTGCCGATCACCGGTGCGATGCCGGCCGGGTGCCGCTGGAGCCACCACAGCAGCACCGTCTCCGGGGTGACCTGCTTGCGTTCGGCCAGCGCTGCCACCAGCTCCGCGGTCGCCCGCTCCTGCGGGGTCTCCTGCCGTCCCGTGAACCGGCCCTGGGCCAGCGCACCCCACGCCTGCAGCCGGATGCCGTGGTCGCGGCAGTGTTCGAGGGTCCCGGAGGGGAAGCCGTGGGCGGCCGCCGCGGGGGTGTTCAGCAGGACCCCGGCCTCGACCCAGGCGCGCTGGTGCAGGCTCATCTCCAACTGGTTGACGACGAGCGGCAGCTCCAGCCGCGCCTGGAGCGCCGCGATCTGCGCCGCCCCCATGTTGGAGACGCCGAACCGGCGCACCATGCCCTGGGCGTGCAGGGAGGCCAGGGCATCGGCGATGTCGTCGGGATCCGCGAGCGGGTCCGGCCGGTGCAGCAGCAGGACGTCGACCACGTCGGTGCGCAGCCGGGTCAGGCTCTCCTCGACCCGGCGCAGCACCGTCTTGCCGCGCAGGTCGTAGATGCCGGGCCGGTCGCCGTCCGCCAGGCGGATCCCGCATTTGGTCTGGATCGTGATCCGGGAGCGCAGCCCGGCGTCGCGCGCGAGGAGTTCGCCGAAAACCGCCTCGGACTTGCCGTGGCGGTAGATGTCGGCGTGGTCGAAGGCGGTGATCCCGATGTCCAGGGCCGCGGTGATCGCCGCCTCCGCAGCCGCGATCTCCGCCGGGCCGTAGGGCTCGGGCCCCCAGGTGCCGCCGAGTCCCATGCATCCGTACAACGGCCGGCTCGTCATCGGGTTCGCGTTCGTCGTCACTCCCCGACCCTACGGCCTCTGCGCACCGCCGCCGGACCGTCGGTTGTCCTCAGAAGCCGTAGCAGCCGGGCTGCGAACCCGCGCCGGAAGGCATGTCGTCGCGGAGTTCGTAGAACCTGCGCTCGGGCGCCGCCTTGAACGTGCGCAGGGCTTCCTGGGAGATCACCAGGCAGAACGGCTTGGTGATCGGGGTACGGGTGCTGGCGCGGTCCAGGACGAGCGTCCCCTCGTACCGGAGCGCCTGCAGGTGCCAGTCGGCGCTGTCGAAGAGGATCGTGGGCTGCTGCGGCCTGTCCTGGGTGACGACCAGCGGGGACGGGTCGGCCGTCCGGTCGTACTTCAGCTCGTTGGCCGCGTAGTCGTAGTTCCAGGCCCCGGATTCGTTCCAGCGGAACCGCGGCTCGCCCGCCTTCGGGTCGGCTGCCTTCAGCCGCAGCCGGATGGCGGTGATGACCTCGACGTCCTCCGCCCGGAACCGGGTGGTGATCGTGGGCTGCATGAACAGGTGCACCGTGTGCTGCGGTGCCCGGGGTTCGATCCGCACCAGATGGGGCAGGGTCACGGCCACCCTCGGCGCCTGCTGCAACTCGGCCAGGTTGAACAGCGAGATGCCCAGTGCCACCAGGCCCGTCAGCGTCGCCGTCCACACGTGCGCCGCTTCCAGGCGCCCGCGCCGCCGCGGCCGACCGCCCGACGGCTCGGCAGTTGTCATGGGGCGAGTCTGCCGCCGCCCTCCGGGCCCCGGCCCGCAACCCACCGGCATCGGCGGTGCCCTTTCCCCCGAACCCCGCCCGGCACCGCTGCCGCCGTGTGTCAAGCCACGACTTCCAGGGGCGTGACCCGGCGGGCGTTCCGGGGCGTACTGGAAGCACCCCATCCGTCCCTCTCGGCAGAGGAGAACACCATGACCCACCCCTTTCGAACGAAACGTCTCGTCCTGTTTGCCGCCTCGACCGCGATGGCCGCGGGAGGTGTCCTGGTGCCGGGTACCGCCTTCGCCGCCACGCCCGCGACCCCGCACACGGTCACCGTGCGCGGTGACGACATCAGCGGCGGCGACACGTCCACGCTGCTGTTCCTCGGCGAGCCCGACAACGCCATCCAGGTCGCGCCCGACAAGGACCTGCCGGGCAAGGGCGGTACGGGCAAGAAGAGCGAAGGCAAGTGGGGCAAGAACCGCCCCGGCAAGGGCGGCTCCTCCGAGGGCACCGGTGCGAAGGTCCCCGAGAAGCCGGACTGGCAGTGCGTCACCACCCCCTGCGGCCCGCCTGACGACGTCCGCACCGAGGTCGTGCCCGGCAGTGCGGAGGGCGCCCGCGTCTCCGCCCGGTCCTGAGGCCGCCGTCCCGCCGCCACCGCCCCTGCCCGGCCTGTGCCCGACCTGACTGATCGGTCGGCCGACGGTGGGGCGGCGGCGGGGGTTCCTGCCAGCATGGCGATCATGACTGAGAGTGCATCTGTACGTCCGGTTCGCAGGATCTTCGACGGCCGGAACGATTCCGACAGCCCGGCGTTGGTGCGCACGGAGGGAGGGGCGCCGAGCGGCGACGCGCTGGTGGACGGCGCATACGACACCCTCGGCGCGACCTGGGACTTCTTCCGCACGGTGTACGGGCGCAACGCCATCGACGGCCGGGGCGGCCCGGTGGACGCGGTCCTCCGCGGCGGGGAGCCGGGCGCCATCTGGCAGGGGTCGCGCATCCTGCTCGGCGACGGCGTCGTGCCCCTGGACGCGGTCGCCGCGCAATACATGATCGGGGTCATCCGGCACACCGCCGAGTTGGAGTCCTACGGCCAGCCCGGCGCCCTCGCCGTCTCGCTCGGGAACGTCTTCGGCCTCCTGGCCGAGCAGTACAGCCTGAAGCAGACCGCCGAGGAATCCGACTGGCTGTTCGGCCGGGGCCTGCTGCCCTCCGGCGAGGCCACCGGCTCACTGGCGGACCCGGCGCGGTTCGGGCAGGTGGCGCATGTATCGGCGTACGACGAGACCGTCGGCGAGGACGGCGGCGTCCACGCCAATGCCGGGATCGCGAACCGCGCCTTCCACCTGGTCGCGACCGAGCTGGGCGGCAACGCCTGGGAGCGGGCCGGACGCATCTGGTACAAGGGCCTGATGGGTTACGCCGCCCGCACCACGAACTTCTCCGCGTTCCGGTTCGCGACCCTCGGCGCCGCCCGTGAGCTGGAGATGCCGGCGGACGTGGTGGCCAAGGCGTGGAGCGCGGTCGGGGTGGACCGCTGACCCCCGACCGGCACCGCTGAGCCCCGGACGACAGAGGGCTCCGACCACCGGTGCGGCGGTCGGGGCCCTCCGGTGGTCAGGGTGCGGCCGCTGACGTCTTGCGCAGCACGCCTATCTTGTCGATGCGGTGTTCGGGATTGCCCTGCGCATCGCTCCAGAAGTTCCCCGCGGCGTGGTCCTCCGGCGTGGCACACGTGGAGATCGTGATCATGGCCTGGGTGGGGGACTGCTCAGGAGCCCCGGGGACCGCCGCGCGCTGCTCGTCCAGCGAGCGCTCCGACCGGAAGGACGTCGAGCGGGTCGCGACGATCTCGTACGTGTGGACGGCGTCACCGGCGGTCACGACGACCGTGTCGCCCTTCTTCACCGACGGCAGGTCGCGCAGGGGCCCGCCGGCCGACAGCCGGTGCGCGGTGACCAGGAAGTTCCCGACCTGGCCGGGACCGACGCCGCCCCGCTGCCCGAACGGGCTGGCCGCGAGGCCGCGGTCCTGGATGCGGGTCCCCGGTGCGTCGTCGGTCGTGCCCGCGTACGGCTCCACGCGCAGGCCGGACAGGCCTATCGACGGGATCGACAGCGTGGCGGGGCGGGGCTGCACGGAGGGCGGCGCCGACGCGGACGGCTGCGGCGCCGGGTACGCGGCGCTTGCGGCCGTGGTGGCTGCGGCGGCTGTCGGCAGAGCCGCCGTCCGCGCGGCGGCTTCGGGCGCGCAGGCTGCCAGCAGGACGGTAGTGGCACCGGCTACCAGGGCGGGCACGGCGCGGGGCAGGAAGGGCAGGGGCATGGGCGGGTGCGTTTCCTGTCGGTTTGCCGGGCCGTACGGCACATGGGTGACCCGGTTCGCCGTGCCAGGGTGACACACAGGGCGCGGGTCCAGAAGGGGCGCGGACTGTGACCTGCCCGGCGGTCCGGGAACCGGGGTCAGAACGCGTTGCGGCGGCGGAGCCGGAGCGGGCGTCCGTCCGGGTCCACGAGGAGATGGTGCAGGGGAGTCGCCAGAACGCGTGACGTGGCGGCCAGGTCCGGCGGCCGGTAACCGCGGAGCCGGCCGGGCGGGCGGGGGCCGCGGCAGCCGTCGGCGTACCAGGCGTCCAGGTCGGCCGCGGCCGCGGCGAAGGCGTGGAAGGCGGCTGCCGGGTCGCACAGGGCGTCGGCGGCGGGGTGCCGCTCCCCGGACGTGCCGGGGGGCACCGGATCGTCGTCGAGGTCCAGGTGCTCGCGGGAGAGCTCCAGGCGGAGGCGGCGGGCGAAGCCGCGTGCGCCGTCGCCGAGGCCGCCGGGGTCGCAGGGCGCGCGCGGGTCCGGGGCGTCGTCCAGGACGACGCAGCTGAGCTCGGAGTCGTGGGTCCACGAGCGGAGGTTGATGTTGTCGGAGCCGACGGTGGCCCAGACGTCGTCGATGACGCACACCTTGGCATGCACGTAGACCGGTGTGCCGGCGTGGTTCTCCAGGCCGTAGACGGCGACCCGCGGGCCGCCCGCCCTGCGCAGCCGGTCGAGGGCGCTGATCCGCCCGATCAGGTTCATGGGGAGCGTCAGCCGGCCGTCCTGCTCCGGGAGCGAGGGGATGACGGCGATCAGCCGCAGCCCGGGATTGACGCGCAGCGCGTGGGCGAAGCAGGCCACGACGCGCGGTGACCACAGGTACTGGTCCTCCAGGTAGATCAGGGCGCGGGCCCGGCGCAGTGCCTTGAGGTAGCCGCGGGCGATGCTGCGCTCGCCGTCGGGGGCGAAGGGGTAGCCGCGCAGCAGCCGGTTCGGGTACGTGCGCAGCACCTGGACGGTGTGGGTGCCGCAGGGCTCGGGGTCGGGAAGCTGCGGCGGAAGGCTGTCCGCCTCGGTGTCCTCGTGGTGCAGGAACTCCCGCAGGCGGGTGATCGGGCTGCGGCTGAGGGGCGCGGGGTCCTGCCAGCGTTCACGGAAGACGGCCTCGACGTCACCGACCACGGGTCCGCGGAGGGCGAGCTGGACGTCGTGCCAGGGCGGGTGCGGACCGTACGCCTCGGCCATCGCCGTGGACTGGGGGTCGCCGGCGTGGCTGCGGTCGTCGTTGCGGTTGTGGCACAGGTCGATGCCGCCGACGTAGGCGATGTCGAGGCGGGGGCGGCCGGGGTGGCGCAGGACGGCCAGCTTCTGGTGGTGCGAGCCGCCCGGGCGCATCCGCATGTCGAGGAGGCATTCGCCGCCGGCCTTCTCGATCTCCTCGCCGAGGTGCAGGTTCTCGGTTTGGCTGAAGTGCAGGCTGTCGAGGTGCGAGCGCCAGATCAGGCCCTTGACGATGACGCCGCGTTCGGCGGCACGGGCCAGGACGGTGCCGATCTCGGTGCCGTGGCGTCCGGTGCCGTCGCGGCCGGGGTGGTGCCGGCCGAGCCGTTCGTCGGGGTCGCCGCGCCAGTCGGTGAACAGGAGCAGGTCGCCGGCGCGCTGGGCGTCGATCCGCTCCAGCAGCTCCGCGAAGTACGCGGCGCCGTGCACCACGGGCCGTGCGTCGTTCCCCTCCGACCAGGCCGTGCCCCCGGGCCGTCGCCGGTCCAGGTGCGTGGCGGGGTTGCCGCGCTCGGGCGGGGTGAGCAGCCAGTCGGTCAGGTTCATGGCACGGTCCTCCGTACCCCTCCTACCCGCGCCGGGGGTGTTCCTCCCCCTGCGCGGGCGCCGGACACCCCCGGTGGCGGCTCGCCACACGGAGTCCCCTCGGGGGTGTCCGGCCCGGACGCCGTCGTCGGACCGGGCCCGGCGTCGTCAGACGAGGTCGAAGCGGTCCAGGTCCATCACCTTGCTCCACGCCGCGACGAAGTCGTCCACGAACTTCCGCCCGGCGTCGTCGCTGGCGTACACCTCCGCGAGCGCGCGCAGCTCGGAGTTCGACCCGAAGACCAGGTCGGCGCGGCTGCCCGTCCACTTGAGCTCGCCCGTGGCGGCGTCGCGGCCCTCGAAGGTGTGCGCGTCCTCGGTGGTCGCCTTCCACGTCGTGCCCAGGTCGAGCAGGTTGACGAAGAAGTCGTTGGTCAGGACGCCGGGCGTCGCCGTGAAGACGCCGAGCTGCGTCTGCCGGTGGTTCGCGCCGAGGACGCGCAGGCCGCCGACGAGGACCGTCAGCTCGGGGGCGCTCAGCGTGAGCAGGTTCGCCTTGTCGAGCAGCAGGTACTCGGCGGGCAGCCGGTTGCCCTTGCCGAGGTAGTTGCGGAAGCCGTCCGCAGCCGGTTCGAGTGCGGCGAACGACTCGACGTCCGTCTGCTCCTGCGAGGCGTCGACGCGGCCCGGCGTGAAGGGGACCTCCACCTCGAAGCCCGCGGCCTTGGCCGCCGCCTCGACGCCCGCGTTGCCGGCGAGCACGATCAGGTCGGCGAGGGAGACCTGCCTGCCGTCGGTCCGTCCGGCGTTGAAGGACTCCTGGATCCCGGTCAGGGTGCGCAGCGCGGACGTCAGCCGGTCGGGCTCGTTGACCTCCCAGCCGCTCTGCGGCTGGAGCCGGATGCGCGCCCCGTTGGCGCCGCCGCGCTTGTCGCTGCCGCGGAAGGTCGACGCCGCCGCCCACGCCGTGGACACCAGCTCGGAGACGGTGAGGCCGGAGTCGAGGATCCGGGCCTTGAGGTCCGCGAGATCCGCGGCGTCGACGGGCTCGTACGTCCGCCCGGGCAGCGGGTCCTGCCACAGCAGGGTCTCGGACGGGACCTCGGGGCCGAGGTAGCGCACGAGCGGGCCCATGTCGCGGTGGGTGAGCTTGAACCAGGCCCGGGCGAACGCGTCGGCGAACGCGGCGGGGTCCTCCAGGAAGCGCCGCGAGATCGGCTCGTAGACCGGGTCGAAGCGGAGCGAGAGGTCCGTCGTCAGCATCGTCGGGGCGTGGCTCTTCGACGCGTCATGGGCGTCCGGGACGGTGCCGGCGCCCGCCCCTTCCCTCGGCCGCCACTGCCGGGCGCCGGCCGGGCTCTCGAACAGCTCCCACTCGTAGCCGAAGAGGATCTCGAAGAAGCTGTTGTCCCAGGCGGTGGGCGTTGCGGTCCAGATGCCTTCGAGGCCGCTGGTGATCGTGTCGCCGCCCTTGCCGGTGCCGTACGAGTTGCTCCAGCCGAGGCCCTGCCGTTCGAGCGGGGCGTCCTCCGGGTCGGGGCCGACGTGGTGGGCCGGGCCGGCGCCGTGGGTCTTGCCGAAGGTGTGGCCGCCGGCGATCAGGGCGACGGTCTCCTCGTCGTTCATCGCCATCCGGCGGAACGTTTCGCGGATGTCGCGCGCCGCGGCGACCGGGTCGGGGTTGCCGTTCGGGCCCTCCGGGTTGACGTAGATCAGGCCCATCTGGACCGCGCCGAGGGGGCTCTCCAGCTCCCGGTCGCCGGTGTAGCGCCGGTCGTCGAGCCAGGTGGTCTCGGGGCCCCAGTAGACGTCCTCGTCGGGCTCCCAGACGTCCGCGCGGCCGCCGCCGAAGCCGAAGGTCTCGAAGCCCATCGTCTCCAGGGCGACGTTGCCGGCGAGGATCATCAGGTCGGCCCAGGACAGGCTCCGGCCGTACTTCTTCTTGACCGGCCACAGCAGGCGGCGGGCCTTGTCGAGGTTGGCGTTGTCCGGCCAGCTGTTCAGCGGGGCGAAGCGCTGCTGCCCGGCTCCGGCACCGCCGCGGCCGTCGCTGATCCGGTAGGTGCCGGCGCTGTGCCAGGCCATCCGGATGATGAACGGGCCGTAGTGGCCGAAGTCGGCCGGCCACCAGTCCTGCGAGGTGGTCAGCACCTCGGCGATGTCCCGCTTCACGGCCGGCAGGTCCAGTGCCTCGAACGCCGCGGCGTAGTCGAACCCCTCACCGAAGGGGTTGGCCACGGCCGGGTTCTTGGCGAGGATCTTCAGGTTGAGCCGCTCCGGCCACCACTGGCGGTTTCCGCCGCCCTGAGTCGGGTGCGGGGCCCGCTCGTGCGCGACCGGGCAGCCCCCGGTGCCTTCGGTCTTCGCGTCCACGACGATTGCTTCATCGTTCTCAGGCATGGGAATCCTCGGAATCCTTCCGGACTGGGTGGGCCACGGTGCTCGGGAACTGCGAGGGGCGGAGCGGGTGAGCTCCTTCTTCGGAACCGGACCTCGATCCGCCACGCGCTCGTGCCGCCGTCGTCCTGTCCCTTGGTTGTCGCCGGAACCGATCCTACGATGGACCAAGTCCAAGTCAATGCGGCAACCAAATCTGTACGGATTCATTAGTCGAACGATGCGCATTTAGGCTGGTGGGGCATGAGCGACCTGGTGAAGCGGCTTCGCGGACGCGGCTGGCGCATGACGGCCCAGCGCAGGGTCGTCGCGGAGGTACTCGACGGCGAGCACGTCCACCTCACGGCGGACGAGGTGCTCGCCCGGGCCACAGCCCGGCTGCCGGAGGTGTCCCGCGCCACCGTCTACAACACGCTCGGCGAGCTCGTCGCGCTCGGTGAGGTGGTCGAGGTGACAACGGACGGCCGCGCGAAGCGCTACGACCCGAACGCGCACCGCCCCCACCAGCACCTGGTGTGCTCCGGATGCGGCGAGATCCGGGACGTCCACCCGGCCGGCGACCCGCTGGCCGGCCTGGCCGCCTCCGAACGGTTCGGCTTCACCGTCGTGCGGGCCGACGTGATCTACCGGGGCCTGTGCCCCGCCTGCGCCGACGCAGCCGACGACGGCGCCGACGCGGCACCGTAGCCGCGCTCCGGCCGATGCCACCCGGCAGGGGGCAGGAACGGTGAATCCGCCACGGCGCCGTTCTCCGGTCGGCAGGATGGGGGCATGGACCGTGGGGATGCAGGGCAGGGCCGGTCGCGGCCGATGGTGGTGCGCGTACCGGTGGAGCCGGTGGAAGCCGCAGTGGAGGCCGACGCCGTCGACGCCGCGGCGCGCGCCGGCGACGTCGTCGTGCGCGGACCGCTGTTCGGGGTGGCCGCACAGGGGCCCGGGGACGGGCGGCGGTGGCGGGTGGTGGTCGCGGTGGCGGACGGCTGCCCGCAGCAGGCGCGCGACAGCCTGAACTCGCGGCTGGGGCCGGGACGCCTCGGAGCCGCAGGTGGACGCCGGCCTGGTCCTGGACCCGGACGCCCCGGTCACCCCGGCCCAGGCGCTGGAGCAGCTGGCACTGCGCGGCCTGCACTACGCCGGCGACCGGTTCCCGGGGGACGTGCGCGCCGACTCGCGGCGGGCGCTGGACACGCACCCGGACGTCCTGCTCCTGCCGCCGACGTTCGCGGTGGTGGAGCAGTCCGGGAACGGCTGGAAGCCGGTCAGCGGCCCGCACCCGTCGGCGCAGGCGGCCCGCAGGTCCCTGGACTTCCAGCTGACCTGGGCGTGGCCGCGGATGCGCGGCCTCATCCCCGTCGGCACCGACATGCACGCCGACGCCCGCACCCGGGCAGCGGCCGACGGTGCGCAGGCGGACCCGCACGCAGCGGAGCTGGCTGCATACGCCGAGGCCGCCGACAGGCTCCGGGCCGGCCGCGTGAACCGGCTGGAGTTCCAGGGCGCCGCGTACCGGATCGCCCGCACCCGCCGCCTGCTGCGCTGGGGGTCCGGCTGGGGGTCCGACGGCCCCGAGGGCCCCCGCCCTTCCGACCTCAACAGCCAGGACCCGGCACGGATCCACCTGCAGCTCGACGAGGACGGCAACGTCCTCCCCGAGGACCCGGTGGACTCGGAGGACCCGGAGGAGTGAGGGGGCGGCGTCCGCCGGGCGGGTGTCCGGGCCGGCCGGGAGGACAGGGCCGGCCCGGACGCCGGCTCAGGCCAGGTCGAACCGGTCGAGGTTCATGACCTTGACCCACGCGGCGACGAAGTCACGGACGAACTTCTCGCCCGCGTCCCGGGACGCGTACACCTCCGCGATGGCCCGCAGCTGGGAGTGGGAGCCGAAGACGAGGTCGACGGCGGACGCGGTCCACTTGGCCTGGCCGGTGGCCCGGTCCCGGCCCTCGAACTCGTTCTCGACCGTTTCGGACGCCTTCCATTCCGTGCCCATGTCCAGCAGGTTGACGAAGAAGTCGTTGGTCAGCGTCCCGGGGCGGTCGGTGAAGACACCGCGCGGGGACCGTCCGACGTTGGTGTCCAGTACGCGCATGCCGCCGATCAGCGCGGTCATCTCGGGGGCGGTCAGCGTCAGCAGGTTGGCCCGGTCCAGGAGCAGGGTCTCCGGCGGCAGCTTCTCCCCGGCCCGCACGTAGTTGCGGAACGCGTCCGCCCTCGGTTCCAGCACGGCGAACGACTCCACGTCCGTCTGCTCCTGCGAGGCGTCCGTACGTCCCGGCGCGAACGGGACCGTGACGGCGTGCCCGGCGTTCCGCGCCGCCTGCTCGACGGCCGCACAGCCGCCCAGGACGATCAGATCGGCCAGCGACACCCGCGTCCCGCCGGACTGCGAGCCGTTGAAGTCCTGCCGGATCCGCTCCAGGGCTTCGAGTACCGCGGCCACCTCGGGCGTGTCGTTGGGCTCCCAGCCCTTCTGCGGCGCGAGCCGGATCCGCGCACCGTTGGCGCCGCCGCGCTTGTCGGTGCCGCGGAAGCTCGCCGCCGACGCCCACGCCGTGGCGGCCAGATGGGACACGGGCAGGCCCGAGCCCAGGATCCGCTCCTTGAGGGTGGCGACGTCCTCGTCCGTGACCAGGTCGTGGTCGCGTTCGGGGACGGGGTCCTGCCACAGCTGGGGCTCGGGGACCCACGGGCCGAGGTAGCGCACGGCGGGCCCCATGTCGCGGTGCAGCAGCTTGTACCACGCCTTCGCGAACGCGGTCTCGAGCTCGTCCGGGTGCTCGTGGAAGCGCTGGGAGATCGGCCGGTAGACCGGATCCAGCTTCAGCGCGAGGTCCGTCGTCAGCATCATGGGGGCGTGCCGCTTCGACGGATCGTGCGCGTCCGGCACGGTGCCCTGCGCCTCGGGATCCTTCGGCTTCCACTGGTGCGCGCCGGCCGGGCTCTTCGTCAGCTCCCAGTCGTACCGGAACAGGTTGTCCAGATAGCCGTTGTCCCATTTCGTCGGCTCGGTGGTCCACGCGCCCTCCAGCCCACTGGTGAGCGTGTCGGAGCCCTTGCCGCTGCCGTAGGTGTTCCGCCAGCCGAGGCCCTGCTGCTCCAGTGGGGCAGCCTCGGGCTCCGGGCCGATGTACCGGGCGTCGACCGCGCCGTGGCACTTGCCGAAGGTGTGGCCGCCGACGATGAGGGCGACCGTCTCCTCGTCGTTCATCGCCATGCGTGCGAACGTCTCGCGGACGTCCCGGGCGGCCGCCAGTGGATCCGGGTTTCCGTTGGGGCCCTCCGGGTTCACGTAGATCAGGCCCATCTGCACGGCGCCGAAAGGAACCGCGAGTTCTCTGTCGCCGCTGTAGCGCTCGTCTCCGAGCCAGGTGTCCTCCGGCCCCCAGAACACCTCCTCGGGTTCCCAGATGTCCTCTCTGCCGAAGCCGAATCCGAAGGTCTTGAACCCCATGGATTCCAGCGCACAGTTCCCGGCGAAGATCAGCAGGTCGGCCCAGGAGATCTGCCGGCCGTACTTCTGCTTGACCGGCCACAGCAGCCGGCGTGCCTTGTCGAGGCTCGCGTTGTCCGGCCAGCTGTTGAGGGGGGCGAAGCGCTGGGCGCCGGCCCCGCCGCCGCCCCGGCCGTCGGCGATGCGGTACGTGCCCGCGGCATGCCAGCTCATCCGGATGAAGAGCGGCCCGTAGTGGCCGTAGTCGGCCGGCCACCAGTCCTGAGACGTCGTCATCACCTCGAAGACGTCCCGCTTCAGCGCGTCGACGTCGAGGTTCGCGAACTCCTGCGCGTAGTCGAAGTCCCCGCCCAGCGGATTGGCGGCGGGCGGGTTCTGGTGCAGGACCTGGAGGTCCAGCTGGTTCGGCCACCAGTCCTGGTTGGTCATGGGCCGGGGGCGCGTGGGGGC
>NZ_JACBGN010000218.1 GCF_013401435.1 Streptomyces sp. BR123
GGGCCGGCACGGTCGCGGGCGCGGCGGCCAGGGCGGTGAGCGCGCAGCGGCCCAGCCATGGGTGCAGGACGGGGGGCCGGTCGGCTTCGCCCCAGCCGATCTCCCGGATGAGGGAGGGGCGGTGGAAGAAGGTGCTGACCCACAGGTTGCGGCGCAGCAGTTCCAGGCTGCGCGGCAGGTCCGCTATCTCGGGCGGCACGCGGGGGTCGTCGGCGGTGCGCACGTCCGCGAGGTAGGCGGCGGCGAGGACGACGGCCGGCACGCCGGTCCACTGTCGGCCGGGCGCGGTGAGGCCCTCGGGGAGACTGCTCTCCAGGGCCCGCGACCACAGGGGTCTTCCGCCCGCGTCGACGGCGGCGGGCAGGGGTCTGTCCCGTTCGGCCGCGTCCGCGTCCGGTGACGCGGAGGCGCGCTGGTCCCGCAGGGTGAGGGCGGCTCCCCAGAGGCCGCCGGTGAGGGCGTGCGCCACGGACGCGGGGACGGGCCCGGCCAGGGAGCCCCCGCTGTCGGCGACGTCCGCGACGCGGTCCTCGGACATCGGGTCGAGCCAGACCGGATACCAGTAGTGGGCCGCCGAGAGCGGGTCCGGGCCGCCGCCCGGCTCGTCCTGCCGGGTCCACACCCCGCGGGTGGCGCGGGACAGCAGGGGGATGCGGCGCTGCGGGCTCTCCGGCAGCGGGGTGGTGCGCCAGGGCTCGCACCAGCGGGTGGTCCACTCCGGCTGCCACTGGTCGCAGGCGGCGAGGACGACGAGGGGGTCCGCGGCGCCGAACGGTCCCGGCGCGTGCTGCTCGTTGCGGATCCGGGCCGCGACGAGGGCGGTGAGGAAGCGGCGGCCGGCCGGCGTCTGGGCCCCGTCCACGAACAGCACCCAGGCGTGGTCGTGCCGGCCGCGGGCGGGTTCGGACGCCGGGATCTCGCAGGAGCAGGCCGAGCGCAGGGCCGGGTGCCGCTCCGCCTGGTCCTTGGCGTCGGCGAGGAAGGCAGCCAGCAGTGGTGCCACCGCCGAGGAGCGGGAGGCGGAGCTGAGCCGGATCAGGGCGTCGACATGGCCCGCGTCCTCCGCCTCGGGGATGCCGACGTGCCAGCGCAGCGCGTCGCGCAGGCCCCAGCGTGCGGTGCTCTGCAGCAGCGATCCGATCACGGGCCGGGCCCCGTCCCGTACGGCGCCGGCCACCTCACGGGGGCCTTGGACGAGCGGACTGAGCGCTCCGGTGACGACCACGTCCATCGTGGCGTCCACGGCGTCCTCCAGGCGGGAGGCGAAGCGGCCGCGGCGGGTGTTGCGCGTGTAGTGCCGGATCAGGTCGCGGATCTGGTCCGTGGCGCGGGCCCGGTCGGGTTCCAGTACCTCGTTGAGCGCGAGCAGGCCGAGGGCGAAGCGGTGGAACACCGGGCTGCGGCGCAGCGTGTCCCAGCCGCGCATCATCTGGAACGCGACCAGGGCCGCCGCGGACACCGGGTCGAGCGGGGTCTCGTCGAAGTCGAGGTGGGCGTGGACCACCGTCGATCCGCAGCCCTGGGAGAGGGAGCGCAGCACGCTGGACTTGCCGGACTGACGGGGCCCGAGCAGGGCCATCACGGGCTGCCGCTGGTGCGGATGACGCCAGATCATGTGCCGCAGGAACGCGTCCGTCCCCTCCGCATGGCCGAGCTCCGCCGTTGCGCTCATCATGCCCCGCCCCCCGACTATCGATACGCGCACACCGACGACACGGAAGGTAACACCGGGAGGACGGGGAGCGACGGCGATACCGCGGATCCGTTGCACTGCCGGGGCAGTCCTGTTGCGGATCTTCGGCCGATATCCTGCAGGCGCGCTGCCCGGGCAGGATCCGGGCGGCGGAAGGAAACGTGACACACGCGATGTTCCGGGCCGCCGCGCGCGGCCGGAGAGGGAGCCCCCGATGGACGTGCAGCACTTCGAGCGGATCACCGCCTTCATCGAGGCGCGGCTCACCCCGCTGTTCGACGAGGCGACCGGCAGCGAGCGCGGCTTCGCGATGGACGACACCTCGCGCGCGCTGCGGGCGCTGCGCAACGCGGTACTGGAGGCCTCGGCGGTCAAGGGGCTGCTGGAGAAGCGGGCCACGGCCGACGCGGCCCTGGGCCGCGTCATCGACCAGTCGGTGGAGCACCACTGGGACGTGCTGCGCGGTATCGCCCGGCAGTGGGAGGACCACGCCGGATTCCGATCGGAGTTCAAGCGCCACGCGTGGGAGCTGGAGGCGGCGCCGGCCGCCCTCGCCTCCGGGGCCTGAGCCCTCCGGGGAGGCCTGAGCCCTCGGGGAGGCGGCGCCCGCGCACACCGGGGTGACAATGGGGGTGTGGTCCGGCCTCCGAGGGGCAGGAGACGACGATGAACGGCTCGGTCCCCATCGGGCGGGTGGTCGGAGTACCCCTGCGCATGCACTGGAGCGTTCCGCTGCTGGTGGTGCTGTTCGCGTACGGGCTCGGCCGTCAGACCCTGCCCGCCTGGACGCCGGGGCGCTCCCACACCGTGTACACCGTCGCCGCGGCCGTCGGCGCCCTCCTGCTCCTGGGCAGTCTGCTGCTGCACGAGACCGCGCACGCGGCGACCGCCCGCAGGAAGAACATCTCCGTGGAGGACGTGACCCTGTGGGCGCTGGGCGGCATGACCCGGATGGGGCGGCCGCAGAACGCCGGGGTGGCGTTCGCGGTGGCCGTCAGCGGGCCAATCGCCAGCCTCGCCGTCGGGGGCGTCGCGCTCGGCGCGGGCTTCGGGCTGCACACGCTGACCGGCTGGGCCGTGCCCGCGGCCGTCCTGGTGTGGCTGGGCTGGACGAACGTGTTCCTTGGCGTGTTCAACCTGCTGCCGGCCGCGCCCCTCGACGGCGGGCGGGTGCTGCAGGCTCTGCTGTGGTGGCGCACCGGCGACCGCGAGCGGGCGGAACGGGCGGCCTCGCGCAGCGGGCAGGTCTTCGGCGTGCTGCTGGCCGGCTTCGGCTGGGTCTCCTTCCTGCGCGGCTCCCCCGGCGGGCTGTGGCTGGTCCTCGTGGGCCTGTTCATGGCGGTCGTCGCGGGCGCCGAGCGGCGCACCTCGGAGCTGCGCGCGGCCCTGGAGGGCGTGCGGGTGGCCGATGCCATGTCAGCGCCGGTGGTCACCGGGGCCGACTGGCTCGCCGTGCCGCGGTTCATCGACGAGGTGGCCCTGGACGCACGGCACTCGGTGCTGCCCGTACTCGACTTCGACGGCCGTCCGAGCGGGATCGTGCACATGGCCCGACTGGCCGCCGTCCCGGCCGCGCAGCGGGAGGAGCTGCGGGTCCGCGACGTGGCGACCCCGCGGGAGCGGTGCACGGTGGCCGCTCCGGGTGATCTGCTGACGGCCACGCTGGACGCCCTGCGGCCGGGGGCCGGGCTGCCGATCCTGGTGCTGGACGGGGATCGGCTCGTCGGCATCGTGACCGCGGCGGACATCTCCCGCATGCTGCGCCGGCACGCGCTGGGCGGGGGCCGGGAAGCGGGCTGAGCCGGAACGCCGAGCCGGGACGGGCCGGGACGGGCAGGTCGCCGCCGGCCCGCCTTCGCCACGCGCCCGGCTACTCGCCGATGCGCAGGAGGGCGAGGGTGATGTTGTCGGGGCCGCCCGCCTCGATCGCGGCCCGCCACAGCTCGTAGGCAGCCTTGCCGTCGTCGTGCACCCGCAGCAGCTCGCCGAGCTCCTCCTCCGGCACGGCGTCGGTCAGCCCGTCGGAGCACACGAGGTAGCGGTCCCCCGGCGCGACGGGCCGCGTCGCGACGTGCGGTGTGATGCCGGTGCTGTGGCGGGCGCCGCCGATGGCCTGCGTGAGCAGCGAGGTCGTACGCTGCCCGGGCGCCAAGGGCGGGTTGTCGTCCACGCTCACCTGGAGCAGCTCCTCCTGTGTCGCGTCGAGGACCCGGCTGTCGCCGACGTTGAAGGAGATCAGCGACTCGCCGAGGACGACGGCCCCGGCGACCGTCGTTCCCATGGTGGCCAGCCCCGGATCGCTGTCCGCGGCCGCGTACACCGCCTGGTCGCACATGGCCAGCGCCTCTCGGACGGCGCCCTCGCCGACCAGGGCGGGCCCGAGCGCCGCGAGTTGGCGTACGACCAGGGCGCTGGCCACCTCACCGGCCGGCTGCCCGCCGATCCCGTCGGCGACCGCGACGACGAGGGGCTCGCCGAGGGGGAAGACGAACGTCTGCGGGTTGCGGGTGACGGTGGCGCACAGTGTCCAGGGTCCGACCACGAGGCTGTCCTCGTTGTGGTCCCGTATCAGCCCGGAATGGCTCAGCGCGCTCACGGCTATGTACGGCATCGCACCACCATTGTCACGCCGCGGACCCGCGGCCGCCCCGGCACGCGTACCGACGGGCCGCCCGGCCGGGGCCGGACGGCCGGCTACGGACGGCGCCGGGGCTTGCCGCTCCCCTTGGCTCCCTTGGCCCCCTTGGCCCCCTTGGCGCTGCCGGTGGCCTTCCCGGTTCCCCTGCCGCCCTTGGCACCGCCCGCGCCGGCGGACCCGCCGCGCGGGTTCTTCCCCGCCGCCTGCCTGCCCGCTGCGGTACCGCGGCCGCCGCCCTTCGCCTCTGAGCGGCCCCGCTGCTTCGGCTGCGCCGCGGCCGGCTGCGGGCCGCGGGTGCTGTTGACCGTGCGGCCGCGGACGATCCCGATGAAGTGCTCGACCAGGTCGGTGGTCTCGTCCTCCGGCCACGAGAGCGCGACCCGGGACGCGGGGGCGTCGGTGACCGGCCGGTAGGTCAGGTCCTTGCGGTGGTGCAGGCGGGCCAGGGACTGCGGGACGACGAGGACGCCGATGCCGGCCGCGACCAGTTCGACGGCGTCGGCGGTCGACGCCGGGCGCTCGAACGCGGGACGCCCGGGAAGGGCCTCCCAGCCGAGGGTGTCGTCGAGGGGGTGCAGCACGATCTCGTCGGCCAGGTCGTCGAGGGTGACCTCGTCGGCGGCGGCCACGAGGTGGTCCTTGGGGACGACGACCACGGTGGTCTCGGTGTAGAGGGGGATCGCGGACAGGGCCGTGCGGTCCATGGGCAGCCGCACCAGGCCCGCATCGGCGCCACGGTCACGCAGGGTGTCCGGGGCCTCGCCTGCGGACACCTGGAGGAGGGTCAGCGGAACGTCGGGCAGGCGCTCGTTCCAGATCCGTACCCACTTGCCGGGGGTCACTCCGGGGACGTACGCGAGCCGGAAAGAGGGAGAGAGCGGGGGGCGTGCTTCCGAGCCTGTCACCCGGCCAGGTTACCGGGCGTGGTCAGGAGTAGCGCACACGCTCGATATTCTTGTCGTCATGACGTCGCACAAGAACACCCAGACCATGAAGCCCGCCACCGCGGCGAAGAAGCTGGGTGTGTACCTCGAAGCCACCCCCGCGGAGTTCCGGGAGGGTGTCGTTTCCCGCAGCGAGCTGAACGCGCTGCAGGCCGACCCGCCGGAGTGGCTGCGGGAGCTGCGACGCAACGGCCCGCACCCGCGTCCGGTGGTCGCGGCCCGGCTCGGCATCTCCATCGCCGGGCTCGCCCGCGGCGGGGTCACCGAGGCACTCACGACCGAGCAGATCGACGCGATCAAGCAGGAGAACCCGGAGTGGCTCCAGAAGGAGCGCTCCACGCAGGCCGACGTCCGCAAGGAGGCGGCCCGCATCAAGGAGCGGAACGCGGAGCGCGCGGCACGCCGGGAGCAGGAGCAGTCCGGGGCCTGACCCGTACGCCCACTCGCACCGCACCCACGCCGCTCACACCCCCCTCGCACCGCCCCGACACCGGGTGCGCCGGAGCAGGCCCGGCGCACCGGTGCACATCCCCCGCTCAACGGCCGTTCCGCTTCCTGTCCCCGGCGTGGCGCCGCCATGCCCCGGGCAGGCCTTCCGTGTGATCTCGCAACTTCTCGCACGGTTCCGCCGCCCTGCTGCGGCCGCACCCGTGTTCACAGCCGATTTCCGCTCGACAACCCAGTGGGTCGCCGGAAGGTCCTGGGCCTATCCCAACGGCGGCCCCATCAACCCCGGCGACAACAAACTCGACTACCTCACCCCCGACCCCGCCTACAGCCGCAGCGGCACCTTCCGCGCCACCCGCCGCCCGGACGGCAAATGGGACGCCGGCCTGCTCACCACCGAGGGCAGCAAGGAGGGCTTCCTGCTGCGCGCGGAGGACGTCCTCGAAGCGCGCGTCCGGCTCCCGGAGGAGATAGGCGCCTGGCCGGCGATCTGGACCTGGCGTGACGGCGGCCAGGAGGTCGACGTCTTCGAGTACCACCCCGACAACCCCGACCTGCTGGAGCTGTCCAACCACGTGTTGCGCGGCGGCTCGTACTACTACCGCAACCCGGCCGTGGAGCCGGGCGGATGGGTGGACCTCAAGGTGAGGTTCGGCGCCCGGTCGGTCGTCTGGTGGGTCAACGGCACCCGCGTGTACGCCGACCGCAGCGGCGTCGGCCGGCGCTGGCGGGCGTACATCATCGTGAACCTGTCGGTGTGCGCCGGCCGCTACCACCCCGCCCCCGAACGGGGGGTGACCGAGATGTCGTACCAAGTCTCGGACCTCCGCGTCTACCGCTCCTGACCGGCGTCCGCCGGTCCCGGCCCGTCGGCCGCGATCCCTGTGGCGGAGGGCACCACACCCGCCCCCTCGAGTGTGGCGCCCGCCGCCATGGGTGCGGGCCCGGGGCCGTTCCTACTCTTCAGGCATGACGAGCCAATCTCCTTCCCTGCGGGGACGCGTCGCGCTGGTGACGGGCGGCGGCAGCGGCATCGGCCGGGCCTGCTCCCTCGCCCTCGCACGGGCGGGGGCCGAGGTCCATGTCGCCGACGTCCGCGAGGAGTCCGCGAAGGCGGTGGCGGCCCTCGTCCGCGGGCGGGCGCACGTCGTCGACCTGGCCGACCCGTCCGCCGTCGGGGAACTTCCCGCAGCCGTGGACATCCTGGTCAACAGCGCCGGGCTGCAGCACGTGGCCCCGATCCCCGAGTTCCCGGTGGAGCGCTTCACCCTGATCCAGCAGGTGATGGTCACCGCACCGTTCCTGCTGCTGCGCCGGGTGCTGCCGCACATGTACGGGGCGGGCTGGGGCCGGGTGGTCAACATCTCCAGCGTCCACGGGCTGCGCGCCAGCGCGTACAAGTCCGCCTATGTCGCGGCCAAGCACGGCCTGGAGGGGCTGAGCAAGGTCACCGCGCTCGAGGGGGCCCCGTACGGGGTGACGAGCAACTGCATCAGCCCGGGCTACGTCCGCACCCCGCTGGTCGAGGAGCAGATCGGGCAGCAGGCGGCCGCCCACGGGATCAGTCCGGATGACGTACTGAACGACGTGCTGCTGACGCGGTCCGCCATCAGGCGCCTGATCGAGCCGGCAGAGGTGGCGTCGGCGGCCGTCTGGCTGTGCGGGCCGCACACCGCACACATCACGGGCACCTCCCTCCCCCTGGACGGCGGCTGGACGGCGACCTGACGGATGACCAGAGGTTTCGGAGCAGACGAGCGTTCACCTGCCGGGCGGAAGAAATTTCCTACCGACCAGTAGACACAAGGCATGATCTTGCCGATTCTGGCCGCGTACATGCCAAATCCGCCACACGAGGAGCGCCCCCACATGCGCAGCACCCGTATCCCCAGCCACACCCGCATCCGTACGCTCGGCACCGCGACCGCGACCGCAGCGGCCACCGCCGTCCTGCTGCTGGTCCCCGCCGGCACCTCCCAGGCGGCCCCGGCTGCCGCCCCGGGCGTCGCCCCGGCCGCGGCGACGGCGTCCGCGCCCGGCGGCAACGCAGCCATCCTGGGCATCGACTACGGCGCCTGGAAGCGTGACGTGGCCGCCGTGATGGCCACCGCCCGCCCGTACGTCGAGCAGCGCATCGCGCAGACGCCGGCCGGCGAGAAGACCGCCATCGTCCTCGACATCGACAACTCCTCGCTGGAAACGGACTTCCACTGGTTCTGGGAATGCCCGACCCCGGCGATCTCCGAGGTCCGCGACCTGACCCGGTACGCCGACGAGCGCGGCGTCGCCGTCTTCTTCGTCACCGCCCGCCCCGGAATCATCGGCTCCCTCACGGAGCACAACCTCCGGTCGGTCGGCTACCCGGTCTCGGGGCTGTACGTGCGGGACCTGCCCGACCTGTTCAACGAGGTCAGCGCGTACAAGACGGCCAAGCGCGCCGAGATCGAGGCCCGCGGCTACAAGATCATCGCCAATATCGGCAACAAGCAGAGCGACCTCGTCGGCGGGCACGCCGAGCGCACCTTCAAGCTGCCGGACTACGACGGCAAGCTCTCCTGAACACCCCCGGCCCGGGCGTGCACCCGCCGGACGCACGCCCGGGCCGACCGCTCCCCCCTCAGCAGGGTCGTGATGCGGACCGACGCGATGCGGCCGGCGGCGTCGAAGTCGATCCCGGCGGCGGCGCCCCGGAGGTCCGCGCTGGTGCGGCGGCCCTCATCCGTTCCGGCCCTCCATGCGCCGAATCCACTGGTCGTGATCACGGCCGTGCCCCTGCGCCGCCGCGGTCCGGGGCGGGGCGGGGCGGAGTCAGCGCAGCAGCAGGGCGAGGTGCTCGGCGAAGTCGTGGGGCTGCTCGACCGCGGCCAGGTGCCCGCCGGGGAACTCGGCCGGCGCGCCCGCGCCCAGCAGTTCCGCCAGCCGGGCGGCCGGCCCGTACAGGGGCTCCAGGCCTCGCGAGTCCCGGCCGACCGCCAGGACGAGCTTGTCGGCGGCGCGGCGCAGGGCGGACACGTCCGGGGCGGACGAGGAGAACGGGCACAGCACGTGCTCCAGGAACGCCGGCGCGTTGGCGTGCATGCGCTCGGCCATCTCCTCCAGGTCCGGGGGCAGTTCGCCGCGGTGGCCGTCGTGGCCGGGGTCGTGGCTGCGGTCGTGGCCGTGGTCGCCGGATCCGCCCTCTGCGAGGCCTTCGCCGAAGCGTGCCATGGCCGGGCCGGGGCCCCGGGTCCGGGCTGTCTCGCGGACCTCGGCGAACAGCGCCCGGTGCGGGGCCGGGTCCGCCAGCAGCTCCAGCAGCGGCGGCTCGTGCGCGACGGCCCGGCGCACCCGGTCGGGGTGGCGGGCCAGCAGGTCGAGCGCGGTGATCGCGCCGGAGCTGCATCCCATGACGAACGCCTCGTCGTGCGGCGCGAGGTGGTCGAGCAGGCGGCGGGCGTCGTCGCTCCAGACCTGCACCTCCTGGTCGGCGAGCGGCCCGTCGAGCCGGCTGCGGGACATGCAGCGCTGGTCGTACGAGACCACGGTGTACCGGTCGGCGAGTGCCGCGGCCAGGGTCCGGTACATGCCCGCGTCCCCCGCGCCGCCGGGGATCAGCAGCAGGAGCGGGCCGCTGCCGCGGGTCTCGTAGTAGAGGGTGGCGCCGGGTACGGCGAGTGTCGCGGCCGTGGGCGCGGGTGTCGTCACGGGTTTCCCTGCTCCTCTTCTTCTGCTGCTTCTGCTGCTTCTGCGCCCTTCCGCGTCCCCGGCCTCCCGCCGCCCGCCGGCCAGGCCTCCAGCAGCCCGTGGAGCGCATCGAGCGAGCGCGCCCAGGACTCCCTCACCGGGCGGGCGTTGCCGAAGCCGCCGACGAGCTCCAGGTGGACGTAGCCGTGGAAGGTGCTGCGCAGCAGGCGGCCGGCGTCGGTGAGGTCCGGCTCCTGCAGCCCGTAGGCGCGCAGCATGCCGTACGTCAGCTCGACGCTGCGCCGGAAGCCGGCGGAGCCGGCGACCTCCTCCGGTGTGAGCTGCATCTGCGTGGCCGCGTACCGGCCGGGGCGGGCGAGCGCGTAGTCGCGGTAGGCGTCGGCGAAGGCGACGAGGGCGTCCCGGCCGGCCCGGCCGGCCACGGCCGCGGCGATGCGCTCGGTCATTTCGTCGGAGGCGAGGAGGGCGATCCGCACGCGCAGCTCCCGCAGGTTGCGCACGTGCGAATACAGGCTGGCGTCCTTGACCCCGAAGTGCCGCGCGAGCGCCGACACGGTGACCTTCTCCAGGCCGACCTCGTCGGCCATGGCCGCGGCTGCTTCCGTCAGTCGGACGACGGTGATCCCGGCACGGGCCATGCCCTGTTCACCCCACCCTTTCCTGTCCTGCTCCCCGGCCCCGCAGCGTTCCATTTCCTAGGGACTCTTATTTCCTAGGGACTCTAGCTTTTACCCTACCATGACAAGGAAGACGTTGATCAAGGCCTTCGGGTAACCGTCCCGGGGCGGCTAGACTTGCCGGGTTCTGACAACGACCACGTGGGATTCGGGCAGCGGGAGCCGTGATGGAGCAGCAGGAGCGTGCACGCCGCGGCGGCCGCGGGACCGGGGGTCCGGCCGACACCGAGGCCGGCTACGAGCAGTGGAAGGGGAAGGGCGTCGCGCTGCGCGCCTTCTTCTACATCGCCGGCACCCACCTCTTCGCCGGCTTCATCTGGCTGCTGTTCACCCTGGGCGAGCACGCCCAGAAGTGACCCCCGTCCCGGAGGACCGACAACGCAGGAATCCCCGGTCCCGGGCGCACGGGTGAACGCCCCCTCCCGGTCCCGCGCTACCGCGCCCCGGCGTCCGGCGCCGGCCGCAGCGGTGGCGCGGGCAGCGGGCGGCCCTCCAGGGCCAGCTCCGTCATCAGCAGCAGCGCGCCGGTCCAGCCGAGCGGTGCGACGGACGAGGGACGGCCGGATCCGTTGACGGTCTCCGGGAGTTCGCCCAGACCGTTGCGCTTGGACAGCAGCCAGTCCAGTACCCCCTGCGCCTTCCCGGTCTCGCCCAGGTGGGCCCAGGCCAGCGCGAAGAAGCTCGTGCTGGCGGTCCAGGCGTACGAACCCCAGCTGAACCCCGGGTCGTTGCCGGGCGAGAGCCCGCCGTTCGGCAGCAGCAGCGCCGCGCGGGTGGAGTCCAGCGCGGCCCGCACGTCGGCGGGGGCCTCGTTGACCGGCGGCGCCATGAAGGCGGCGGCGCTGTCGCGGCCGTGCTTCCCGTCGGCGGTGCGCGGGTAGCCGAGCGGGGCGAAGGAGGCGGCGATGCCGTCCGACAGCCGCCGGGCGGCGAGGGCCCAGCGGCCCGCGTCCCGGCCCTGCCCGAGCCGGTCGGCGAGGTCCGCGGCGGCGTTGAGGCCGGCCAGCAGCGGGGCGGCGGTGCCGATGTTCGGGGTGTCCGTGCCCAGCTCCCAGTAGTCCGGCGAGGCGGGCGGCAGGCCGTCGGCGCCGAGGCAGGAGGCGGCGTGGTCGGCGGCCTTGCGCACCATCGGGTACAGCAGGCGCAGCCGCTCGTCCCGGTCCGCGGCCGGCGCCGCCCGGTACCACTGCCATGCGGCCCAGGGGACCCAGCCGTTGCCGTCGAGCTGCCAGGCCCGGGTGTCCGGCGGGCCGCTGCCGTCCAGTTCGGTGCGGGCCTCCCAGGTCCCGTCGGCGCGCTGGGTCCCGGCGTCGTACCGCAGGATCCGGTAGGCCTCCTCGTCGTGCCCGGTGGCGGCGAACGCAACCGCCGCGAAGGCCCCGTCCCGCGGCCAGGAGTACTCCCACGGCGGTGACCAGGCCGCGGCGAACGCCCCGTTGGGCTGGAGCAGGGCCCGCATGGACAGCAGCGCGCGCTGTGCCGCGGCCCGCCGGTCCGCGGTGGTGCCGGGGATCCGGCCGGCGGCGAGCCAGGCGCGGCTCTCGGCGATCTGCGCCCGGGCGCCGGGATCGTCTGCCGGAACCACGGCGGACGTCCGGGCCCCGGCGGGCAGGTACCGGCGGCGGCCGGACGGGAGGGTCAGGACGTTGCTGCCGTCGACGTACGCCGCGCCGACCGCGAAGGAGGGCAGGACGGCCTCGGTGGCGGTGCCGTTGGACAGCAGTCCGGCGGTGCGGGCGGCGAGCGCCGAGGTGGGCACGTAGCAGGGCTCCGTCTCGCCGCAGCGCTCGGTGTCTGGCGGGTTCACCCGGAAGGCCAGCCGGGAGGAGGTCGAGGCGTGCCAGCCGCCCCAGTGCGCCTTGTCGTAGTTCCAGCTGGTCAGCGAGTCGGGGACGGTGGTGGTCGTGCCGTACCAGGCGATGGTCTTGTTCTCGGTGGTGATGGCCTGGAGGTGCAGGTGGTAGGTCGCGCCGGGGGTGACGTCGGCGCCGATGGGGAACTCCAGCCAGCCGGCGCCTGCCCCGCCGAGGGACTCCAGGCTGACGGACCGGGAGGCGACGACGGACGCGGCGTCGGCCTTGTCGCGTCGGATCTGCGCGGTCACCCTGCCGGTGGCGGCCGTGCTGCCGAGGTAGACGGCCACGCGGGAGACGCGGGTACCGGAGACGGTGAACTCCTGTGCCGCCGCATTGTCGGCGGCCTTCACGCTGAACAGGGCGGTCCCGTGCAGGGGCTGGCTGTCGTACGGCCCGGCGGGCGCGCGTACGGGCACGGGCGCAGGTACGGGTGGGGACG